>CADCJO010000020.1 GCA_902801765.1 uncultured Eubacteriales bacterium
TCATGGTGGCGAAGGATTTGACATTGGGGGTTCCCTTGGGGGCGGCAGGAGCTTCAACAGCTTCAGCGATCGCCACAACGCTGGTCAGAACCAGAGCGAGGGCCAGAACCAGAGTAATGATCTTTTTCATGGTTGTTCTCTCCTTTAATAGGTTTCTGTTTTGTGCACCCTGTTTCGGTGACAGGGATATAATAACGCAACCAGCAATCTTTGTCAAGGGGTTTTTGGATAATTTGTAAACTTTTTGTGAAAATAATTTTGGAACGCATCAGGATGCGGTTGAACAGAGCACCGCATACAAGATATTGAGACTGTGCCGTTGTGCCAATGCAAAGCGCCGCCGGGTTTCCGGCGGCGCTCTGGGTGGATATGATTATTTGGCATACTCGGTGCTGCGGGTTTCGCGGATCACGTTCACGCGGATCTGGCCGGGATACTCCATTTCCTTTTCGATGCGCTTGGCGATTTCCTTGGCCAGGACTTTGGTGCCCTCGTCGGTCACGTCCTCGGGCTTGACCATAATGCGCACTTCGCGGCCGCTCTGGATGGCGAAGCACTTGTCCACGCCGCTGAAGGAATTGGCGATTTCCTCCAGCTTGGTCAGACGCTTGATATAGTTTTCCAGGCTCTCGCGGCGGGCGCCGGGGCGGGCGGCGCTGATCGCGTCGGCGGCCTGCACCAGCACGGCTTCCACCGTCTGGGGCTCCACGTCATTATGGTGAGCCAGGATGGCGTGGATCACGTCGGGGCTCTCATGGTACTTCCGGGCCAGCTCGCCGCCCAGGGACACGTGGGTGCCCTCCTGTTCGTGGTCAACGGCCTTGCCGATGTCATGCAACAAACCGGCGCGCTTGGCCAGCGCCACGTCCGCGCCCAGCTCGGCGGCCATCAGGCCGGCCAGGTGGCTGACCTCGATAGAGTGCTTGAGCACGTTCTGGCCATAGCTGGTGCGGTACTTCATCCGGCCCAGCAGCTTGACCAGTTCGGGATGGATACCGTGCTGACCGGTTTCGAAAACGGCCTGCTCTCCGGCTTCGCGGATCTGGTTTTCCACTTCTTTCTTGGCTTTTTCCACACACTCCTCGATGCGGGCGGGGTGGATGCGGCCGTCCATGATCAGCTTTTCGATGGCCAGGCGGGCGATTTCGCGGCGCACCGGGTCGAAGGCGGACACGATCACGGCTTCGGGGGTATCGTCGATAATCAGGTCAACGCCGGTGGCGGTCTCCAGGGCGCGGATATTGCGGCCCTCGCGGCCGATGATCCGGCCCTTCATATCGTCGTTGGGCAGGTTGATAACGGAGACGGTGGTTTCGGCCACATGGTCGGCGGCGCATTTCTGGATCGCCAGGGCGATGATATTGCGGGCTTTCTTTTCGCCCTCCTCCTTGGCGCGGCTTTCGATTTCCCGCACGGTGGCGGCGGCGTCGTGGAAGGCTTCCTTCTGCACGCGGTCGATGACCATCTGACGGGCCTCGTCCTGGGTCATAGTGGCGATGCGCTCCAGCTCCGTGGTCTGCTTTTGCTTGATTTCCTCGGCTTCCTCCTGGAGCTTCTGCACGTCGGCATATTTTTCGTCCAGCGCTTCTTCCCGGGAAGTCAGCGCATCCTTGCGTTTATCCAGCTGCGCTTCGCGCTTGTCCAGGGTTTCCTCGCGCTGCTCGATGCGGCGTTCGGAGCGCTGCATTTCCGTCCTGCGGGCGCGGCTTTCCTTGTCCAGCTCGCTTTTGAGATGCAGAATTTCTTCCTTCGCGGCCAGAATCATTTCCTTTTTATTGTCCTCAGCCTTGCGTGTGGCGTCGTCCAGCAGCTTCTTGGCGTATTCCTCGGTACGGCCGATTTTCTTTTCCGCCACGTTCTGGCGGTAAAGATAACCGCCATAGCCGCCGCCTGCCGCCGCTGCAAGGATAAGCAGTATCCATATAATGGGTGACATTCTGTTGCATCCTCCTTTCCTTTCTCTTCTCTCAAATTTTATTGATCATTTTATAGGCCAAAAACCGCACGAAAACAAACCCGTTTTCGTACGGCAAAGCTGAATCCCGATACCGCGTGCTTTGGTTGCACGCAAGCATAAACACCCAAACACAACGGCCCCGCAGGGAATCCCCCCGCGCCGGACCTTATGGAAAAGCGATAACGCCTGCAAAAGGAAAAGGAAAGCAAACTGTATCCTGAAAACAGCTTCACGGCGCCGCGACACAACGCCGATTTTCAGCCGATCATAATTATTTTACACACTCAATCATTCCATGTCAAGCAAGTTTCAAAAAGTTCATACCGTGTTCACAACATCGAAGACCGCCTGTTTCAGAAAGGTCATCAAAAGCTGTCAGCAGCCGCCCCTGGCATGAACACGGGAATTATTCATGAAGCAGACTGTAGGGGATTTCCGCCGCCCAGGCAAGCGTCGGGTCGCCGGTTTCCAGGATAGAAGCAAGCATCGTTTCCTCGGAAGGATGGACAAGCACCTCGAATTCTCCCTCCGGCGTAATGATATGAATGGGATTTTCTACATCCAGCAGCGCGGGGTTCACCAGAATGGAAAAATCCCCATTTACGTTTTCCGGATTTACGCGGATGGTGTTGTTCTCCGCGTCCAGGTAGGCGGCAATCGTTCCTTCCGTGACGGAAGCGTCCGCCTTCAGCCAGTAAAAGCTGTCCACTTCCCGGGAGGCCGCCCGGGTGCTCAGATCCCAGACCACGGTGTCCGGCGCGGGATTCCGGGTAAACCTGGATACGTAATCCACCGCGCTGGCGTTGACGAACGCGGTTTCCAGCTGGAAATCCTCTTTCACAATCTTCCGGACGGCCTGGTCGAAGGCGGCGTTTTCCCCGGCGGGATAATAAGAAAGAAAGCTCACATCATCCTCCCGAAGGATGGATTGCAGCGCGTCCAGGAAGCAATCCATCATCGTGTCCACGATCTCAGGATTAGCGTAAACGGTTGGATTGACGAGCACTTCCGCCTCTTCCTCGGCGGTAATATCGTTGTAATTATGCCCTGCCGGCACATGCACCAGCACCTGATGCTCGTATCCATACCCGTACTCATCGCGGTAAGCATTCAGCACCTGATCAAATTCCGCTCCGCGAACACAGCGGAGGGCGCTTTCGCTGTAATAGTCGCGCACGCCCACCTGGATGCTGAACGGGCAGTTCATCATATTCCGCAGGGACACTCCGTTGGGATGCCCGGAAGACATATTGGCAGCGGCGAAGCGGTCCGCCATCCTGGGCGCGATTTGGTACACCCCGTCCCCGCCCGCGGAAAAGCCCAGCAGATACACCCGGTTGGGGTCGGCCCGGTACAGACGGATCATCGCCTGAATCAGCCGGTCGTACAGCGGATAGGATTCGGGACGGAAATGCAGATCCCATGTGTCGGTGATTCCCCGGCAGGCAATGTAGATACCGTTCTGCACGGCTGACCGGTAATAATAATACATGGACATCCATTGCTCGTCATTCCCCTCCGGCACATCTTCGCCGCCGCCGTGCAGCGTGAGGTACAATGGATACAGGCCGTTCTCATCCGGTTCTCCGATGATATCCATCAAAAACCGCATGGTCTGCCCCCCGTGTGTGAGGGAGCAAATGGTTATCGTTTCGCTCTCATCCATCCCGAAGGGATCGGGAATTTCGTTTAGCTCGATTTCCCCGCTCAGTTCCGCCGCCACCGCTTCGTCCTGATCATAGACGTCCGTGATGGCGGAAAGCATCGCAAGGGTTTCCTCCCGCGTCTTGGGCTCCAGCTCCCCGTTGATCAGGATCACGCCTTCCGCCTGAGCGGAAAACACCAGCAGGAATACCAGCAGCAGGGCAATGGCCCATTTCTGAAACATAACTTTCATATGCACACCTCTCTTGTTGTTTTGTCGCGCAGTTCTTTCTGATGCTGTTTTTTTCTTTTACTCATGATCATTCGTTGACGCGTATAGAAAAATGAACAGCATCCGATTCATTTCTCCGCTTTCGTTCTGCGGCGCAGTACGCGGGCGATGGGGCGCTCAAACAGGAAGGTGATCAGCGCAGCAAGGACGAGAGCAAACACGAAGCAGCAAATGGTATACGTAAGCTGCCAGCGGTAATCGCCATCCATCCAAGGCTGGGAAAACTCGCTGGGGGGAAAGCCCCAATCCTTCAGTTTCACGGCCAGCATCTGGTGGTAGATATAAAACTGAAAGGAAACGAGGGAAAGGAAATGCATTCCCCGGTTGCCCAGCAGGAACCGCATGATGGGCAGGCTGAACGCGGCGCAGACCATCAGGCAGGCAAGCGCGGCGGACAGGGAAAAGCGGCGGTCCATCTGCCCCTGACGGATCAGCTCCTGGGAGGGGGAATAGGCCTGAGCCTGGGCGATGTGCATGAGCACCGAAACGCAGAGAACCATCAGCACTGTAAAGAGCAGGCGGACTTTTGCGTCAGGCTCATTGCCCAGCCGTTTGCGCAGGGCGGCGAATACCGACGCGGCCACGAACCCGTTGGCGTACACATCCAGGAACGCGGGCAGCTGATTGAAATACATGCTGGTGTCCGCCTGCATCGAGGCATAATAACGAAACGCGAAGGCCGCGCCCGCCATCGCAAAATACGTAACGATGGGCAGCTTCCGAAACGCCCGGGCCAGGAAGGGAAACAGCAAATAAAACTGCATTTCCACCGCCAGCGTCCACAGCGCGCCGTTCAGCGGGGAACGGAAATAGCTGAAATAAAACAGGTTGTGGGTGAAGGTAAGGTGGGACAGGATGTCCAATACCGCGTCGGAGGTCTTCAAATAATCGCCCCGGACACAGCTGATAATAAACATCGGCACAACGCATAGTAAATAGGAAGGTAATATTCGGATGAGCCGCCGCTTGTAAAACGCGCCGACGGCGGGCAGCCTGCTCCCGGCCTGCGCGTAGGGCAGATACAGCAGAAAGCCGCTGAGCAGCAGCAGCCCGTCCACCCAGATATACCCCGAGCGCAGCAAAAAATCCAGGCTGACAAATTCGCCCAGCACTTCAAACTGGGGCGAAAGCCAGCTCTGCTGCCAGATATGGAACCACCCCACCAGCAGGATACAAAGAACCCGGACGCCGTCCAGGACGTCCAGGTGCTTTGCGTCAGGCCACATCCGGTAGGACAGGAAGGGCTGGAACCGCTTTCTTTCGTGACGGGGCGCTTTGCTAACGTTTTCGTTTTCCATGGTCAGATGGCTTCTTCCTCCACACGCTTGAGGCGGTAGGTGGTTCTGGTTTTGGTGTTGCGGAGGGTCAGGGCATTCTGCTTCTGCGAAACGATTTCGTAGGTCAGCGTGGTGGGGTTGGGTTCGTCGCCGGTATTCACCGCGTACATGTTCGGCACATAGTAGTAGGCTTCTTCACCAAGCAGGTTGCACGAGCCGTCCTCCCGGAATTCAAACGTCTGTCCCTTCTCCGTTTCCCACTGACCCATCAGTTTATACACCGCCCGATCGAGACGGTAGGAGGCCACATCCCGGTAATCCGGAATAAGCTGATAGTATTTCAAGGCTTCGAAAGGCCTGCGGTCGTTGTACAATTCGTTGGCGTACAGATAGCAGGCTTCCTTGTACATGGACGGAATATCGGCGTACTTTTCGGGCAGGAAGCCTTCCTGCAAGGGGGAGAGCGCTTCGATCACGGTCAGGTAATCCTTCTGCGCCACAGCGGCCTGAGCGGTTTCATAGGCGGCGGCGCAGTAAGCGTCGGCGCATTCCTGGGCCCGCGCCTGGGCGTCCCGGTAATTCCCCGCCCGCTCGAACATCGCGGCAGCCGTTGCCATATCGGCCGCGGTCACAGCTTCTTCGCCCGCGCGATAAGCCAGCTCCTGCAGCGCGGCGCGGGCGGTGGAATCCTCCTGCTCGATGGCGGCGAGCATCTCCATGGCGGCGGCCATGTCTCCCTCGTCCACCTTTTCCAGGGCCAGCAGATACACGCACTGGCGGTATTGGTAAGCCGCGTCTTCATAATCGCCCAGCGCCTCATACAGGCCGCGGGCGGTTTCGTAATCGCCCTGATCCTTCAATTCCGCTGCCAGCAGGTAACGCGCGCGGCGCAGGGCTTCCTGCACGGCTTCATTATCGCTGTCGTCCGACACGAGGGTGATCGCCTGTTCATACTGCCCGTTTTCGATGCGGGCCTGGGCGGCGTTGGTGAGGGCGCGGGCCAGCTGCGACACGGCGTCCTGATATTCGCCTACCTGGCGAAGCAGCGCGGCGGCGCTTTCATAGTCCTCCTGCTGCATCAGCGTCATGGCGCGGTCATAGAGGATTTGGTTGATGTAGGCGGTGGCGTTGCCGTAGTCCGAAATGGTTTGCAGCAGCGCCAGCGCGCCTTCCTGGTCGCCGTCCTCCAGCATCATCAGAGCGGGGCGGTAGACGCATTCCTTTTTCGCTTCCTGGGCGGCCAGCAGATCGGGCGCTTTATCGAAATATTCCACGGCCCGGGCGTATTCGCCGTCCGCCATCAGCGCGGCGCCAATATAATAGTAGCATTGCATCAGCAGGGCGCGGGAGTCCTGATAACCGCTGATCTTTTCCAGCATTTCGGCGGCCCGCTGATAGTCGCCCTCGTTCATGGCGGTCACGGCGGGCGTGTACAGGCACGCCGCGGCCCTGCGGTAAGCATCGGAGTAATCCCCGGCAGCCAGGAAATATTCGGCGGCGGCTTCATAATCGGAATCGCGGAAGGCCGCGTCGCCCGCCGCGTAATGCGCGCGCTGGAGCTGGAAGGCGGAATCCCGGTAATCCCCCAGCTCTTTAAACGTTTCGATGGCGGTCAGCGGGTCGCCGCCGTAGTCGAGGGCTTCCAGTGCGGGCTGGTACAGGCATTCCTTGGCGTTGGATTCGGAATTCTGGAAAGAACCCAGGGACATAAATTTGTCCCGGGCTTCCGCGTATTGCTTTTTGCCCATCAGATCCAGCGCCCATTCATATTCCGCCTGGCTGCGGCGCATCCGGGCGTTGCTGTAATTGGGCACCGATTCGTACAGCGCGATGGCGTCCGCCCAATTGCCGGAGGCCAGCAGCTTTTCCGCGTACACATACCGCGCTTCCTGGGCGCGGGTGGCGCTGTCCTTATAGTCCCCCAGGGCGTCAAAGCCGCTCTGGGCTGCCCGGAGAGAGGTAAAAGTGCCGCCGTTCAGGGCGTTCATGGCGGCGCGGTAATCGCATTCCTGCGCCAGGTCGGCGCTGTCGCGGTAATCGGCCAGGGCCAGGAACTGGGCCTTCGCGGAGTCAAACTGGCCGTTTTCCAGGGTGCGGTTGGCCTGGTAATAACGGTAATAGGGAATGCCGTGGAAATAAACGCCGTAGAACAGGCCGATCACCAGCAGGATGGAAATGAGGGCAGTCAGGATGATCCGACGCCTCCGGCGCTGGCGGCGCTGCCGGGCTTCCTTGACGGCGGCCTGGCGGCGGGCTTCCTCCCGCTGGCGGCGCTGCTCGTCCTCGATGGCGGACTGGCGCGTGAACAGCACACGCTCGATGGCGGCCTCGTTCAGCTTGGTAAAAATGGCGTGCTTGTCGCGCCGGCAGCGGCGGCAGGTATCCTCATGGGCGGAATTGGGCCGGCCGCAGACGCAGACCCAAACAGCTCCCTGGTCGCTGGGATAGCTGGCGGCGTCGGGGCCGGCCAGTTCCTGCATCACCTGCAATTGCGGACCGCTCAGCAGGGGGGAGGGTTTGAATTCAAGAGGCTCGGCCAGCCCCTTGCGCCAAATCGTGTTATCGTCAAACCAGACCTTTTCGATGATGACTTCCAGATCCTGGGCGTATTCCGCTTCTTCCACCTCGAGAGACGCTTCAAACACATGCCGCCCGGGGCCGTCAATGCCCTGCAGCCGTTCCACGTGGCGGGCGTACTGGTCGCCCTCGGCGTCATAGCAGTGTACGCAAACCTGGATGCTGCGCACATCTTTATCGCTCATGTTGTAAATCTGCATGGTCAATACAGGATCATCCGGCGTGGGAATCCTGCAATGCCACAGTTCAACAGGCGAAGTAAGGTCGATTCGCATAAGGAGTCATGCCTCCGGCAATAGAGAAATATAGGCAGACGCGGGATCAAAGTTTCAAGTTCCAAGTTCTAAGCATTCAGATGGTTCTGCGCTTCAAGCTCAGGAACAGATTGACAATCATTCTTTGCTTAGAACTTAGCGCTTAGAACTTGCTTAATCGTTCAGCTCCGTCACGCCCTCCGGCTTCACCAGCGCGTAGAGCAGGCGGGCCTTAGGGGTGGGATCGCTGACAAAGGTGAGCGCGTCCAGAATGCGCTGTTCGGTTTCTTTGGCGTTCTGTTCGCTGGCGGCGTGGAGGGTGCATACGGTGTCCCCTGCCTTGACGAAATCGCCGATGCGCTTTTCCATCACGAAGCCGACGGCGGGGTCAATCTTGTCCGTTTTGCTGATGCGGCCCGCGCCCATGCGCTGAGCGGCCAGACCGAGGGCCGTGCCGTTCACATGGGAAAGATAACCGTCCTGCCGCGCTTTGACGGGATACAGCACCGGCGCTTTGGGCAGCAGGGATACATCGTCGCACACCCGGCAGTCGCCGCCCTGGGCGGTGATCATTTCCTTCAGTTTGCGCAGGCCCGCGCCGCTCTCCAAAGCGCTGTTCAATTTGGTCAGCGCTTCTTCTTCATTGTTAGCCACGCCCGAGGCGACCAGCATCTGGCTGCCCAGGAACAGGCTCACGTATTTCAGCGGCCCCGCCGCGCGGCCAGACAGAATGTCGATGGCTTCCTTCACTTCCAGGGCGTTGCCCACATGGGAGCCCAGCGGCTCTTCCATGCCGCTGACCACCGCCACGATCTTTCTTCCCGCGTGGTCGCCGATGCTGACCATCGCCTTTGCCAGTTCGATGGAGGCGTCAAGGGTGGGCATGATCGCGCCTGACCCGGCCTTCACATCCAGCACGATGGCTTTCGCGCCTGCCGCGAACTTTTTGGACAGGATACTGCTCACGATCAGCGGAACGGAGTCCACGGTGGCGGTTACGTCCCGCAGGGCGTAAAGCCGCTTGTCCGCCGGGGCCAGCTGCGGGCTCTGGCCCACCACCGCACACCCGACACGGCGAACAATGGATACAAATTCTTCCTCCGGCAGCTCCACGCGCATGCCGGGGATGCTTTCCAGTTTATCAATGGTGCCGCCGGTATGGCCCAGGCCGCGCCCGCTCATTTTCAGCACCTTGCCGCCGCAGGCCGCAACCAGCGGGGCCAGCACCAGGGTGGTGGTGTCGCCCACGCCGCCGGTGGAATGCTTATCCACGGGCGTGCCGCCCACGTCGGGGTTCAGCATATTGCCGGAGGCGGCCATTTCCATGGTCAGATCGGCGGTTTCCCGCGCGTCCATGCCGTTTAAGCGAATGGCCATCAGCAGCGCCGTCAGCTGATAATCGGCGATGGAACCATCCGCCGCGCCTTTCACAAAGTAAGCGATCTGTTCCCGGCTCAGGGCCCGGCCATGTTTTTTGTCTTCCAAAATAGAAATAATATCCATGCGACACACCTCCTCATCGTAATCATCTATTTTTTCTATTATAGTATACCATAAATCATGCCTCAGGAAAAGAAAATGAATCTAACGATCCGTTCTAAAAATTGTAACAAAATTTATAAAAACTCTTGACCTTGTAACAAAAATGTAATAGAATGTAACAGAAAGGTCGAAATTTCACTTTTTGACGTCTTCCAGCGTGAACCGGCTCGAACGCCGGGAAAACACAAGTGGATGGAGTGTTGATTTTATGAAGCAGACAGGATTTTTCAATCGGTTGCTTGCCGCCGTGCTGTTCGTTGTGCTGGTGCTGTCTATAGCGCCTGTAGCACAGGCTGAGACACAGCATGGATATGTGCTCATTCCTGGGACAGGTGGAGACAGAGTCGTCAATTTCCGCCGTGATCCGAACACAGATGACAACGCAAACTATCCGCTTGCCCGGCTTCCGGAATACTGGGTGATGGAAATTCTTGGAAGTATAACCAAAGGCAGCCAGACTTGGTATCATGTGCAAACCAATATCGGTGTTGGTGAAAACGACCCTGTAAAGTATCAAACAGGTTATGTGATGTCCAACTATGTCAAAGTCATGTCGCCCGAAGAGGAAGAGCGTTACGGCTTTGTTCAGGGAAACTATTTCCATACTGATCCTGAGGCAGGGATCTATACCAATTTTGCTGCGGATACACCGGTCAAGGAAACCATTCCAAAGATCATCCCCACCGGCACTGTCCTGGGATATGTGTTCATCGTGAACGGCGACGCCACAATCTATGACGCGCCGGCTGGTTCGCCAATCGGTTTCTCCATTCCCAAAGGAACGATGGTGGCCTATTTTGAAGTAATTCCTTTCTCCACGAAGGATGCTTACGAATGGCTGCGAATCGGGTATGACGGGAATGAAGGTTATATCCGCGAGGGCACTTATCAGCGTATCGCGCAGACCAATTACGTCAGTTCGCAGACGGCAGTGCCTATGATCCAGCCGACCGCCGCCCCGGCTTACGTGGCGCCTGTTCCCACGGCTTATACCGCGCCCACGCTCGTCGCCGGACAGACGCTGGGCATGGTTACGCAGGACAACGTATTCTTCCGCAAGGACATGTCCACCGCGGGCGACTTCTGGGCCAGGCTGCCCTATGGCTGGACCATGACGGTGCTGGATGTGCAGACCAAGGGCAAGACCACCTGGTACAAGGTCAAGGGCGGCACGCCCCAAAATCCCAACCGCACGTATACCGGTTACATCCACGGCGACTATTTTATCCTGGTCGGCTCCACCGTGACGGCGACCCCCGCTCCCTGGTATGTGCCCACCGGCCTGCCCACCGCGGCGCCCACCGCCGCTCCCCAGGGGAATACCAACTACGGTCTGGTGCTGGTGGACGGCGTGAATATGCGTCAGTCTCCCGGCGGCACCACGGTGAACGTGCTGCGTCTGAACACTGTGGTAACAATTCTGTCCAAGCCCACAAGCTTCACGGCCAACGATTGGTATTTTATCAAATACAACGATACGATGGGCTATCTGCCCGCCACTTCCATGCGGGTGCTCAACTCGTATGAGCTGGCCAATTATCAGCTGCCCGACGGTGTAGTGGTCACCGCCTCGCCCACCCCTCCCGTCCTGCCCGCAGGCGTGAAGGGCTATGTGAAGCTGATCAAGGACAAGGTCAATATCCGCGAAAACCCCAACGGAAAAATCCTCACCGAGACGGATAAATCCAAACTGCCCATAGGCAAGGTGCTGCCCTACTACGACGGTCCCTCCGCTGTGATCGACGGTTTCATCTGGGTGCAGGTCAAGGAAAACAACATCACCGGTTATATCCGCAACGACTGCTTCAGCTACTGCGACGCGCAGGGCAATATCATCGCCGCGCCTACCCAGGCGCCCGCGGTGATCGTGACTCCCACGCCCAATCCCCTCGTTCCCGGCGGCGGCCAGGGTTATATCAAGCTGCTCAAGGGCGGTGTGAATCTGCGCGCCACGCCCGGCGGGAATACCATCGCCCAGCTGGCGAAGGATACCGTGCTGCCGTACTTTAACGTGACGACCAAGAACGGCACATCGCTGGAAACCTGGTATGAAGTGTTCTGGCCTGAAAGGGGCACGTTCGGCTTCATCCTGGCCACGATGGCTCAGGTCTGCGACGCGCAGGGGAACGCCCTCACGCCCGCGCTGCCCACCGGCAGCCCTGTTGCCGGCATCGGTTATGTGGCCACGAAGGTATCCGGCGTATGGCTCCGCGCCACGCCCTATACTGACGGCGACATCGTGGGCCAGATCAAGCAGAAGGGCACCGTACTGCCCCAGATCAGCGCGGTGATCAGGAACGGCTACGACTGGTATCCCGTGCAGACCAAGGAAGGCCTGCGGGGCTACCTGCGCGGCGACTGCGTGTTCGAGCTGGCCGAGTGGCAGCTGGAGGAATTCCAGCGCTCCGGCAAGGTGGCCACCCCCACGCCCGGCCCCGCCACGCCGCGGCCCGGCAACAGCAATTATATCATGACCACGGCGGATAAGGTGTATATCCGTCAGAGCCCCAGCACAAAAGCAACGGCCATCGGCCAGGTGCCGCTGGGCAGCGTGATGCGCTTTACCACCACCCAGACCACCGGCCTGGGCACCAAGAACCAGATCACCTGGTATCAGGTGACTTACGCCGGCCAAGTGGGCTGGCTGCACGGCGGCTATGCCCGCGTGCTGAGCAACGCGGAATACGACGCCATGAACGCCACCCCGACTCCGATCCCCGGCACCACCGCCGTACCCACCGCCCCGCCGGTGCTGGAAGACCTGAGCGATCTGGCCGTCACCACTTTGGATCGGGTCAACATCCGCGCCAGCGCTTCCATGAGCGGCCGGGATATTTACATGATCGACAAGGCCAACACCGAGGTCACCTACCTGGGCAAGTACGTTGCTCCCGACGCGGCCAAGAACAATAACTACTACTGGTTCAATATCCGCTACGGCAAGGTGACCGGCTGGGTGCGCGGCGACTGCATCCACGTGCTGACCCAGGCTGAAAAGAACGCGCGGAAAGCCAATCCTTCCGCTCCTGTCGTTCCGCCAGCCACAAGCTACCGCAGCCTGGCCAAGGGTGATTCCGGCGATGATGTGTACGCTTTGCAGTACAGGCTGTATCAGCTGGGTTACCTGGCAGGTCCCGAGGTGGACGGCAATTACAAGGACACCACGGTCACTGCTGTGCGCGCCTTCCAGCAGGCCAAGGGCCTGACCGCCGACGGCATCGCGGGTATCCAGACCCAGCAGGCCCTGTACGGCACGCAGGTCATCGTGACCCCCGCGCCCGGCTATAACGGCGGCACCGCCAGCCAGTATGTGGACGGCTCCTCTACCTCCGTCACGCTTTATCCCGTGGAAAAGATCGACTGGTTCAACGGCGGCATCCAGGATATCTGGCCCAACGGCGCCGTGGCCATCCTGACCGACGTATACACCGGCATCTCCTTCAAGGCCCAGCGTCTCTACGGCGGCAACCATGCCGACTGCGAACCCGTGGACACCGCCGACACCGCCGCCATCTGCGCCATTTATGGCGTCAGCAAGCCCCAGGAAATCGAGGACCGCGAGAGCGAGCTGCAGTCCTACCGCCGCCGTCCCACCTGGGTCACCGTGGGCGGGCGCACCTTCTGCGCTTCCGTGTACGGCATTCCCCATAACTACTCCGGCGACCGCATCCCCAACAACGGCTATAACGGCCAGTTCTGCGTCCACTTCACCAACAGCCGGACGCACACCAGCAACATCGTGGACCCGGACGCCAGCTACAACAACTACTTCGGAGCGCAGAGCGCCATTCAGTACGCGTACGAGCACTCCATCAGCGGACAGAAATAAAAACATGAACGATGTGATCATCATCGGCGGAGGCGCGGCGGGTTTGACCGCCGCGCTTTCCGCATCACGGCGGGGCGCGAAGGCGACCGTGCTGGAAGCCGCGCCGCGCATCGGCAGAAAAATATTGGCATCCGGCAACGGCCGGTGCAATCTTGCCAATCTGGGCGCAATGCGGTACAATGGTGATACCGCCCTGGCCAGTGCGATCCTGGCCGCATATCCCGTGGAAAAGGTGCTGTCCTTTTTCACGGAGCTGGGCCTTGTGACCATCGAGGAAGCGGGCGGCAGGGTCTATCCCGCCTGCGGACAGGCGGCGGCGGTGCTGGACGTGCTGCGGCTGGCACTGGACAGGCAGCATGTACAGATTGTCTGTGAAGCGCCAGTGACGAAGCTGACGAAATCGAAAGCGGGCTTTCAGGCCGTCACACCCCAGGGAACTTTTGAAGCCAAGGCCGTGGTCGCCGCCTTCGGCGGCATGGCGGGCGGGAAGCTGGGTCATGACGGCGGGGCATACCAATTGCTGACGAAATTGGGGCATACCCTCGTTTCTCCACGGCCCGCGCTGACAGCGCTGGTGACGGAGAAGAAAGCGGTCAAGGGCCTCAGCGGCCTGCGGCTGCCTGCCAGGCTGACGTTATGCGACGGGGCAAAGCCCGTCGAAGCCGCGTCGGGGGAAGCGCTGTTCACCGATTACGGCGTCAGCGGGGTGTGCGCCATGCAGCTGTCCCGCAGAGCGGGGGAACTGTTAAACCAAGGAAAGCAGCCCACGCTGTACCTGGATTTTTCCCCCATGCTGGGCCTGATTCCCCGGATTTATGACCGGGTGGAAGCGGCTGATCCCTTTCAAAATGTCTCTTTGCTTCTGTCATGCTTAAAGGAGCGGCAGCATACCCTGCTGCAAGGAGCGCTGCTCACCGGACTGGCGCCCCGGTTATTGGCCGAACGGCTGAAAGGCATGAGCCTGCCGGATATGGCAAAGCACCTGGCCGCCTTCCCCGCGCCGATTCTTGGTGTGCGCGGGATGGAAAACGCCCAGGTCACCGCGGGCGGCATCCGGGGCAGCGAGTTTGACCCCCGCACCCTGCAATCCCGCAGGTGTCCCGGCCTGTTCGCCGCCGGGGAAGCGCTGGACGTGGACGGCGACTGCGGCGGCTTCAACCTGCAATTTGCTTTCGCCTCCGGCCTCATCGCCGGGGAGAACGCGGCGCGGGTGTAAAAAAGAACGGTTTCCCCCAGACCCCCTTCCAAGAAAGCCATACAGAAACAGTCAAAAATAAGGGAGAAATGATGATGAGCGAACAATTTATCCCTCTCAATCCCGGCACGCTGCTGGCCCCGGTGCCCGCGGTGATGGTATCCTGCGCCCTGCCGGGACAGAAGCCCAATATCGTCACCATCGCCTGGGCAGGCACGGTCTGCTCCGACCCGCCCATGTGCTCCATCTCCGTACGGAAGGAGCGCTTTTCCCATCCGATCATCCGGGAGTCCGGAGAGTTTATCATCAACCTCTGCGGGGAAGACCAGCTGAAAGACATGGACTACTGCGGCGTGAAATCGGGCCGGGACGTGGATAAGTTCGCCGAGCGGCATTTGACCCCCGTATCCGTGCCGGACTTTGCCGCGCCCGCCATCGGCGAATGTCCGCTGTATCTGGCCTGCAAGGTCACGTCGGTGCAGGAGCTGGGCAGCCATGACCTGTTTCTGGGCCGAATCGAGCGGGTGGGCGTCAAGCCCGATCTCATGGACGAAGCGGGCCGTATCGATTACAGCAAAGCGAAATTGATAGCTTACAACCACGGCAACTATTACGCCCTGGGCCAGGCGCTGGGCTTCTTCGGCTATTCCGTCGCCGCGCCGGATGTGCTTAAGCGGCGGATGGAAGCGCTGAGATAAGATGGGTGTGTTCTGGTGGAAACCACTCTTTGGAGGCCAAAGAGCGGTTTCCGCCAGACCCCCTTCCGAGAAAGCCATAAAGGATTTCGGACTTTTTTCCCTGTGGCTGTACAGATACCCGCTTATAGAATGGAGGACACAACGTTGTACCAAGCCCTGTACCGGGTCTGGCGGCCCAAGACTTTTTCGGATATGGTGGGCCAGGAGGCCATCGTGCGCACGCTGCGGAACCAGGTGAACACGGGCCGCATCGCCCACGCCTACCTGTTCTGCGGCAGCCGCGGCACGGGCAAAACCAGCGCCGCCCGCATCCTGACGAGGGCCATCAACTGCCAAAACCCCAAAAACGGCGACCCCTGCGGGGAATGCGCCTCCTGCCAGATGATTGAAAGCGGCACGTCCTTCGATGTGTACGAAATGGACGCTGCCAGCAACAGCCGCGTGGAAGAGATCCGCGAGCTGCTGGAAAAGGTGGACTATCCGCCCCAGTTCGGCAAATACAAGGTGTACATCATCGACGAAGTGCACATGCTCTCCAACGCCGCGTTCAACGCGCTGCTGAAAACGCTGGAGGAGCCGCCGGAATACATGGTGTTCATCCTGGCCACCACCGAGCCACAGAAGCTGCCCTCCACCATCCTGTCCCGCTGCCAGCGGTACGACTTTGGCCGCTATTCCGAAGATCAGATCGCCGGGCATTTGGAGCATGTCGTCACGGAAAGTGGAGAAAAGGCCGAGCCGGAAGCCCTGAACCTGATCGCCCGCGCCGCCGAAGGCGGGATGCGCGACGCCCTGTCCATCCTGGATATGTGCATGGGCGGCGGCGAAACCATCACCGAGGAGCATGTCCGCGCCGCACTGGGCACGGCGGACCGGGCGTTCCTGTTTTCCTTCGCCGACGCGCTGGCCCATAAGGACGCGGCGGAAGCCCTGAAACGAATTGACGAACTGATGCGCGGTGGGCGGGACGTGCAGGTGTTTTTGAAGGACGTGTCCGCCCACCTGCGCTTGCTGATGGCGGCGATGCTCTGCGGCCCCGGCGAAGCGCTGCCGGGCGCCAGCGGGGAAAACATGCGCCGCTATGCCGACCAGGCCAAGCAGTTTTCCCAGCAGCGGCTTTTGCGGGTGCTGGATCTGTGTATGAAGGCCGAGGCGGACACCCGCTGGGCGGCGTCGGCCCGGTCGGTGCTGGAAATCTTCGCCCTCCGCGCCTGCGACCAGCCGGAAGAAAAAGATATTGAAGCCCTGCTGGAGCGCGTGGCCGAGCTGGAGCACGAGCTGGCCGAGCTGAAAGCCACCGGCGTGCGCGTCGCCTCCGCGCCTGCGGAAACGGTTGGACAGGCTCCTCGGAAAGCCGCCGCTCCCAAACCCGCGCCGATTGTGGAAACGCCTGTGCCCGACGGCAGCAAAGCGCCGAAGGACGTATGGAACGATATGCTCAAACTGCTCAAAAAGACCGAGCCCTCCATTTACGGCCCCCTGTCCCGCGCAAAGTACGGCGGGTATCAGGACGGCGTGTATAAGGCGCTGTTCCTGCCGGGGGAAGAAATCTTCCAGAACATGCTGTCCAATGAAAAACATAAGGCCAAGATCGAAGCGGCGCTCAACCAAAGCGGCAGCCTGAACGCCAGGTTCGAGGCCGCGTCCCAGCTTCCCCCGCCCGACCCGGACGCGGGCAGGCGTCAGGAGCAGAGCCTGTCCAGCCTGATTGATGTGTTCGGGCGGGACAAGGTGCAGATTGACGAGTGAGGCAGGACGTTGGAGATCAGGCAATAGTCATTAGGCAATCGTTATGATGGTTTCTAACCTTGGCACACCTGATGCCGTTTCTTAATATCTAATGCCTATTGCCTATTCCCTACTGCCTAATCCCTAATCCAAAGGAGCAAACCATGAATTCCAACCGCGGTCAGTATAACGAATCGCCCATGTACAATATGAAAAGCAAGCGGCAGGAGAAGAAGCGCCCCGCTCCGCAGCAAGTAAGCGAAGAGCAGGGCTGGGCTCAGATGCCGCAGGAGGGCGAAGCCCAGGGCATACAGCGCCACGTGTTTTTATCAGCGGTGCTGTCCTTCGTGCTGCCCGTCCTGTTTCTGGTGTCGCTGATTCTGCCCAGCAACGAGCTGCGCTGGGCGTTCCTGGCCATCACAGCGGTGAGCGTGCTTTCCATGTGGGTTTTAGGCGCCTTCGTGCGCAGCGCGCGGAACACCCTCACGGTGGTTTACGCCGCCCTGGCCGTGGTGATCGGCCTGGCGCTGTTCATGAACCAGCAGTCGCCCGAAGCGCTGCGGGTCGCCGCGCACAATCCGCCCTCCGCCGTACAGCAGGATCAGCAGGCGCTTTTGAACGCCATGCCCACGGAAACGCCCGCGCCTACCACCGATCCAGAAAGCCTCAAGCCCGAGGCGCAGCGGCGGCTGGAGGAATTTTTCACCGCCTGGAGCAGAAACCAGATTCAGGAAATCCTGAAATACTGCAGCCCCGCCTGGGTCAATTCCACCCAGGCGCCGACAAACGTGCTGTTCCAGGCCCTCAGCGGAAATCTTCCCCTGGACTGGCATGTGGAGAATGATAACGGCAGCGACGCCAACGCCAACCGCGTGATCACGATGCGGGCCACCTTCCAGGACGGCGGGGAAACCGCCGATTACCGCCTGAACGTGCGCATGGTGAAAACCAACGACGTGTGGTATGTGGACCCCAATTCGCTGGATCTGGTGCCGGTGAACGAGGCCGCGGAGCAGCGGGCGTCCGTCCAAAACTCCATGGTCATCAACACCACCATCGCGCCCGAGGTCACCAAGGACCCCAGCGAACCCACGATCGTGGTGTACTACAACAAGGAAGGCAAGGGCAAGTATTACCACACGGACAAACACTGCCCCGCCGTTGCTTCCCAGTGGTGGCCGCTGACCGAGTTTTCCTTTGACCTGATCAACAGCCGCGAGTTCAAGAACCTGCTGCCCTGCCAGAAGTGCGGCGCACCGCCCAGGCCGGGGGTATAACAGCGTTTCACTGCGTCAGGACGGAAGCGTACGCCGCCATGCGGCAGATGCATTCCAGGTGGCAGTATTTCACCTGCGCCCCCAGCTGGGTCAGGTTTTTCGCGGCGCTGGCAGCGGTCAGGCTTTGAACGCAGTCATCCAGGATTTGCTTGAGACCCAGGACAGCCGCAGGCGCGGACGCGCCGAAACGGGATTGCAGCCGCGCGGAGAGGACGCTCAGGGTGTCCCGCTCCGATTGAAGCGCCGTCAGCGCTTCGGCCGCCTCCGTTTCCTGCCGGTCGAGGGAAAGCGAAAGCTGGTACAGGTGCCAGCACAGCTTTTCCATCGCGGAAAATGCGTCGGTCAGCGCGGTCAGCTGGCCCTTCTGCCCCGACAGGCGCAGCGTGATTTCAGGCGATACGATTTCCACTATTTCGGTGCTCAGGCCATGCCTGGTTTTCAGCCGGCTCATCACGGCCTGGGCGTCGGCCCGCGCTGTATAGGCCGCGGCCAGCAGGCGGCAGCCGTCCTTCCGGAAGATATAGCCGCCCGCGCCGCGCGCGCGGTAGCCCTCCGCTTCCTGGCTGGCGGCGCTGGCATCGTCGAATACGCCAATTTGCAGGGCATACCAGCTTTGCCCGGCCAGGGCAATCGTCCGTTCGTCCGCCTGGGTTTCCTCCGGGGGCAGAGTCGGCGCGGGTTGGGCGGAGATCTGGGCCTGGGGAAACGGCTGAACATGGCGCAGATAAGACGAAACGCCAAAGCCCAGCCCGATGCCCGCAATCAGCAGCAGCCACCCTGCCTTTCTCCTGCGCACCTTGTAGCGCCGGGTCGCCAGTCTGCCCGCCCGCACATGCATCACCGCCCCTTCCCCCAATTGTATGCGGACGCAAGCGGGAATATGAAGCACGTTTCTTTTTGCACCCTGATGAAATGGAGGTCATTATGCGTTATCACATTGACACCATCCCGGTCTGGGACGCCGTGAAGCAAAAGGGCGAATGCCCCCTGTGCGCCCTGCGCCGCCGCAATGAGCTGATCGACGTGGAGCGGTTTTTGGGCGCGTCGGTCATGGAGCCGGACACCCGCATCCAGGTGAACGACATCGGTTTCTGCGCCCATCACCAGGTATTGCTGTACGAGCAAAAGAACCGCCTGGGCCACGCCCTGATGATGCACACGCATCTCAAGGAAACCATCCGCAAATTGCAGCCCATCCTGGACGAAGCCGCCTCCGCCGGGGAAAAGAGCGCTAAGACGCCCGCTCTCAAGCGGATGCTGGGCAAGAGCGAAGGCAAGGAAGGCTTGCAGGAAGCGGCGAAAAAGGTGCGCGCCATGAGCCAAAGCTGCATCCTGTGCGACACCATCGAGGAAAACACCCGCCGCTACGCCTATACCCTTCTGCACCTGTACAAGAACGATCCGGCTTTCCGCAAGGAGTTCGCCGCGTCCCGGGGCGTGTGCCTGCCGGACATGGCGATGCTGCTGGAAATGGCGGAGGAGGCGCTCAGCGGCGATACGCTGCGGGACTTCCTGAAAGACCTGCAAACCACCATGCGGCAAAGCATGGATAAGCTGGAAAAAGACATCGAAGGCTTTACCCTGAAATTCGATTACCGCAACGCCGACAAGCCCTGGGGCGACAGCCGGGGCTCGCTGGAGCGGACGATCAACAAGCTGCAGGGCTGGTGCCTGGGAGAGGAGCCGAATCCCAAATGACCCGGAATCACAAAAAAGCCGTGCTGTGGCTGCTCATTCTTGCCGCCATATGTCTGTCCGGCTGCGCCATCTCCCCGCCCGATTCGCTGAAACGCACCGGGGTGGAAAGCCGCAGCCTCATCAGCGCCAGCACCGCTGACCTGGCCCCGGATGAACGGGCGGTGGCCCTGTATTTCCGCTATCTGGATTCCTCCTTCCTGGCCCCGGAAGCGCGCGTTGTGGTGGTGCAGCGCAATGAAAGCCTGGAAAAGGCCATCGTGCAGGCGCTGATCGCGGGCCCGCTGAACACGGAATTGTCACCCCTGTTTCCCACGGGCAGCGAAGTGGTGAGCACATCCACCCAGGATGGCACGCTGTTTGTGACTCTGAACGACGCGTTCCTGGGCCGCTACGCGGATGAACCCGGCGATATTTCCACGGGACACTGGAAAACGGAAGGACCGGAGCGCCGTCGTCTCTGTCTGGACGCCATGGCCGCCACGCTGACGGAAGCGGGCCTGTGCGACCGGGTGCAGGTGCTGGTGCTGCAGGATTCCGGCCGGCAGATCAGCATGCGCCTGCCATCAGGCTTTCTCACCCGCAGCACGGATACGGATCTGCTGCCCCCCGCCGTGCGGGATGAAAACGTGCTGCTCACTCCCCATAACACGGCGGAATGTATCCTGAACGCCTGGCTCCAGCAGGATTGGGACACGCTCACGCTGTTTTCCGCGCACTCCCCGGGCGAGCAAAGCATGTTTGAAGCGTTCGAGGCCGCGGGTGTGCTGCTGGGGTTTGACCTGTCCTGCGGCAGCGTTTCCTACGACGGCCAGAACGCCGTCCTGACGGCGTCCATGACGCTTCGCGGAGATGCGCGGGAATCGATTGTCAGCAGCTATCCCCTGCGTCTTATCCGAGAAGAAGGCCTTTGGAAAATGGATTATCAGGCGCTTTTGGCCATGATGAACGCAAAGGAATAAGAACAAAGCGAAATGCGCCGGAAAGAGGTTGAAGAAAATGAAGCGTCGCCCAATCGGAATGATTTGCCTGCTGTGCGTGTGCGTGCTGCTGTCCGGTTGTCAAAGCCAGGGGCAGGTCGCGGCTGTGCAGGCGACGCTGCCGCCGGTGGCTCCGAAATGGGAAGCGCCAACCGCCGACGTGGAAAGCGCTTATGAGCAGACGGTCATGATGTATCTGCCTTCCACGGACGGCACGCGGCTTGTGGCTGTTCCTCAGCGGGTGCTGGTGCCCGCGGGGAAGCATATGGCGAAGATGCTGTGCGAAGTGCTTCTGGCCCATCCGGGGGATGAGGGCACCGCGGCCGTAGGCGCAGGCATCCGCCTGTCGCTGGCGGGCCGGGAAGCGGTGGAAGTGTCCGGCGATACCGCCACGGTGAATTTGGACGTGTCCGCGCTGAGCCTGTCCAATGAGCAGTTTTTCACCGTGGGCCAGGCGCTGGCGAATACCCTGTGCCAGTTCGGAGATATCCAGTATGTGAATGTGCTGATCAACGGCGTTCAGCCGGGGCTGAACCGGGCAGGCACGCTGCCCGCCGGCTGTTTCCAGATGAACATGCGCGAAGATCTGGCCGCGCTGTGGTCCCGCGCCTCCGCGCCGATCTCCCAGAACCGCCGGGCCTATGCCGCGTCCCTGTATTATCCGGCGCCCTCGGGAAAAGGAATCCTGTGCGAAACGCGCACGTTTGCCCTGGTGTCCACAGATATCGCTTCCCTTACACAAACCCTGCTGGATGCCCTTGCTTCGGAAGCCGTCACCCTGCCGCGCCTGCCCCGGTGCCCGGATTTCCGTACGCTGCTGGCCGACACCCCCGCCGTGGAGGATCGGGACAACCGCCGCGTGCTGGTGCTTCGTTTCCGCGACGGGATGAATTCCGCCCTGATCGACGCGGGAATCACGCGCTCGGTGATGATGGCATCCCTCGTGTACACATTTACTTCCTTTCTGCCGTGGATCGAAGGAATGGAAGTTTATATCGGCGATGAAAGGATCTCGTCTCTCACGCCTTCCGGCGTGTACCGCCGCGCAGGAGAGGTCATGACCTTTACCGACGGCATCATGACCCGGCAGGATTTCGAAGGCTTTTTGCTGGCAGAATGCTCGCTGTTTTTTCTGGATGAATCCGGCCGGCTGAGCCGCGTATACCGTCCCGTTCCCTCCCAGAATGCGTTCAGCGCGCGGGAGATTTATCTCCAGCTGATGGACGGCCCGCAGGCATATGACAGCAAAACCGGCCTGCAGCCCGTATTGCCGCAGGGGCTGGAGGAAGATGACCTGCTTGGCGTATCCTATGACGGCAGCGTGCTGCTGATCAATTTCTCTCAGAAGCTGATGACCATCACAGAGGAAATGGAAGGAAAAGCGGTGGAAAGCATGGTATATGGGCTGGTGAATACCATGTGCTGCCTTCCCGGCGTCAAGCGGGTGGCCATCTTTGCCGCGGGGATGCAGCCTGAAAGTCTGGGCGGCACAGTTTATCTGCCGGGGGATTTTTTGCCGAGCCCGAACATGGAAGAATGACAATGAATTGACAGATCATAGGTTTTATGATAAAGTGAGGGCGTTTTTAAGCGGTATGCAAGAATGAATGCCCATTGCGTCCGTTTGGCCCGGAGTCAACGGAAATACGCAGCGCGGCTGTAATGGGAAGGATGATCTTTTTGGAAAGCGCCGGAAAGAAGAATGTTTGGCAGTCGATCAGGAATAGCGCCCTTTCTTTTATGGAAGTGGTAAAAAGCGGTCCGGATTTTCTGTACTTTATTCTCGTGATTTGCTACGTCGTATCTGAATACGCCGAGCGCATTGAATGGACCATTGATATTTTTTCCGCTCAGCGCATTCATTTTCTGCATTATTTCGTGCTGCTTGGGTCAGGAGCGTATCTTTGCTATAAAGCCGCCGTATGGAAAAAAATGTGGGATAAGCCGTATCTGCTGCTGCCGATGATCCTGGCAATCGGCTGCCTGTGCGGCTATTTCCTGCTCTTCCTGAACAAGGATTGGACACACAACAAAGTTGTTTTTTCGGTTGTAATCGACATTTTCCTGTGCCTGATGGCGTATGGAAAGAACTATAAAAGGCTGCTGCAATGCCTGGTGTTTGTTCCTATTGCGGTGCTGGCGGTCGCCGGTCTGGGGCTGCTGGTAGGCCTGACCCAGGAATTCACGAAGGTGGGTACCGACTCCACGCATTCCCTGGGGATTATTTATCCCAATACGTGGGGATATATTGCGTTCCAGGCGATGCTGCTTGCCTGGTATTTGTACCTGAAGAAAAAGCCGCTGATCACGTTCGCCATGTTCTGGGGAATGAGCGTGTTTATGTATTTTGTGATCGGATGCCGCACCATCGCGGTGCTGTCTGTTGCATTTCCGCCGGTCACGCTGCTGACATCCTGGATGGAAAAACGGGAGAGGAAGCCCGGGGGAAAACCCGGCATCATCGGATGGTTCGCCATCGCGCTGCCTGTCCTGTGCTTCGTATTCACCCTTGTGCTGAGCCTGAATAAAGAATGGGTAGCGGTCACATTTTATAAAAACTTCTACGGAACGCCGCTGCATACCATGTCCATGCGCTTCGTGCAGAGCGGCCTGGCCATTGACGCGTTCGGCTTCCCGCTGTTTGGCCGTCCGATGACGCTGATGGCTCCGGTGTATCTGGACCCGGCAACCGGCATCACCGAAGATCTCTATGTCATGGATAACGCCTATACTACCTTTATGATCCTGAAAGGCTGCCTGTGGCTGGCCTGCTGCCTGTCCTGGCTGACTTTCGCGCAATGGAGAAGCTGGAAAAACAAGGATTACGCCATCCTGATGATCGGCTGCTTCATGTTGGTTTTCGCCATCATGGAACGCCCGGGCATGGAGGTGTGGTACAATTTCGTGCTGCTGTATCCGCTCGCTTCCATCGCTGAACCATTGATCGTTCATAAGGTTCCCAAGGCCAAGAAAAATGGCCATAAAAAAAATAGGAGGTGAACACAATGAGCCAGGACATTACCAAGTATGTTGAACAGGTGGTCAAAAAGCTGACGGGCAACAACAGCCTGATCGACCAGTTCAAGAAGAACCCCGTCAAGATCGTAACCGATATTCTGGGCATCAAATTGGACAATCAGCTGATCCAGGCGGTCATCAAGGCCGTTCAGGGTAAGCTGAACATCGAAGATGTAGCCAAGAACGCCGGCGGCATCCTGGGTAAGCTGAAATCACTGTTTGGGAAATAATGCTTTTTCCCCGGCAGAAATACAGCCACTTCCAATTCTATACAAAAGCAAAGGGCCGTCCACGGACGGCCCTTTTAATACTAAACTCAATCTAAAACTATATCATCTTTGGGTGTCTTTTACGCCATGGCGTTGCTTCGTTCCGGTCAACGTAGCGCTGCTACGCCTTCCTCATACCATTCATCTTCAGAAACAAACCATATTGGCTGCTGTTTGAAATTATTCCTGTTTGACCGGTTTCCGGGATAAAAGAATCGTCCACAGTCCCGGCAGCATGGACAGCAGAACAGCGGCAGCGGTAAGCATTCCGTAAAAAACCGAACGCAGCCAGTCCGGGGCTTTCTCGGTCAGATACAGGGGCAGCAGGGCCTCCGACAGCGCATCGTACTGGTGCCAGGCCAGCAAACCCACCAGCAGCGGCAGCAGCACGATCAGCAGTCCGCCCACCAGCTTGCCAAAGACGGATCCGCCACGGCGCGGACGATCCATTTCTTCTTCGTCATCATAATACTCTTCGTTTTCCTGCTGCTGAACCGTGGCCCGATAGGCCGCTCTCGCAGCCGCGGCGGAACGCGCGTCCGGAATAGACTGATTGGAAGCGGCGGTTTGATCGCTTTGCTGAGCCGGAACGACCACCGGCGCTGAAGACGCGGGAGCGGCGGAACGCGCCTGCGGCGCGGAACCGAAACGCCGCATAGGCCGAGGCGTGCCACAGGCAGAGCAAGTGGCCGACGTGTCTTTGTTTTCCGAATGGCAGTGCTGACAAACCCACATTCCGTTCTTCCTTCTTTCAAAATGCATATATTTGTATATTTTCGTCATCATTCGCTTTTTTCCTGCATGAAGAAAAAAAACAAAAACCGGGGGAAGCAAATCCGCTTCCCCCGGTGCTCGGCCTGATTAGGGAGTGTTCACACTACCGCTCAAAGGCTGAATTCTGGCTGATTTTCCGTCATACTGCGTTGCATTTCCTTGAAATACCGCCAGTATTCCTGCGGGCCAGTATTCCTGCGGAAGTGTGAACATTCCCTAGCTTATTTTACGTTGAGCACCACGTCAGCATTGCCAATCCACTGGGTCAACAGGCTTTCCCGCGTATCGTCCCGCAGCGCGGTGAGCAGTTCCTGCCGCAGCTCCTCCTGCGCCGCCTGGATAACAGCGGAGCTTTCCGTGATTTCTTCGCTGTAATAAAGCACATGATATCCGTCGTCCATCCGGATGGGTTCGCCCACATCGCCCTGCTGATTCAAGGCAAGGGCCGCGGCGATCCATTCTTCTTCCGAAACCGCCGCGCCGCTGAACACAGCATAGCCGCTGGCAGGCATGCTTTCATCCTGCCGGGCGAGGGCTGCGGCGTCCTCAAACGTGATTTGCCGATTTCGGATTTGCAGCGCCAGATCGGCTGCTTTGTCCTTGGCCCGCTGCTCGAAGGTTTGGAGCAGTTTACGGTCGCTGTTGAGCTGAGTAACCTGCTTGGCCAGGACCTTTCTTTCCTCCTCCAGATTCTCCAGCGCTTTTCCCGTGGCTTTTCGGCTGTCAATTTCCTCGTTGATTTTGTCCAGCTCTTTTTGGAACTGCTCCAGCTTGGGCAGGATCGTATCCAATTCGGACATATCCACGGGCACGATCAGCTGCTTGACGAAACGGCAGCCATCGGGCAGGATGGGGGAGGCGATTTGCCCGTCCTCCAGCATCCGGGCATACTGCGCCGGATCAGCGGTCAGCAAGGCGTCCTCCTCTGCCTGACGCTTTTGCAGAGCGGCGGAAAAATCCGTTTCACTTACTTCAACATGCTTCAGCGCTTCTTCCCACAGCTTTTCTTCCATATCCAAAGCATCCGGATCGATGTCAAGCGCCACCGCATGTTCACGCAGCACCTGGCGCCTGGTCATTTCCTCGGCGGTCAATTGGTTCAGCTCTGCTTCCGAGGCCGCCGGATTCAGGGCGAAGATCTCCGCGTATACGGCTTTGAACGCCGCTTTATCAAAGGCGGTGCCGTTCACGATCAGCGCTGCGGTCTGATTATGATTCAGGTCAAGCGTATACAGCGCCTGACTGTCATTGATCTGTTTCGCGGTCTCATATGCCTGTGCTTCCTGGACTTTTGTGAGGTCGTAGACAATGGTCATAACCTCTTGACCGTCAATCACCACCGAAGCAGGCACGGGATACGTCGTTCCGCCGCCGAAGTCTTCTGGAATGCTTTCCCGGAAGGCGCGCAGAATCGGATTAGCCAGGTCAGTCAGTTCTTTTTCCTGTACGGGTTCTTCGGCGCTGCTTACCGCTTCCAGGCGTTTTTCCAGCGCTTCCGGCTTGGCGGACTGCACGTCCAGCTCCTCCTGCAAGCGGACGGATTTTTGCGTTTCTTCTTCCAGGCTGCTGCGCAGCGCGGCGGCTTCCTCAGTCAACGCTTTGTTTTTCTGTTCCAGCGCGGCAATCCTGGAATTGGCTTCCTCGTTTGCTTTTTCCTGGGCGGAAGCCGCCGCGGCAAGCTGTTCACTGGCCAGGGCCAATTCATTCCGGCTTTCATTCAGCTGTGCGTTCAGCGCTTCCGTGGTTTCATCTGTCGTGTTTTTTGCCTGAGTCAGCTCTTTGTTCAGAACGGCGATTTGCGCGTTCAGTTCCTCGGTTTTTTTCTCCGCGTCTGCCAGCTGTTCTGTCAGCGAAGCCACGGCGGCGGTCAGCTCTTCTTTTTCCTGACCGATGGCGGCGAGAGCTGTCCGGGCCTGATCCAGCTGTCCGCGCGTTTCGTTCAGGTCAGCTGTCTGCACCGCAAGCTTCTTCTCCTGATCCTCAGCGGACACTTTGGAATTATCCAGCTGAAATTTCATTGAAGCAACGGTCTTTTCCAGTTCTTCCTTTTCCTGAAGAGCAGCGTTCAGGGCACTTTGGTTCTGGGCGAGCTGTTCGTTCAGGGCGGCGACGGATTGACCCAGCGCTTCCTTTTCCTTGCTTATGCTGTCAAGCTGAGCCCTTGCCTCGTTCAATTGTTCATTCAGGGTGGCGGCCTTCGCCATGGATTGCTGCGCGTCGCTGATCATAGCGGCTTGCGCGGCAGCCAGCTGTTCGTTGAGGGCAGCGACCGCCTGATCCTGTTCTTCTTTTTCTTTCTGCGCGGCTTCCAGCTGCGTCTGGGCGTTGGTCAGCTTTTCGTTCAGAGAGGCGATTTGGGCCACGGACTGTTTCGCATCCTTGTCGGCTGCAGTTTTTGCGACGGTCAGCTGTCCGTTCAGGTCGATGATGGTCTGGGTCAGGTTTTCCACCTTTTGATTCGTAGCGGCAAGATCCTCCTGCGCCTTTTTCAATTGCTCGCTGAGGGCGGTTACTTGGGCCGCGGATGCCTCGGCGTCTTTAATCGCGATGGTTTTCGCAGCCTCCAGTTCTTCCTGAAGCGCTTTGATCTGTGCGCTCAGCGTCTGCTCTTTCTTCGCTGCGTCAGCCTGCGCGGCGGCGGCCTGTTCTTTCAACGCGGTGACGCTTTGGTTCAGTGTTTCGTTTTCCTGCCGCAGGGCCTGTAAATCCGCCTGTGCCTTTGTCAAAGCGTCCGAAACCGATTTGTACTCCGCCGTGGATTGGATGCTCGCCGCTTCATAATCAGATTGCAGCTTTGCGAACTGCGCATTCAGTTCTTCAACCTGCTTCTTCTGTTCTGTCAGCTCGGCGTCGGCGGCTTCATATTGTGACTGCCAGCCCTGCGTTTCCTTTTCGGCCTGTTCTTTTTTTTCCGTCAGGGCTGCTACCTGGGTCTGCAGCGTGTCGCGTTCGCTTGCGGTTTGATCCAGTGCCTGCTGCATATTCCCGATCTGAAGCTGATAAGCCTCCGTTTGATTTTCCAGCTCTTTCGCTTTTTCGTCCGCCAGGGTTTTGCTTTGCTCCAGCGCATCGGATACGCTGTTCAGGTTTGCTTCCAGGTCTGCCATCGCCTGCTGGTTGCTTTTATTCATGTTGTAGCTTCTCACCAGCAGTATGCCGGTAATCACCACGATTAAGCTCAAGGCCGCGATCAAAGACCAAATAAGCTTGCTGCTGTTTTTCATTCGCCATTTCTCCTTTATGCCTCGTCTATTCCATAACCGGACGATAAAAACTTGATATGATCCTATTATACATAATAAATGGAAATTACTCAACCATTTTATTAAAATCTGGACTGGAAATTTTCTTCATTCCCGCTGTCTTTTCCATGCTTCCCCTTGCATCCGGTCTATGCTTTTGGTATACTGTAAATGGGAGGATTATACACAATATGAAGAAAAAA
Organism: uncultured Eubacteriales bacterium; assembly: GCA_902801765.1. Classification (GTDB taxonomy): domain Bacteria; phylum Bacillota; class Clostridia; order Christensenellales; family Aristaeellaceae; genus RUG563. The sequence continues at coordinate 28,452 of CADCJO010000020.1, forward strand.
CAGCAAGTGCTGCTGTCAGTGATGGGCTGGACCCATGACGACGACGAGCCCGGCGATTCCATCCGCCTGCTGACCACAGGCACCATGACCGGCGGAAAGGATTTATGGCGCATCGACTATACGGAAACCCAGCCCGACAACGAGAGCAGCGACGTAACGCTGACGCTGGACAAAGGTGTTGTGACCATGCAGCGCACAGGCACCTTCGCCACCAGCATGGTGTTTGACCAGGGCCGCCGCTTCGAGGGCAATTACAGAACGCCTTTCGGCGATCTGGCGATGGGCGTGTACGCCACGCATGTCAAATATCAGGTGGAGGACGGCCCGGTGGGGGAAGTGAACCTGACCTACCAGCTGGATCTGCAGGGTCAGTTCGCCGCGATGCATGAGCTGCGCATCCGCTTCTGCCCGGCCGGCAAGCAATGAGCCCATTGGATGCCTGGCGGCGCGAGCTTCGCGTCTTGATTCCGCGGGGATTTCTGCGCCGGGATCAGGGAAACGGCCTGCTGGTCAGCGATTACCCCCGGCACGGCGGCGAAACAGAAACCACGAAAGCGCTGATGCGGGCGGGTTATACCGTGCGGATAGAAAACCGACTGGCTTCTGTGGACGGAAGCCTGCCAAAGTATCAGGCGCTGGCGGCTGCGCTGTCAGATAAAAAACCTTGTCCGACGGATGAAAACCTGATGCTGTACGCGCTGGGCGGCCTTCTGCTGCGGTCCGGCGGCGAGGTGACGGAGGAAAACCTTCCCCTGGTTCGCATGACGTTGAAATATCTTGACAGCAATGACTTGAATCTATTGGCGCGACACCTGTCCCCCGCCTGCGCGGAAGCGCAAAGGAAGCATATCCGATTGCCGAAAGCGGCGGGGCAGCTGATTCTTTATGCATTGTGGGAAAGGAGCGATTCACCGTGCTGATCACCTATCACGGACACTCGGAATTTTATCTGGAAGGAGCCAACGGCTTTGCCCTGCTCACCGACCCCTACGACGCCCACGTGGGTTATCCCATGGGGAAATACCGCGCCGACGCGGTGACCGTCTCCCACGGCCATGGCGACCACAATTACACCGCCAAAGCCACCGGCACGCCCGCCATCATTGACCAGGCCGGGGAATGGTATCCAGCGCCGGAAGTGAAAATCACCGCCATTCCCTCCGTCCATGATGACGCGGGCGGCGCGAAGCGAGGTCCCAACCTGATCATGAAAATCGAGATGGAAGGCCTGACCCTCGTGCACCTGGGCGACCAGGGCGCTCCCCTGACTGCCGACCAGATCAAGGCGATTGGCGCCGCTGACATTCTGATGATCCCCATCGGCGGGTTCTACACCATTGACGCGCAGACCGCATATCAAGCGGTGCAGGCCCTCCGGCCGCGCATGGTGATCCCGATGCATTACAAAACCGCCGTCAACAAGGAATGGCCCATCACCGATGAACAGCCCTTCCTGCGCCTGATGGGGGCCGAAAACCTTTCTCCCATGCCGCTCCTGCGCGTTACCAAGCAGGACCTGAGCGAACAGCCTGCCCTGGCGCTGATGCAGGCGAAGGTATAATCATTCCTCTTCATTCTTAAGATTTGAACACAAATCGTATAAGCGCAACAGCAGGTTGCTTGTATTGCAGGTATCTCTGTATTACAATGAAATAAAGATCGTGACAGGGAGGTATTTGCATGAACGCGCAGAATGTGTTTTATCAGCTCAGAACCAAAAACGGACTTTCCCAGGACGACGTGGCGGAAAAGGTATTTGTGACGCGGCAGGCGGTGTCCCGCTGGGAGAACGGCGAAACCGTGCCGAACACGGAAACATTGAAGCTGCTGTCCAGGCTGTTCAACGTATCCATCAACACGCTGCTGGGTTCGCCGCATCAGCTCTTTTGCCAGTGCTGCGGCATGCCCATGGACGACACTATCATCGGCAAGGACAAGGACGGGACACCCAACGAACATTACTGCCAGTGGTGCTACGCCGACGGAACGTACACCTACAGCAATATGGACGACCTGATCGACGTTTGTATCCGCAATATGGTCAATGAGAATTTCACCGAGGAGCAGGCCCGCGCATACTTGAAGGAAACGCTGCCCAAGCTGGATTACTGGAAGCGCTACGAGGAACTCAGCGACGACGGGCAGTTTGAAGCCTTTAAACAGCAATTGATCGAAGAAATCAACGCGCTGCATATCGAGGGTATGCCGAAGGTGGAAAAACTGAACGCGCTGGTGGGCCGGTTCGTCAATCTGGAATATCCCCTGCCCGGCGGCATGAACGCCAAATTCCTGAACGACCAGACCACCTACCTGGGCACCCAGCTGGAATCGGAATTCGGCGGCGACCGATGCTTCGGCGTGCTGGCCAATATGGATTTCATTCTCGTCTGCACCTATGAGAAGGACGGCGTCAATCCGGAATTGGTACTGTACAAAAAGAGATAAATGCCGTTCATTCAAAAAGAATCCGGGACAGGGATTGAAAGAATTCCTGTTCCGGATTCTTTTATGCGGATCAATCACAGCGTTTTTTCTTTATCTGTACCAGCAATATCTTTGTCCCGCATGCCAGGGCAGCACAGTAAGCCAGGTATGGTCGGGCAGGTCAAAATACCAGGTGTCCTGCTTCTGCTGGAATACATGGCCCGGCGCGGATTCCACCGGCACACCAAGCAGAGATACGCCTACGCCGCCGTCGGTGACGGTGGCCAGCTTATATTTCTGCAAGCCGTTTTGAATCAGGTATTCAAAGTGGTCGGCCACGCCCGCGTGCACGGTGGAATGGATCACCAGCGGCCAGTCCAGGAATGGCCCAAGTTGTGGCACGTCCTCCGCCGTGTAACCGAAATTGCGCAGCGTACCCAGGAAAAAAGCCATATGGCTTTCCGTCACCAGCAGATCGCCGGGCCGAAGCGTGCGAGCCAACTCCGAAAACGGCGGCATCTCCCGGCTCACGCTGTGGTAAAAGGAGCGGAATCCATCGTTCAGCATTTCCTGTCCGCTGGGCAATTGACCCAGCCCCGCCTGCTTCCATACCCATTTCGCATAGCCCGCGCAGTCAAACCCATAGATATAGGTAACCCCTGCCCGGTAATAGACAGGGCTGTTGATCCACGCTTCCTGCACGATATATTCCGGTTCCTTGGCGAACACATGCGATTCCGCCTGCCCGCCGTACAGGTACGGCACGCCGTAGGGCATTCGCGCCTGGATGGCGGAACCGGTGATGATGTTGTACCGCTCCAGGAAGGGATTGCCTTCTTCCAACAGCGACAGTGCCGCGTCCAGTACAGGAGTGGCCGCCATGCTGCCCCGCGCGCGAATCAGCGCCTTTTCCTCCGCGGTCATGCCGCTCGGGCCAGGCAGGCGGCTCTTTTCCGAAAGCGCTGTTTCCGCAAAAAGAAGGAGCAATACTGCCAGCAAAAACATCAGACGCCTGGCCATAGAAAAACCTCCCGGAAAACGAAAGGCGCGGATATAAACGACCCGCGCCTTTTTGCTATTTTGTTGAAATAAACCCTTACTTATTGAAGACCCGCACCGGCAACACCAGGAAGGTAAACGCGTTGCCTTCCAGAGGCAGGATCATGCAGGGTGACACGCTGGAATTGAAGCACATGCGTACCTGCTCGCCGTCGATGTTGTGGATAATATCGGTCAGATACCGGGAGTTGAACGCGATGTTGAGCTCATTGCCCTGGAAGCCCACGTCGATTTCCTCATGCACGTCGCCGCGGTCGGCGTTGGCAGTCATTTCCATGGGCATTTCGGGCTTCAGATGCAGATAAATCAGGTTGTTTTTTCCCTCCCGCGCCATCAGGCTGCAACGGTCGATGGCGTCAGAGAACTGGACGCGGTTCACCAGCGCTTCCGTGCTCCAGTTTTCGGGCAGGATTTTGCGGTAGTCGATGAACTCGCCGGTCAGCAGGGTGCCGTACACCTTGACGGAATTGAAGGAATACATAATGTGGGAGGAATTGAACGTGATCTGGCACTTTTCGTTGCTGTCCGGCAGCATCTTGCTCACTTCGCCCAGGGTCTTGCCCGGCGTCACAGCGGACAGATGATCCTTCTGCGCGCTCTGCGGAATCTCGTTTTCCGCCTCCAGACGCTGCAGCGCCAGCCGGAACCCGTCCAAGCCCACCAACAGCGTTTCCTTTTCGTACACTTCCATCAGGATACCCGTCAGAATTTTGCGGCTTTCATCCGATGAAACGGCGAACTGCACTTTGGACACCGCGTCGCGGAATGTGTTGCACGGCAGCGCCGCGCAGTATTCCCCGGAAATATCGCGGATGTCGGGATAGTCCTCCGCCGACATGCACGCCATGGACGTGTTGCTGCCCCGGCTCTTGATCACCGCGCGCATTCTTTCATCCACCTTGATGTCCACTTCGCCGACCGGCTGCTTGCGCATCATCTCGGCAAACAGCTTGGCAGGCAGAAGCGCGCAGCCGTCCTCCTCCACCAGCGCACTGACCGTCGCCTTGATGGAGATTTCACCGTCCGTGCACGTCAGCACCAGTCCGTCTCCATTCGTTTCGATCAGCACACCGTCGTATACCGGCTTCACCGGCCGCGCGGAAATCGCGCGTGTCACCATGCCCAAGCCATAGTTCATTTCGTCGGTCTGAACCCGAAAATGCATATCGTCCGTCCCTTTCTGTTCTGTGATTTGCCTTGCCTCGGCGTTGTATCCTCTGTCGTACTTTCCCGCCATCCACGGACGCGCCGCCAATGACGGTGGTTGTAGTTATATATATTCTCAGTAGTAGTATTAGTCCCTACGGAAAAGTGGATAACTTTCCCGAATCCACGCAGCGCCATCATTCCCGCGTGCTTTCCAGTTGTGGAAACTGTCGGGATACATGTGGATACATGGTGGATCATCCTCTATTTTCGCACACTTCCAGTCAAAAATCAAGCTTTGCGGATTTTTATTTCAGCGGGTGAATCATTCAGTATTTCTGGGGTGAAACCCCAGCGTACTCTCCTGTTGGATAAATAGAATGTGAAATGGTAACTGTTCAGTCGGGTTCAATAAAGGGCACTTTAATTCACAACGGGGCGAGGGCCTGTGCGGCCCTCGTGCACCTGCACCAGGAGATTTCATCTCCTGGACCTCAATAGCGGATATAGCT
>CADCJO010000021.1 GCA_902801765.1 uncultured Eubacteriales bacterium
ACTACTTTTGTGTCCATGTGATGGGATTTTCACCTTTTCAAATGTCCACAATGTGGGTTTGTCGCTAATTCATGTGTCCATTTTACGGGGTACATTTTACTAAACTCAATCTAAAACTACATCATCTTTGGGCATCTTTTACGCCATGGCGTTGCTTCATTCCGGTCGACGTAGCGCTGCTATGGCTCCCTTCATTCAGCTTAGCCAGGGTAAAAAAATCCATCCCAAATCTTTCAATATTTTAGAATTCAAATAACAGTATTACAATATACCCCAAGCACGTGAATAAAAAACCGCCCGGCGAACCGGGCGGCAGCACGGAATGCGGCTATTTTGCGCGCGCTTTCAGCGCTTTGTACACTTCCACCTGCGCGGGGAAGCGATCCCAGCGCTTATAACGCGCGTCGTATTTTTTCAAAAATCCATACGCTGTTTCCGACGAAAGGAAGGGAATCAGCGGAATGCAGTGGCGTTCGAGGGCGCGGAGCATGAATTGGGCAGATACGGGCCAGGCAGGCGTGTCATCCCGGGCCAGCAGCATCAATACCGCCCGTTCCGCGTCCTGGGGGGATGGCCCGGCATCGCGGATTTCAGCGGCAATCTTTTCCACACGCTCATCCACCTGCGCGTGGCAAGGGTCGTCCTTGATGGAATGCCCAAAGCCAAACAGACCGTCCGTCGGCCTATATTTCTTTTCGCATTCCTTCATCGCCGTCCGGTAATCCTCGATCGCCTGCTCCAGTGCCGTCAGCAGTTCCTCCATCCGCGCTCCTCCCGCTTCCTTATTTCAGGGTGTTTTCATTTTCTTTGTCCTGCTCCCGTCCGTCTTCCTTGGGGCTTTTCTTCCACACAAGGAAAGCGTAGACGATCACCGCCGCGCCTGCCAGGCCGAAAAAGGCAATGAACACGATGCGCAAAGCCGGGGGCATAGAAGCGTCAGCGTCAGCGCGCTTTTCAAAAAGCTGGTACGCCAGATAGATCAGATATGCCCCCACGACCCCCAGCAGCGTGGAATGGATTCTTTCGTTTCTCAAGAAAGCACCCTCTTTTTTGGGATTGGGCAATAGGCGTCAGGAGCCAACGATCAAAGGGATTGCGGCTTGATTTGTCTTTTCCTCCTGCCGATTGCCTTTCAGCCATCACTTGCCGGACTTGCGGCTGGATACCACGTCGAAGATGACGGCGACCAGCAGAACGCCGCCTTTCACGACGTACTGCCAGGAGTCGGTGATGCCCATGATGGACATGCCCATGTTCAGCACGCCCAGCAGCATAGCGCCGATGACCACGCCGCCGATGGTGCCGCTGCCGCCGTACGCGGACGCGCCGCCGATGAAGCAGGAGGCGATGGCGTCCATCTCAAAGGACGTACCGGTCTGGCCGGAAACGGAACCGACGCGGGCCAGGCACAGCAGGCCGCACAGGCCGGCCAGCAGGCCCATGTTGGCATAGGCCAGGAAATAGACCTTGTTGGTGTTGATGCCGGACAGGCGGGTGGCCTTTTCATTGCCGCCCACAGCGTAGAAGTAGCGGCCGAAGGCGGTCTTGGAGGTGATGAAGTAATAGATCAGGCAGATAGCCAGCACCCATACCAGCATGACGGAGATGCCCTTGTACTGGCTCAGCAGATAGCAGTACCACATCACCAGCGCGCTGATCACGATCACCTTGCCGTAATCGACGAGAGCGCTGTTCTGGTGATAGCCGTTCTTGCGCTTGTTCAGGCGGGAACGCGCGGTCATGACCAGAATCAGCACCACCACGATGCCGCCGATGACCAGAGGCGACCAGATGTGGGGGTTGTCCACCGGATTCTGCTTGGTGGAAATCACGTCCAGCCCTGGAATGTTGATGTAGGAAGTGAACAGATTGGTGAAGGCCTTATCCTTGATGGGCACGGTTTTGCTGTCCAGCACAAGGCGGCCCAAGCCACGGAAAATGAACATGCCCGCCAGGGTGGTGATGAAGGGGGGAATGCGCACATAGCCAATCCAGTAGCCCTGCCAGATGCCGACCGCCAGGCCCACCAGCAGGCACAGGAGCACGGTGATGTAGGCGTTCCAGCCCATGTTGGTGCTCAGCACAGCGGCTAGACCGCCGGTCAAGCAGATGACGGAGCCAACGGAGAGGTCGATGTTGCCGCCCGTGAGGATACACAGCAGCATACCGCAGGCCAGGACCAGCACATAGCCGTTCTGCAGCAGCAGGTTGCTCATGTTCTGAGCGTACAGAAGACGGCCATCCGTCAGGAAATAGAACAGAACGAACACCGCGATCAGGGCAATGGTCATGGAATTTTTCGTCAGGAACTTCAAAACCTTGTTTGTACCGCTCACCTGAGCGGGCGCTTTGGCTGTGGCTGCCATGAGGCGTCACTCCTTTTTCAGTTTATTTTGCTGGAAAGCGTCATGATTACCTGCCGTCCCGCAGGATGTAGCCCATAATGGATTCCTGGGTGGCTTCGGACGCGTCCAGCTCAGCCAGCAGATTGCCTTCGTTCATCACGTAAATCCGGTCGCACATACCCAGCAGCTCCGGCATTTCGGAGGAGATCATGATCACGGATTTTCCCTGATCCACCATTTGATTGATCAGACAGTAAATATCGTACTTGGCGCCTACGTCGATGCCGCGGGTCGGCTCGTCCAGGATCAGAATATCGGGCTCGGTGAACATCCACTTGCCCAGCAGCGCTTTTTGCTGGTTGCCGCCGGACAGATTGCCCACCTTCTGCTCGATGGTGGGGGTCTTTGTGCCCATTTCTTCCTTCATCTTTTCCGCGGCGTCGCGTTCCTTGTCCCGGTCGATGATGCCGTTGCTGCACACTTTATCCAGCCGGGACAGGGTGGTATTGAACCGGATGCTTTCATTCAGCAGCAGACCGTTGGTTTTCCGGTCCTCGGTCACATACGCCAGGCCCGCATGGATGGCGGCTTCGGGATTTTTTAATTGCGTTTCTTTTCCGTGGATTTTCAGCGTGCCGGTGATGCCCGTGCCGTAGCTTTTGCCGAAAATAGACATGGCCATTTCCGTGCGTCCCGCGCCTTGCAGGCCGGAAAAACCGATCACCTCGCCCTTATGCACCTTGAAGGAGGCGTTGTTGACCACCACCTTTTCGGGATACAGCGGATGATGCACCGTCCAGTCCTTCACTTCCAGGCTCACTTCGTCCTGTACGTGATGCTCCCGGGCAGGGTAACGATCCTCCATGGGGCGGCCCACCATGCCTTTGATAATGCGGTCCTCGCTGAATTCATCCACGCCCTTTACCAGCGTTTCGATGGTGGCGCCGTCGCGGAGGATGGTGGCTTTATCAGCGCAGTAGATAATTTCGTTCAGCTTGTGGGTAATGATGATGGAAGTGAGCCCCTGCTTCTTAAATTCCATCAGCAGATCCAGCAGCATCTTGGCGTCCTCATCATTCAGGGAGGAGGTGGGTTCGTCCAGGATCAGCAGCTTCACGTTTTTGGAAAACGCTTTGGCGATTTCCACCAGCTGCTGTTTGCCGGTGCCGATATCCTTGATGAGCGCGTGGGGAGATTCATGCAGCCCCACCTGCTTCATATGCTTTTCCGCTTCGGCATAGGTTTTGTTCCAATCGATATGACCGAATTTATTTTTAAACTCATTGCCCAGGAACATGTTTTCCCCGATGGACAGCAGGGGGATCAGGGCCAATTCCTGGTGAATGATCACAATATTCTGCTCTTCGGATTCTTTCAGGGTTTTAAACTGGCACAGCTTTCCGTTGTAATAGATTTCTCCCGTATACGTTCCGTAGGGATAAATGCCGGAAAGCACGTTCATCAGCGTGGATTTGCCCGCGCCGTTTTCCCCGATCAGGGCGTGGATTTCTCCGCGTTCCACCACCAGGTTTACATTGTCCAGCGCTTTGACGCCCGGGAATTCCTTGGTGATGTTTTTCATTTCCAGGATCACGTCAGCCAAGCGCGATTCCTCCTTTTTACGGTAACGGTGTTTCAAGAAAAGGGGCGGGGCCTGGCCCCGCCCAATGGCATCAAATTGCTCTGTCCCGCTGCCGGGACAGAGCATGGTTTCAGGAGATTACTTGGCGATCAGGTAGCCGTCATCGCCCATGGCGTACAGGCCGGTGTCAACCAGATAGTCCAGGTTGTCCTTGGTGACCACGGTGGGCACCAGCAGGAAGGAAGGCGTGAAGTGGCCTTCGGAGGTGAAGTAGGAGGTGGTGTCGAAAGCGCATTCGATGCCGCCGAAGTTGGCGATCAGGGCTTCGCCCACTTCAGCGCCTTCCAGGATGGCCTTGGCCACTTCCAGGGTCACGATGGCTTCGTTGGCAACGTTCTTGTAAACGGTCATGGTCTGCTTGCCGTCCACGATGTTGCGCAGGTTGGCGATGTCGCCGTCCTGGCCGGTCACGATCACGGCGTTGTCGCCCGCATAGTCGCTTTCGATGGCCTGGGCCACGCCGGCGGCGGTGGAGTCATTGGAGCACAGCCAGGCATCCAGCACGGTGCCGTCGGCATAGTAGGAAGCCAGCAGGTTGGAGGCGCGGTTCAGGGCGGTGTCGGTGTTCCACTGAGCGGTAGCGACCTGCTGGAATTCGGTCTGGCCGGAAACAACCTTGATGGTGCCCGCTTCGATGTAGCCCTTCAGCACGTCGAAAGCGCCGTTGAAGAAGTAACCGGCGTTGTTGTCGGCGGGGTCACCGGCGGTGAATTCCATGTTGAAGGTCTTGTCGCCAGCGTTGGCCAGATCCAGAGCAGCTTCCACGAACTTGCCCTGCAGGGTGCCGACGGTGTAGTTATCGAAGGACACATAGTAGGACACGGCGTCGTTGCCGATCAGGCGGTCGTAGGAGATCACGGGCACGCCTTCTTCAGCGGCGCGGTCCATAACGGTGTTCAGGCCGTCACCGTCGATGGCGGCGATGATCAGCAGATCGACGTTCTGGCTGAGCATGTTGTCGATGTCGTTCACCTGCTGGTCGTTCTTGTTGTCGGAATAGGTCAGGATGGTTTCGTAGCCAGCGGCTTCAAACTGCTGCTTGAGGTATTCGCCGTCACGGTTCCAGCGTTCCAGAGACTGGGTGGGCATGGAGATGCCGACCTTCTTGGCGGCGCCTTCGGCCATCACAGACACACACATCAGGCTCATGACCAGAGCCAGCACCAGGCACAACAGTTTCTTCATAGCGGGGTACACTCCTTCTTTATTTTTTTGGCTCAACCGGAGCCTTGGGTACATTGTCAGCGCCTCCGCCGCGGGCGGCATCCCAGTTTCCTGCATGAACACGCGGCGGCACGTGCGCACTGCCCATTGCCCTGCATCAGCGCTTCGGCCATGTGAAGCGCTTCTTTCCCGCCAGCTCCCGCCGAACGATGGGTTCATTGGGAAGCCAACACGGAAGATCAACCGTTTCATGCGCGTGCAGAGGAAAAGAATAATCCGTCATGGGGCCGAAGCGGAAATTGTCCTTTCGAAGCTCGCCAAAGGCTTTCAACGGAATCTTCCTTCTTTCACCACAGCAGTTTATGTCCCTTCCCAGAAAAAACACTCTCCATTGAAACGGAAGGGAACATGTCGGAATCCGTCACTAAATCCCTGAATTTTTATAAATCATCCAGGGAAATGCACACTTTTACGGACGCAGGGCAAAGCAGGTTTTGATCTTTCTTTTTTCAGGCATATTATAATGCATCCCGTGGAAATTATCAACCCCTTCCCGCCATGTTTCTTTTTTATTTTTTGTTTTTACGTTGCTTTTCTCCTGCGCACTTGTTTTGCCAATACAGCAAAGAAACACCCGCGCAATTGACAACGGGCGGGGCGGGCTGATATAATAAAGTTTCGCAAAGGGGGGAAGTTTGTTTGGTTTTTGATACGATTCTGGACGCCGTGGGCCACACGCCGATGGTTCGGCTGAACCGGATGGCGGGCAAGGACAGCGCGGAGGTTCTGGTAAAGGTGGAAGCGCTGAACGTGGGCGGTTCCATCAAAACGCGCACGGCGCTGAACATGATCAACGAGGCCGAAAAAGAAGGCCTGATTGACAAAGACACCATCATCGTGGAGCCCACCAGCGGCAACCAGGGCATCGGACTGGCGCTGGTCGGCGCGGTGCGGGGCTACCGCACGATCATTATCATGCCCGATTCCGTCAGTGAGGAGCGCCGCAAGCTGGTGCGGCATTACGGCGCGGAGGTGAAGCTCATTCACGACGCGGGCGATATTGGCAAATGCATCGAGGAATGCCTGAACGCCGCGCTGAGCATGAAACGGAAGAATCCCAAGGTGTTCGTGCCCCAGCAGTTTGAGAATCCCAACAACACCATGGCCCAGCGGAACTTCACCGCACAGGAAATCCTGGAGCAGGTGGACGGCCCTATCCATGGGTATTGCAGCGGCATCGGCACCGGCGGCACGCTGACCGGCATCGGCGAGGTGCTCAAGGCGCATAACCCCGATATTGAAATCTGGGCCGTGGAGCCGGAAAACGCCGCTATCCTGGCGGGCGGCACCATCGGCACCCACATCCAGATGGGCATTGGCGACGGCATCATTCCGCCCATCCTGAACCGCGAAATCTATGACCATATCTGCGTCACCACCGATTCCGAAGCCCTCGAAACCGCCCGCCGCCTGGCGCGGGAGGAGGGCCTGATGTGCGGCATTTCCAGCGGCACCAACGTGGCCGCCGCGCTGAAGCTGGCTAAAAAGCTGGGGCCGGGCAAGACGGTTGTCACCGTGCTGCCCGACACCGCCGAGCGCTATTTTTCTACCCAGCTGTTCGGGGAGTGACTTTGATGCCTGATCCGCAGAAGGACCCGCTTTCCAAAACCCTGCCTGACAAAACGCCCCATTCTCCTTCCGCCCCTGCGCAGATGATTCAAAGAAAGCTGCGCAAAGAACGCGAATGGGCGAACAGAACGGAACAGTCCGAATCGGAACCCTATGAAGAAACCTATCGCGACGGCAGCCTGAAAAACGAGTGCTGGTAGCGCGGCGGGAAAAAGACGGCGCCTGCATGGATTCACACGTCCGCAGTACAATGCGGGCGCTTTTTTCTGCTGTACAATCGGGCCAAAAGATGGTATACTGTGACAGGGAAAAAACCGTCACGGGATTTCAGGGAGAGGTTCCATAAAACGACAAGGAGAGGAGAAACGCCTTGATTGAAGCCGTGATTTTCAACCTGGACGGGGTGCTGGTATGCACCGATGAATGCCATTACCGGGCCTGGACGCAGCTGGCCCATGAGCAGGGGATTCAATTGCAGCCCGATCTGTACCTGAAAATGGTGGGCTTGAAGCGAATGGACAGCATCCGGATTCTGCTTCAGGGCCGCGACCGCACCTATACCGCTCAGGAAATGTGGGCGTTGGGCGTGAGGAAAAACGACCTGTTCAACGAACAGATTGACCGCCTCGACCAGGAAAGCATTCTGCCCGGCGCGCTGGAAACGGTGATCGCCTTGAAAAACAAGGGCGTCAAAACGGCAGTCGCCTCATCCAGCGAAAACGCTGCCGGCATCCTGCGCCAGCTGCGCATCGACCATTGGTTCGATGCGGTGGTGGACGGAACGCAGATCGAGAAGGGTAAGCCCGACCCGGAAGTGTACCTTACCGCCGCGCGGAAGCTGCGTACGCCGACAGGGAACTGCCTTGTAATCGAAAATACCCCCGCGGGAGAGGAAAGCGCGAAGCAGGCCGGTATGCGCTGCATGACCCTGTCCAATCCCTACGCGCCCAATGAACTTCAATTGCCGTCTACCCTGGCGGAGCTGGATCTGCCGCTGCTTGCCGCACACTAAAATCATAAGGAAAGAAAGGACAATCGCTATGACCAAGTATCAGATGATCGCCCCCGCGCTGCCCAACGTTCCCTGGCAGGAAAAGCCGGTCGGACACATCAACAGCCCCCTCTGGCGCTACAAGGACAACCCCATCATCGGCCGCAACCCGCTGCCCGGCGTAGCCCGCATTTTCAACTCCGCCGTGATGCCCTATGAAGGCAAATTCGTGGGTGTGTTCCGCGGCGAACAGACCAACGGCGTGCCCTACATCTATCTGGGCTGGAGCCAGGACGCCATTCACTGGGACTTTGAGCCCAACAAGATTCCCTTCGTGGACGAAGCGGGCAAGCCCTTCATGCCCATCTACGCTTATGACCCGCGCCTGGTGAAGGTGGAGGACACCTATTACATCATCTGGTGCCAGGACTTTTACGGCGCGGCCATCGGCGTGGCGAAGACCCAGGACTTTAAGTCCTTCGTCCGCATTGAAAATCCCTTCCTGCCCTTCAACCGCAACGCGGTGCTGTTTCCCCGCAAGGTGCACGGCAATTTCATGATGATGAGCCGTCCCTCCGACAGCGGCCACACCCCCTTTGGCGACATCTTCATCAGCGAAAGTCCGGATATGGTGTTCTGGGGCAAGCATCGCCATGTGATGAGCCGGGGCAACAGCTGGTGGGAAGGCCTGAAAATCGGCGGCGGCGCCGCGCCTATCGAGACCAGCGAAGGCTGGCTGCTGTTCTACCACGGCGTCACCCAGACCTGCAACGGCTATGTATATTCCATCGGCGGGGCCATCCTGGATATCGACGAGCCCTCTAAGGTAAAATACCGCTGCAACAATTATCTGCTCACCCCCGAAGAATGGTTCGAGGAGCGGGGCTTCGTGCCCAACGTCACCTTCCCCTGCGCCACCCTGCATGACCCGGCTTCCGGCAAAATCGCCGTGTACTACGGCGCGGCTGACAGCTATGTGGGCCTGGCCTTCGGCTATCTGGACGAGATCATCGACTACATCAAGGACAACAGCAAAACGACCAACGACGATACCGAAATCGGCCGCCGCTGAGGGTAAGAAGATGAAGCATTATATCATTGTCAAGTTCGTGGAGGGCACCGACGTGAAAGCCCTCGTCGGGCCGGTGAAGGCCATCTATGACGAAACTCTGTCCATCCCCGGCGTGCACAGCGTTGACTTCAAGCTCTCCAATTCTGACCGCGCCAACCGCTACGACCTCATGATCGTCATGGACATGGACAAGGAAGCCCTGCCCGCCTACGACGTGTCCGCGCCGCATCTCCGCTGGAAAACCGAGTACGGCGACCGCGTGGCGAAAAAGGCGATCTTTGACTGCGACGAGTAGCTTTAAGTAACGAAGAGGAAACGCTGGGGCTGTTCGCCCCAGACCCCAACCAGGGTCCTGAGGACCCTGGACCCGCAACTGGCGAATGAACATCGTTGGAATAAGCATACAAGCTGGGGAAAGTGAACTTTCCCCCTCGGATTTTCCCAGGCTTTCCGCGGATGCAAAGCATCCGGGCTGGCGGCTTCGCCGCCGGGCCAGAAGCCCTACGGCATCAAGTCAAACTTCCGCGTTCCTCCAAGCTTCAGCGAGAACCAAGCTGGTTTTCTGGTTCAAGTATAATCCGCTATTGAGGTCCAGGAGATGAAATCTCCTGGTGCAGGTGCACGAGGGCCGCACAGGCCCTCGCCCCGTCGTAATTTATAGCGCTCTTTCAATCCCAATTGCCACTGGAGGAATTATTATGCCTCGTTTTCAACTTGCGTCCCTGTTCAGCGACGGGGCGGTGCTGTGCAGAAGAAAAGAGATCCGGGTGTTCGGCACGGGGGAAGAGGGAATCCGCTTGTCCGTGCGGCTGCTGGACGAGGGCGGAAAGACCCTTTGCCAGGATGAAACAGTCGTCGAGCAGGGCCGCTTCTGCTTCTGCCTGCCGCCGCAGGAGGCGCGGATGGGGTGCGTGCTCACCGTGACGGACGGTCAGGATAAAACCATCTGCTGCGATATCGCCATCGGCGAAGTGTACCTGGCCGGGGGCCAGAGCAACATGGAGCTGGAGCTGCAGAACGCCGACGAAGGACCTCAGCTCATCCCGTCCCACCGCAACGGCCAGGTGCGGTATTTCAACGTGCCCAAGTTCGCCCGGTTCACCGACGAAGCCGAGGAAGCCAACAGAACCGCCCGCTGGGTGGCGGTGGCCCCCGGCACGGCGAAGGATATGAGCGCTGTGGGTTATTTCTTCGCCATGAAACTGCAAGCGCATCTGCGCGTACCTGTGGGCATTATCGACTGCTATTGGGGCGGCACGTCCGTCACCTGCTGGATGAGCGAAGAAACGCTCCGGCTCACCGCCGAGGGCCGACGCTACCTGAAAGAATATGAGGACAGCTGGGCCGGCAAGAGCATGGAGCAATACCTGGAGGAAGAAGGCGCGTTCTTCGGCGGGTTGGACGCCTGGGCCAAGCAGGCCGACGCCCTGAAAAAAGAGCATCCCGAATACACCACCAAGGAAATCAACGCGGTCATCGGCCCCTGTCCGCCCTGGAATCCGCCGGTGGGCGAGGGTTCGCCCTTCCGTCCGGCCGGGCTGTTCCACACCATGCTGGAGCGGGTCGTGCCCGCCACGCTGACTGGCGTGCTGTTCTATCAGGGCGAGGAGGATTCCTGGCGCACGAAGCGGTATGACATCCTGCTGACCAGCTTCATTTTCCAATTGCGCGAGCTGTTTATGGATGACGAACTGCCCTTCCTGAATGTGCAGCTGCCCATGTGGATCGACGGCGCGGCGACAGAGGACAGCAGGCTGTGGCCCGTGCTGCGCCTGGCCCAGCAGAAGGTGTGGCGCAATGTGCGGAACACCGGCCTGGCGGTGCTGCTGGATCAGGGTGAATTTGACAACATCCACCCCACCAACAAGCGCGTGGTGGGGGAGAGGCTGTATGAATGTGCGCTGGATACGATCTATCATGAACCGGCGCAGCTGCCGCCCTTCGCTGTCGGAAAATGTCAGCGGGACGGAAAACTGATCGTCGCGCTTTCCGCGCCTGTGATGGACTGCGGCAAGGGCGATTTTCTGCTGGAAATCGCCGGGACGGATGGCGTATTCCACCCCGCCGATGTGGCGCTGGAAGAAAAGCAGCTCGTCCTTTCCTCCACTGATGTGCCGCGCCCCGCTGCCGTGCGGTACGCCTGGCTGGATTATGCGCACGTGCGCCTGTTCGGGGAGAACGGACTTCCCTTGGCGCCGTTTGCGCTGTAACTGTATATGAAGGAAAGCGCCGCACGCGGGTTTGCGTGCGGCGCTGTTTGTTTATTCATGCAGAATGATTGGCTGCGTCCGGTAGGTTTTCCCCCGGGGCAATCCGGCGGCGATGCGCCAGAGATCGTCTGCGCGGCAGTCCAGCACGGCGGCGGCTTCCTTCGCGGGCCGCGCGTAAAGGGAGAAGCCGGTTTCCTGGGTATGCTTCTGCATTTGACGCAGCAAAGGCCGGGCGCTTTCCCGGAAGCCCAGGATACGGGCGGAGGTGGGGAAAGCGGGCAAGTCGGCTTTGGTGACGCCCATCACGCCATGACACAGTGCGCGGCTGAGGCGGCCCCGGGTGTAGCGCCGGGTCTTGACCGCGTCGATCAGCGCTTCCCGGCTGACGGCGTTTTCGGCGGCTTTCAGGATGCGCATTTCCAGTCCTTCGCTGACGCCGGGCCACTGGGCGATTTCTTCTGGGGAGGATAAAAGCAGCTTGTGGCGCAGGACGGTATCCAGGCCGCTGGGCGGGCAGATGCCGTTCCGCACGGCTTGTTCCAATACAGGAAAAGCATTTTTCGGGGTGGCGTTTCTGACGCCTGCCCAATCGCCCCGTAGAATAGCGCTTCGCACAGCGGAGGCAGAGGGCAGCGTCTCCAGTTCACCCGCGTGATAGTCTGTTTCCCGCAGGACAGGTACAGGAAGGATAGAACTGTTCAGCCGAATCAAAGCTCTTAAGTAGGAAATTGCCAGGGCGGTATTCGGCGCGTCAAATGTTTTGGCCGGAATGTTTAACCGGATCGCAACAGCCTGTCCCTGGGCGGCGGCGAAGGATAAGCCTTTCTTCACCCCTGCTTGGATCGCGGTTTCCATTGCTTCGTCAGGTACTTCCAACAGTTCCGCGGCGGCTTGCAGCAAGGATAAATCGTCTGTTTCGCTGCCGAAGGACAGATGGGTGACACAGCTCAGCGCTTGCAGGATGGCGACCCCTCCCAAGGCGAAGTATTCCGCTTCCCGCACGGAAAAGGCATAGGGCAATTGCAGCACCGCGTCCGCGCCGCACCGCAGCGCCATTTCCGCCCGGGCATGAGCGGGCAGCAGCGCGGGCAGACCCCGCTGGGTGAAGCTGCCGCTCATGACGCAGACGATGAAATCCGCGCCCGTTTTCTCCCGCGCCAGACGCAGGTGCCGTTCATGGCCCTTATGGAAGGGATCGTATTCTGCGATCACACCGCAAACGTTCATAGAGCACCTCTTTATATAATTTGTGGGGGAAACCATTCTTTGGGGGCCAAAGAATGGTTTCCCCCACACCCCTTTCCAAGAAAGCCGTATAAGAGGATATTAAATAAATGCGTTCTGTTCCTGGCTGTATTTGTATCCCGCTTTTCCCAGCGTTTCCTCAATCTCCGCCTTGCTTACGTCCAGGTCGTCGCACAGGGCGTCCAGGCTGGGGTACTGGTCGCGGAGCTTCATATTGATCATGCTCAGGAGCATGAAAGGGTCTTTTGGCAACATCATAATTCACAAAACTCGTCTTTCGTCTAATTGTATTGATGTAATGCCCTTTATGGTTTTCTTGGAAAGGGGTCTGGGGGAAACCATTCTTTGGCCTCCAAAGAATGGTTTCCCCCAGAAAAAATCTCCCGTCACTTCTGCCCGTAATAAGCGTTCTTGCCGTGCTTGCGCAGATAGTGCTTGTCCAGCAGCGTCTGCTGCATGGAGGGCAGACCGGGGGTGAGCATCATGGCGTGGAAGTCCATGAACGCCACTTCCTCCATGACCACGGCGTTGTGCACGGCTTCCATGGCGTCCTTGCCCCAGGCGAAGGGGCCGTGGGAGAACACGGTCACGCCGGGCACCTGGGCGGGGTCGATGCCGCGGGAACGGAAGGTTTCGATAATGACCATGCCGGTTTCCTTCTCATATTCGCCCTTGATTTCCGCGTCGGTCATGGGCCGGGTGCAGGGGATGGAGCCGTAGAAGTAATCGCCCTGGGTGGTGCCCATGGCGGGAATATCTTTCCCGGCCTGGGCAAAGGACGTGGCCCAACGGGAATGGGTGTGCACGATGCCGCCGCATTCGGGGAAAGCCTTGTACAGCTCCAGATGGGTGGGCGTGTCGCTGCTGGGCTTCCATTTGCCCTCCACCACTTTGCCGTCCAGGTCAACGACCACCATGTCGTCCGCGGTCATGCCGTCGTATTCCACGCCGGAGGGCTTGATCACAAACAGCCCCGCTTCCCGGTCAATGCCGGATACGTTGCCCCAGGTGAAGGTGACCAGGTTGTACTTGGGCAGAAGCAGATTCGCTTTCCAGACTTGCTCTTTCAATTGTTCAAGCATAAAAATTCACCTCAAATCATTTGTCCTGTATCATATGGTTTTGAATATATTTATATATGAATCGTAACTGTTCAGTAGTAATAGAATGCAGGGTGCTTCATCAATAAGAAGCATGAACGAAACCCCTCAGTCGGCTACGCCGACAGCTCCCCTGATAGGGGAGCCTATATTGCCTCCCCTATCAGGGGAGGTGCCCCCGCAGGGGGCGGAGAGGTTCTCCCTCTTCCTTGGGCTCCATGGTCGACTGAATAGTTACTATGAATCTTTTATTGCCTTGCTCGGAAGGGGGTCTGGGGGAAACCGCTCTTAGCCTTCCCCTTTTAGGGGAAGGCGGCCCGTAGGGCCGAATGAGGTTTTCCAAAGAGCGGTTTCCCCCAGAAAAAGCTCCTGCTTACAGGCACTTGATCGCCGCCACTTCCATGGGCAGCGCTTTCTTGTAGCGTTCCAGGAAGGTCTGGAAGCCCTGAATGTCGGCTTCGTCGGCCATGAGGGTGGAGGACTTGGCGTCGGCAAAGACCACGCTGTTCAGGTAATCTTCCAGGGCCTGGCCCTCTTTCTTCCAGAGCATATAACCCGCCAGCAGGGCCATGCCGTAGGGGCCGCCTTCGCCCGCGGTTTCCATGACGGACACGGGGGAGCCGACGGCGGCGGACAGCAGGGTCTGGCCCACGCCGGGGGTCTTGAAATAGCCGCCATGGCCGTACAGCTTGTCGATGGGCACGTTCTCTTCCTTGGTCAGAATATCCATGCCGATTTTGAGCGTCGCCAGAGCGGAGAGCAGGTGGGTGCGCATAAAGTTGGCCAGGGTCATCTTGGCGTTTTCCATCCGGGCGAACACGGGACGGCCCTCGTCCAGGTCGGTGACGCCCTCGCCGGAGAAGTAGTTGAAGCTCAGCAGGCCGCCGCAGTCCTTGTCGCCCTCCATGGCTTTATTGAAAAGCTTGGGGTAGAGGTCGCCCTTGCTGACCTTCGCGCCGATCAGGTCCGCGAACTCGGCCAGCAGGTTCACCCAGGCGTTGATGTCGCTGGTGCAGTTGTTGCAGTGCACCATGGCAACGGGCAGGCCCGCGGGAGTGGTGACCATATCGATCTCCCGATGCACACCCAGGCCGTGATCCACCACCACCATGGCAAAGTCGCTGGTGCCCGCGGACACGTTGCCCGTGCGGGCAGCCACGGAATTGGTGGCGGTCATGCCGGTGCCCGCGTCGCCTTCCGGCGGGCAGAAGGGCACGCCGGGCTTGAATTCGCCGGTGGGGTCCAGGAACAGCGCGCCGTCTTCGGTGAGGCAGCCCGCGTTCTCGCCCGCCATCAGCAGGTCGGGCAGCAAATCTTCCAGTGTAAACTGCATGCCCTTGGAAGCAATCAGCTTGTCAAATTCCTCCATCATGCCCGCGTCGTACACCGGCTTCTCGGGGTCGATGGGGAACACGCCGCTGGCTTCGCCGATGCCCAGCACTTGTTTGCCGGTGAGCTTTTCATGGATGTAGCCCGCCAGGGTGGTGATGTGGGCGAGGCGGGGGAGATGGTCCTCCCCGTTCAGGATGGCCTGATACAGGTGGGCGATACTCCAGCGCTGGGGGATATTGAAGTGGAACAGCTCGGTCAGCTCCGCGGCGGCGGGGCCGGTGATGGTGTTGCGCCAGGTGCGGAATTCGGTGAGGGGATTTCCGTCCCGGTCAAAGGGCAGGTAGCCGTGCATCATGCCGGAAATGCCCATGGCCCCCACTTCGGTCAGCGTTTCGCCGAACTTTTCCTTTACGTCCTTTTTGAGATCCGCAAAACAGCTTTGCAGCCCGGTGTGGATCGCGTCCCAGGAATAGGTCCACACGCCGTTCACCAGCTGGTTTTCCCACTCATGGCTGCCGGAGGCGATGGGCTTGTTTTGCTCGTCGATCAGGACGGCCTTGATGCGGGTGGAGCCGAATTCCAGGCCCAGGGCGGTTTTTTTGAAATCCATAAGCGTTTCTCTCCTTTATGATGATGTTTTTATCCTGCGTCATTTGCTGGTATTTCCAGCTTCAATCCATCAAAATTGTACCATTGATAACCAGAAAATGCAATCGCTTTTGAAAAAAGAAACGCCCCGATTCGGGGCGTCGGAGGCGTTAAAAGGTGATTTGCCACACGGCGGCGTCATGGGGCGGCAGAGTGGCGGAGAGGGAACCGTCGGCGGGCTGTCCGCTCCACAGCTCTGTGGCGGAGACGCAGCCCGCTTCCAGGGCGTCGGCGGGGAAGGCAACGGTCTGTTCCTCGTCGGACAGGTTGAACACGGCGGCGTAGCAGCCCTTGCCGTCCTTGCGCGGGGCGATCCAGCAGCAGGCGGTATCGGAGGCGCAGACGGGATGGGCGCACCAGCTTTCCTTTTCGATGGCCAGCAGCGGGGCGTTGGTGAGCAGCTTCAAGGTGAATGCGTCGTTCTTGGGCAGGTCGCCGCCTATCATGAGGGGCGAACGCATCATGCACCAGAGGGTCATCATGGTGCGCTGCTCGGCCTGGGTGAAGTTCGTCCAGCCGTGGTGGCTGCGCTCCCCGGCGTCCGGGCCTGCGTTGTCCTGCTCATAGCATTGCCGCAGCGCGCCCAGGGGCAGCATATCGGCATCCGGCCAATGGCCGGGTCCGGCGTGAATGCACCACTTTTCCGCTCGCTCAAACATGGCTTTGAGCAAGCGCCATTCGTCCCAGAAGTCGTCGGTAATACGCCAGAGGTTGGCGTACTTTTTCAGGTGCTCCGCCTGCTCCAGAGGAGCGGGGCCGGGGGAGAGGCTCAGCACGATGTCCCGCCCGCAATGGCGGCAGGCCTCGGAAAGAATTTCGATTTCCCGCTGGCAGTGGGGATATTCCCGGGCGATGTCGTCGCATTTGACGTAGTCCACACCCCATTCCGCGTAGAGCCGGAAAATGCTGTCATAGTATTCCCGGGCGGCGGGCAGCTCGGCCCGGGTGCCGTACATGTCCGGGTTCCAGGCGCAGATGGAGTTGGGGTTCGCCGCCTGGTCGCAGCGGGCGTCGCTGTTCAGGATGGGCAGGCGGCGGTGGGCCGCCATCCGGGGCAGGCCGCGCATGATGTGGATACCGAATTTGAGGCCCAGGGAATGGATGTAGTCGGCTAAAGGCTTGAAGCCTTGGCCGTTCGCCGCGCTGGGAAAGCGGTTTTCCGCTGGCAGCAGGCGGCCGTAAGCGTCCATCACCACGTCGGAGAAGGGCTCGTAAGCATGGGTCTGGGCGGTGGGCTGATACCACTGAATGTCCACCACCACGTATTCCCAGCCGTATTGCTTGAGATACTTCGCCATGTAGTCGGCGTTTGCCCGTACCGTCTCCTCGGTCACCGCCGCGCCGTAGCAGTCCCAGCTGTTCCAGCCCATGGGCGGGTATTGCGCGATCATCATGAATCCCTTCTTTCTCTTATGAAGTTCTAAGTTCTAAGCAATAGAAACTTTTCCTATTCCTGCCCAAGCGCGAAGCATTCGGGCAGCAGCAGGAAATTTTGCCCGTTGCTGCCGGGCAGGGGAATGAAGTGGGCCTCCGGATTCACGTCCAGCCAGCCCTGGATGGCCTGGGACTCCGGGCCGTCCACCCGGCGGATGTTGACGGAGGAGCGGGGCTCCTCAAAATAACTGAACAGCACGTCCTCATGCAGGGCGATGGACATATATTTGTCGCCCTTGAGCAGCCCTTCCCGCACGATAGCAAAATGATGATACACATACTCGAACATCGTGTCGTGCTTCAGGTATGCGATGCGTCCCCGGCGGCGCAGGGGCTTGGGGTCGCGCCGCCAGTCCGCTTCGTCCTTCGGCTCGCAGTGCCAGTAGATATGATACATTTTCGCCCAGGGAACCGTGCTTTCCTTCTCGGGCCAGAGCGAAAGCAGCGGCGTCAAAGGCGTCATGAATGCTTCCGGCCCTGTTTCTTCCCCGATGGCTTCATAATAAAGGAACAGCTGCCGCCCATAGATGTACAGCGCGGCGGTCATGAGCTTCCCCTTCGCAATCAGCGCTTCCGCGTTTTCACGGCAGGCGGCAATCGCGGAGGAATATGCGGACGTTTCCTCCGGCGGCAGGTTCAGCCTGCCCCGGTAATGACAGCGAAGAATCGGTTTTCCGGGCATTTTCTTTCCCCCTTAAAAGTATTAACACGCTTATTGCGAAAAGTAACGACGAAGCAGGGGCCTATGCGGCCCCCCGTACCCCTGCACCAGGAGGTTTCACCTCCTGGACCTCAATAGCGGATATTGCTCAAAAAAACGAATTAGCTTGATTCCCGCTGGTGCTTGAAGGAACGCGGAAGAGTGGCTTGGTTCCGTGGTGCTTCTGGCCCGGCGGATGAATCGCCGATGACCGCCTGTGGCGGGAATTTCATCGGCGATGAAATCAGGCGAAACGAGCAATGTCCGCATGAAGCGGAAAGCCAGGGAATCATCCGCAGGGGAAAGCTCACTTTCCGCCTCGGATGTTCCCGGGCTTTCTTGGGCCAGAAGCCTTCAAACTTTCCGTAACCCCGGCACGGCAAGCGGAGCTTGTCTGCTTATCCCAACAACGTTATTTCGCCTATTGCGGGTCCAGGGCGGTCACCGCCCTGGCGCAGGTCTGGGGGCGCGCAGCCCCCAGCGTCTCCTTCCCCGCTTGCTTTGAAATTTACCCTTGAGAACACAACTGTTTAGAATATAAAGAGAAACAGCGTTATTCTCCAAATACCTGCCGGGCGATGGCGACGGCGGCGCGTGCGTCTTTGGCGTAGTGATCCGCGCCGACGGAGTGTGCCCAGCTTTCCGTCACGACAGCCCCGCCCACCATCACAGCGGGGGGCGCGTCCATGCGGCGCAGCTGAGCGATGGTTTCCTCCATGGCGGGCAGGGTGGTGGTCATGAGGGCGGAGAGGCCCACCAGCTTTGCGCAGTGTTCTTTTGCGGCGGAGACCACCTTTTCCGGGGGCACGTCCTTACCCAGGTCGATGACGGTATAGCCGTAGTTTTCCAGCACGGTTCTGACGATGTTCTTGCCGATGTCGTGAATGTCGCCCTGTACGGTGGCGATGATGATTTTGCCCTTGCTGACGGTTTCCGCGCCGGTATTGGCCAATACGGTTTTGATCTCCTCAAATACCGCCTGGGCCGCCTGGGCGGCGGACAGAAGCTGGGGCAGGAATACCTTGCCCTGCTCGTAGTCCACGCCCACCTTGTCCAGCGCGGGAATCAAATGCCGTTCCACCAGGGACAGCGGCGCTTCCGTTTTCAGCGCTTCCCGGGCCATGCGTCCCGCTTCGGTTTTCAGGCCCCGCAGGATGGCGTCGTCCAGGGTCATCGTAAACCCGGCGGCAGGCTTGCTTTCGGTTTGAGTATCGGCAAACCGGGCGACGTATCGCTTGCTTTGCGCGTCCTCCCCGTTCAGCACCCGGAAGGCGGCGATGGCGTCCATGATGTCCTTTTGATTGGGGTTCACGATGGGCAGCGTCAGCCCCGCGTGCAGGGCGCGGATGAGGAAGGTTTGGGTCATGAGCAGGCGGTTGGGCAGGCCGAAGGAAATGTTGCTGACGCCCAGCAGCGTTTGCAGGCCCAATTGATTCCGCACCATGGCAACGGCCCTGAGCGTTTCCTCCGCCTGCTCCTGCTGGGCGGACACGGTGAGGGTCAGGCAGTCGATCCACACGTCCTGCTGGGGGATGCCCAGGGCCAAAGCGCGGGACAGAATTTTTTCCGCGATGGCGAAGCGCTTTTCGGCGGTGTCTGGAATGCCGTCCTCGTCCAGCGTCAGACCCACCACCGCCGCGCCGTATTTCTTCACCAGCGGCAGAATAACGTTCAGGGATTCTTCCTTGCCGTTGACCGAATTCACCGCCGCTTTGCCGTTGTATACCCGCAGAGCGGCTTCCAGCGCCTGCGGGTTGGCGGAATCAAGCTGCAGCGGCGCGTCCACCGCCGCCTGCAGGGCTTTCACCACCCGGGGCAGCATCGTCACTTCGTCCACGCCGGGATAGCCCACGTTCA
The DNA here is from genome assembly GCA_902801765.1 of uncultured Eubacteriales bacterium. Classification (GTDB taxonomy): domain Bacteria; phylum Bacillota; class Clostridia; order Christensenellales; family Aristaeellaceae; genus RUG563. The sequence goes on from CADCJO010000021.1 coordinate 19,370, forward strand.
CGTCCAGGATCTCCGCGCCTGCGTCCAGCTGCTGGATGGCTACGTCCACGATGTAATTGAGATCGTTTTCCAATAATGCCTGCTGGAACCGCTTTTTGCCCGTGGGGTTGATGCGTTCGCCAATCACCCGAATCCGGTCCATGGGCAGGGTGACGGTGGGCGTGCAGACGACGCTGCGTGGCTCATACACCCTGCGAACGTCTTTCTTTTCGGATAAAACCTGTCTGAGCGCCCGGATGTAATCCGGGTTCGTGCCGCAGCAGCCGCCCACAATGTCGGCCCCTTCCCGGAGAATCAGCGCCATGGCGGAAGCAAAATCATCCGCGGATAAATCATAGTGCCCGTCGGTGGGGTCGGGCAGGCCCGCGTTGGGCTTGGCGATGACGGGCAAAAGGGTGTTCCGCCGCAGCTCCCGCAGCAGGGGCAGCAGCTCCACAGGGCCCAGGGAACAGTTGATGCCGATGGCGTCAGCCCCCAGTCCCTCCAGGGTGTGGGCCATGGCGGCGACGGTGCAGCCGGTAAAGGTGCGGCCCGAGGCGTCAAAGCTCATGGTGACGATGACGGGAAGCTTGGTATGCTCCTTCGCGGCCAGCAGCGCGGCCTTGGCTTCGTACAGGTCGGTCATCGTTTCGATCACCACCAGGTCGGCCCCGGCTGCCACGCCGGCTTCCATCATCTCCGCGAACTGATCGTAGGCGTCTTCAAAAGTGAGTGTACCAAGCGGCTCCAGCAGCTCGCCCAGCGGCCCGATGTCCAGGGCGACGAAGGCTTTTTCCCCCGATTCTTTTTTAGCCAAGCGGACGCCCGCGCTGACCACCTCGGCCACGGAATGGCCGGTCTTTGCCAGCTTGCGGCGGTTCGCCCCGAAGGTGTTGGCGTACACCACCTGGCTGCCCGCGTCGATATATGCCCGGTGGACAGCGGCAATCATTTCAGGATGCTCGATATTTTTCAGTTCCGGGATTTCGCCGGGCTTCAAGCCGCTTTTTTGCAGCATGGTGCCCATGGCCCCGTCCAATAACGTGATTTGGGAAATATCAAATGCCACAGTGTGTTCCCCTTTCCCGATAGGCGCAATGCTCTTTTAAGGCGCAGAAGCCGCAGCCGCGAATCCGGGCGGGCTGGGGCGATTCCGACAGGCCGATGACGGCGGTGACGGTCTTGGCGGGCAGCATGAGCAGGCTGTCCGTCACCGTGACCCCCAACCGCCTGCCTGCGTCCAGCGCCGCGATAAAATCCGGCTGGAGGGTCAACGGCAGGTCACCGTAGCCGGGGCTGAAACGATCGGTCAGATACATGCCCGGATACCGTGAAGCAATTTCTTTTTCCGCTTCGTCGCAGCCCGCTTCCGCATACGCGCTGCCGCAGGCGTTCAGGATCGCGGCCTTCGCCATGTCCCGCGCCTGAGTCATGCGCAGCAGCCGGTCGAACGCCGCGCCTAAGGTGCAGCAGAGCAGCGCTGCCCGATTGCAGCCTTGCAGCATGGTTTTTGCCATGGCGCCAGGCAAAAACAATCCCGCTTCCGGCAGGAATGCGCCGCTGTCCGTATGTTCAACAGAAAATACTTTGTATACAAAGCATGGAGCCAGCGCTGCCGCCAGTTCTTCCGCCGCCTGCCCCACAGCCAGCCGCGCTGCTTCATCCGCGGCGCTTGCGCCTAAATACCGCAGTACTTCAGAAATAGGAATGGTCATGACTGTTTTAAATCTTCGATGATGCCCTTCACCAGTTCCACCCGGCGGAAAGGCGTCATGATGTAATATCCGTCCACGCTGTCCCGCATCTGCCGGGCCATGATCAGGCATTGCCGCCGCCCCATGGCCTCGCCCGCGGCGCGGTCAAGCCCCTGATACGCGGACAGCAGGCTGTCGCCAATTTCCATGCCCGCCACCTCGTTTTTGAGAAAGCAGGCGTTTTTATAGCTCACAATAGGAAACAGCCCGCCCAGCAGCGCTGAGCGCAATTCATTCCGTGCTGAACGCAGATTTTCCAGCGCCCGGGGACTGGATACCGGCTGGGTCAGGAAAGCCTGAATACCGCTTTCTTCCTTCCGTTTCGCCCGCTCCAATTCCTTATCGAAATTCTGTGCGTTCACGTTCAGCGCCCCGCAGAGGAAAAAGGGGTTCAGCCTGCCCTGGGCCTGCAAATCCACGATGGACTTTGCCAGCGTGCGGCTGGTCATCTGGAACACGCCCTTCACCTGCTCCCGGTCCTCGTGGCTCACCGGGTCGCCCGTCACCAGCAGCACCTGGCCGATGCCTTCCATGGACAGGCCCATCAGCAGCGCTTTGGCCGCGTTCAGGTTCCGATCGCGGCAGGCCATGTGGGGCAGCGTTTCGATGCCATATTCCCGTTTCAGCTTTGCCGCCAGCATGCACGCGTCGATGCTGGCCTTGCCGATGGGACAGTCCGCAATCGTAATCACGTCGGCCCCGGCTTCGTACAGCGCTTGCGCCCCGCCAATGAACGCTTCCGGACTTTCGTTGCGCGGGGGATCAAACTCCACCAAAATGGGCCGTCGCTTTTCATGCAGCATCCGTTCCAAAGAAGCCCCTGGCATGTGCTCTCACTTCACTTTCCGTACCGCTTTTTCTTCCCTGTTTACTTTACCATTCCCGCCCGGATTATGCAATCCCCGCCGACAGCAAAGCCAGGGGAAAAACAAAATTCCCCCTGCTTCCTGAAAGCAGGGGGAGACGATCATTCCCGGTTCAGGGTACCGACGGCGTAGACCGCGCCGCGGGCCTTGCAGGTATCGCGGCTGACGAATTTTTCTTCAATCAGCTGGCCGTTCTGCCATTTTTGCAGGTAGGTTTCGTTGATGAAGCCGTCCCGGGCTTTGCGCACCTGGTAGGGTTCCTCGTCCTTGTAGGTGACATAGGTGTGGTCGGTATCCTTCTGAAAGGTTTCCGTCAGGGGCGCGGGCAGGGTTTCCACGGTGTCGGTGCGGAGGGTGTAGCTGACGCCGTCTTCCAGCTTGGGGCCGTAGATGCATACCTGGCACTCATAGCTGTTTTTCTTTTTTTCCACCACCTTGGCGGTGATGTAGATGGTGCCGTTCAGGGTGTTTTTGAATACGAGATCGTGCCGCCCATAGACCACGGTGGCGTCCTGGCCGAAGGTGGTGTAGGACACGGGGTCGGAGTGGGAAATGCGGTCCACAATCTGCAAATCGGAAAGCAGCGCTGCCAGGTACATGGTGGTGCTGGCCTGGCACACGCCGCCGCCGATGCCCATTTCCTCCATGCCCAGCACATATTCGATGGCGTACTTGTAGCCGTTTTTCAGGGTGCGTTCCTTGGTGACCTTGTTGAAGCTCAGCCGTTCGCCGGGAGCGACGGTCTTGCCGTTTAAGAAGGAAAAAGCGTTGCGGATATTGCTGTTGCGGTCCTCTGTGGAGGCGGAGGAAATGGGGGTGGTGGCCTTGCTGCGCAGCGATACCTGATTGCGGATATCCTGGGTGGTCACCTTGGGGGCGACAGGCGTGGTGGTAAATTCCAGGTTGCCGCCCTTGCCTTCGGCGGCGCGCTGCAAAATTACCTCCCGGAAAGACGCCATGTCCACGGTCGTGCCGTACTGCTCGGGCTGGATAACGAAGGGGTCGGCCTTGTCGGGATCAAAGTAAGCCAGGGAAGCGTCCTGGGGTTCCGTGGTCAGCTCCGCCTGAATCTGGCTTAAAATGCTGTCCAGCCGTTCGTGGGTCATTTCGCTTTCGGTGGTAAAGGCGTGCACAGGGTTTTGGGCGACTTCGTCCATGGCCGCCTTGCGTTCTTCGAGCGTGCCGACTTTGCCCTTCATATACAGCGGCTCCAGCAGCGCGTACACGCTGCCCACGTCGGTGGCAACGCCAAAATCGGAATAATGCAGCGTGTAAAACAGATGGCTGCGGTAGGTCAGCCCCAGGCTCCAGCCGGTCTGGCGTTCCTTGATCTGAGCCAGCACCGCGTCGATGCCTTCCTGGGCCGTCATGCCGCCCAGGGAAAGACCGTCCACATAAATGCCGGGCAGGTACGTGTCGTTATACGGCGCAACTGCGTCCGCCAAAGCCTTGACCCGCGCCTGCTCCGCCTTCACGTCCTGGATGTATTTGTATCCATACACCCCGGCGACGCCCGCGATGATGACCAGAAGCACCAGCAGGAGGATCGGCCATTTCTTTCGGGGCGGCTTGGGGGCGGGCGGGGGCTGGGGCGGGCGATAGCCCTGTTGGAAATTCATAGGGTAACTCCTTGTGATTCGTTTTGTTTCGCCAATCGATACAGCTTCCAGGCGTCCTGCAGCGCGTTCGGCCATTCCGCGGCGGTCTCGCCGATCATGCCGTGGCTGGTTCCTTCGCCGTGAAAGTCGCTGCCGCCGGTAACGAGCAGATGGCGCTCCCGGGCAATCGCATCCCAATCAGCGCAGTGTCCCCGGTTGGCGGGATGATACACTTCCAGGCCCATGAGCCCGGCCTGCTGCCATTCGGTGAGCTTTTCAAGCACCCGCTCCATCGGCCAGCGGATTTCGCCCGGATGCGCCAGCACCGGCACCGCGCCGCGGCTTCTGAGCAGCCGAATCGCTTCGGCGGCGGTGGGCGTCAGGCGGGGAACATAAGCGGGTTTGCCTTTGCCAATGAAGCGGTCAAAGGCTTCGCCTGTGTTCTGCACAAATCTGCGCGCCGCTAATGCCCGGCCGATATGGGGCCGGCCTACGCTGCTCCCCGCGCCTGCGATGATTTCTTCGATGGGCAGTTCCATCCCCAGCGCTTTGAGTTTTTCGCCGATCAGGCGCACCCGGTTGACCCGGTCTTCCCGCATGGTCCGGAAAAATTCGTTCAGTACCGGGTCGTCGTGCCGGACGCCGTAGCCCAGGATATGCACTTCCTCGTCGCCCTCGGTGCTGATTTCCACACCGGGCAGGAAAGCGAGGCCCCGCTCGTAAGCCGCGTCGGCGGCTGCGGGCAGGGCGTCAAGGGTATCGTGGTCGGTGATGGCAAAGAGGGTCACGTCCGCCCGCGCCACCAGCCGCGCCACCTGCCAAACGTCAAATTGGCCGTCGGACGCGGTGGTGTGCAGATGCAAATCGGGCCGCCTCATGCCTGAATATCCTCTTCGGTGATCACAGCGGGTTCTTCCGGCTTTTCTTCAGCTTTTTCTTCGGCTTTATCCGCATCGTTGATGAAGCGCAGGAAGTCCTCCCGGGTGACGGTTTCCTTTTCGATCAGCAGTTCGCCCAAACCGCGCAGCTGGTCGATGTGCTCTTTCAGGATGGCCTGGGAGTCGGCGTAGCACTGGGTCAGGATGGCGCGCACTTCCGCGTCGATCAGGGCGGCGGTTTCCTCGCTGTAATCGCGGGTCTGGCCGAACTCCATGCCCACGAACACTTCCTGATCGTTGCTCAGGTACACGGTGCCGATTTTGTCACTCATGCCGAACCGGGTCACCATGCCGCGGGCCACTTCGGTGGCGCGTTTCAGGTCGCTCACCGCGCCGGTGCAGATGTCGTCCTGGGTCAGGCTTTCGGCGGCGCGGCCGCCCAGCATCATGGTGATTTCCTGGAGCAGGCGCTTCTTGCCCTGGTGGTCAAATTCCTTTTCGGGCAGGCTCAGCGTCATACCGGCAGCCTGGCCGCGGGGCACCACGGTGATCATGTGCACGTCGTCGCACAGGGGCAGATAATGGCCCACGATGGCGTGTCCCGCCTCGTGGTAGGCGGTGATGCGCCGGTCTTCCTCCAGCACCTTGTGGCTGCGCTTTTCGGGGCCCATCTGAATGCGTTCCACGGCCTCGATCAGGTGATGCTGGGTGATGGTGGTCTGCTTTTCGCGGGCAGCCTGAATGGCGCCCTCGTTCATGATGTTTTCCAGGTCTGCGCCGGTGGCGTAGGGCGTGCGCTTGGCGATGTTGTCCAAGTCCACGTCGGGGGCCAGGGGCTTGCCCTTGGAATGCACCTTCAGAATGGCGATGCGGCCGTTCACGTCGGGATAGTTGACGGTGACCTGACGGTCAAACCGGCCGGGACGCAGCAGGGCGGGGTCGAGAATGTCGCGCCGGTTGGTGGCGGCCATCACGATGACGCCTTCGTTGGCGGTGAAGCCGTCCATTTCCACCAACAGCTGGTTCAGGGTCTGTTCGCGCTCGTCGTGACCGCCGCCCAGGCCCGCGCCGCGGTGACGGCCCACGGCGTCGATTTCGTCGATGAACACGATGCTGGGGCTGTTGCGCTTGGCCTGCTCAAACAAATCGCGCACGCGGGACGCGCCGACGCCCACAAACATTTCCACAAAGTCTGAACCGGAAATGGAGAAGAAGGGCACGTTGGCTTCGCCGGCCACAGCCTTGGCCAGCAGGGTTTTGCCCGTGCCGGGAGGGCCCACCAGCAGCACGCCCTTGGGGATGCGCGCGCCCAGATCGGCATAATGCTTCGGATTCTTGAGGAAGTCCACGATTTCCCTGAGTTCTTCCTTTTCCTCGTCGGCCCCCGCCACGTCGGCGAAGGTGACCTTGTTCTTGCTGGGGTCCACCATGGCGGCGCGGGATTTGCCAAAGTTCATCACCCGTCCGCCGCCGCCGGTCTGCTGGCGCATGATGTACCACCACATCACCATCAGCAGCACGATGGGGATCAGGTAGGGCAGCATTTCCAGATACCAGGGGGTCACGATGGGGGCAAGGTACTCGATCTCAAATCCCAGGTCGTGCACCGAAACGGTGTCCACGCTCTTGCCCGCCTTGTTGGCGGCCATGGTCAGCACGGTGTCATAAAAATCCGGGCCGATGGTGGTTTCAAAATCATAGGCGCGGCTGGGATAATCCGACAGGGATATCTTGCTGTCCTTGAACCGTCCCACCAGGGAAATGTTCCGGATGGATACCCGGTCCACCTTGCCCTCGTCAATGTACTTGAGCAGCTGGGGGTATTCGATCCGGCGGTCCACCGTATTCACGCCCCCGGATAAAAGCACGATCAGGAGAATAAACGCCGCGATCATCGCAAAATAGCCGATCAGGCCGCGGGATACTTTTCGCAAAATTCCTTCCTCCTAAAAATCTAAAAAATCAATCATGGATTATACCACAAAAAGCTTCCTTTTGACAATCATTTTTCTGCGTCGCTGTAAATGCGGGGATGCAGCACGCCAATATCGGGCAAATTGCGGTATTTCTCGTCAAAATCCAAGCCGTAGCCCACCACGAAGGCGTCGGGAATGTTGAAGCAGGAGTAATCCACCTTCAAATCCACCCGGCGGCGGGCGGGCTTATCCAGCAGCGTCACGATGGAAACGGATGCGGCTTCGCGGTTGGCGAACACCTTTTTCAGATAATGCAGCGTCATACCGCTGTCCACGATGTCCTCCACGATTACCACATGTTTGCCCACCACGGGCTTATCCAGATCCTTCACGATCTTGACCACGCCGGTGCTCTTGGTGCTGCTGCCGTAGCTGGACACCACCATGAAGTCCGTGGTCAGCGGCACGTCGATCTCGCGGATGAGGTCGGTGAAGAATACGCTGGCCCCTTTCAGGATACACACGAATATGGGTTCTTCGCCCCGGAATTTTTCGGTCAGCTTTTCGCCCAGCTCCTTCACGGCCGCGGCGATTTGTTCCCTCGTGACGAGGATGCGATCCAGATCCTGATAGATGACAGCGTTGGTATTCATGATGATTTACTCCTTTTGTGATTGTTCAATCAATGAAAAGTGTCCCGGAATCAAGCCTTCATAGCGAAGCAGTACGGCGCCGTCGCCGGGGTTCACCCGCGCTTCCTCCCCGACGCCCACGCCGACGGCCCAAACGACCCGGCTGCCGACGCACAGAAGCGGGATATATTTCCGGAAGGGCCGGGGGACCTTTTTGTCCACAAAATAATCCTGCATGGACTTTGTGCCCTTGGCTCCCAGGGGATGAATCCTGTCGCCGGGCCGGAGGAAGCGCAGCCCGCATTGCTCATATACGCCGCGGCGCATGGCCTGCACCCGTTTTCCGTCGCCGGTTTCCCCCTGCCAGGGCGCTACGGTCAGCGTACCCGGCACTGGTTCTTCCTCTTTTTCCGGAAGAAGATGCAGGTATTCCTGAGAGCATTCCGCTCTTCCGTTTCCCGGCAGGTTCATTTTCCGACCGGGGGAGAGGCGCATCAGCGCTTCCGTCGTTTCTGCGTCCAGCGTCACGGGCCAGGCCATCCGCAGCACATAGCGCCGCAGGGCGGGATGCAGGCTTTGCAGCGCCGTAAGCCGAATCCATTGGCAAGGACCGCATAAACAGGCGTTGTCCGGGGAGGCCAGGAAGCGCCTGGCTTCGATTCGAAAAAAGTCGTCCTCATCCGCTAAAATCCGCGCCGTCCGGCACATGGCTTCCTCCGCTTTTGGAAAGCGCGCGGCAATCATGGGCAAAACCTGGTGCCGAACATAATTGCGTTGGTAATCATCCTGGGCGTTGGTTTCATCCTCCATCCAGGAAACGCCTTTTTCCGTTAAGGCTGCGCGGAGGATTCCGGGGGATACGTTCAGCAGGGGCCGCCAGAGCAGGAGCGTATTCCTCCCGCTGGTTTCGGCCATGGCTGCCAGCCCGGCCGCGCCGCTGCCCCGGAACAGATGCAGCAGCACCGTTTCCGCCTGGTCGCGCTGATGATGGGCCAGAGCCAGAACGTCTGCGCCAAATTCCAGGCAGGCTTCCCGCAGGGCTGCGTACCGCGCCTGCCGGGCCGCGTCCTCGCTTGTCCCCGTCACCCGCACGCGGCATATTTTGCAGGGTATGCCCAAATCCGCGCACATCCGGGCGACAAAATCCGCGTCCCGTCCGGAAGTTTCCCGCAGCCCATGATCCACGTGGGCCGCGGACAGGGAAAAGCCTTCCCTCTGGGACAGCTCATGCAGCGCCCACAGCAGCGCCACCGAATCCGCCCCGCCGGATACCGCCGCCGTGACGCGGCCTGGCCGACCCAAATCCTGCCAGGATTGTGCGGCGGTTTCCAACAAAAAAAGCCATTCGTTCATACTCGCTTATTTTACCCCGGAAACGCAGGAAACGCAAGGGGATTTTCCATGTTTTACGATTCGTTCACCAGCTTGCCGGTCATATGCTCCGGCACCAGGCGGAACAGGAGCGTGCGAGAGCCGGAATGGGTGATTTCCTTTTCGATATACGCGTCGTCCCGGGTGAATTTATGGCTCAGCTTCCGGGCCATATCATAAATGGTTTCCTTGTCCTCGATGATTTCAACGCGACCGAACACGATCACGCTTTTGATGTTCAGCGCCCATTCGCCTTCCCTGCGGAAGCCCCGGTCATACACGCAGAAGGACGCCTTGCCGCAGCGCCGGATGGCGTCGATCTTGTGGCCGGTCATGCCGCTGTGAAAATACAGGCAGCCGTCGTCCTCATGATAATAGTGATTGATGGGCAGGCCGTAGGGGTAGCCGTCGTCCCCCTGCACGCTGAGGACGCCCCGCAGTTCTTCCTTTAATAATGTGATACACTCTTCTTTGCTGATCTGCTGCTTCTTCCGCACCAGTTCCCGAAACATGCGTATCCCTCCCTTCGATCATTGATTATATTACCATAAGGGCGAGGAAAAGAAAAGAAGAATCCGTCAAGGAAAAAGACTTGACAAGAAAAAGAAAACGTGTATAATATACGTTTGTCAAGCGCTGAGACTTGACAGGAGGAAGAAGCAGGATGGCAACAGATACGATTTCCATGATGGAAAAGAAGGTCACGCTGTCCTGGCTGCTGGCGTTCTACGGCGATATGCTGACGGAGAATCAGCGGGAAATGGCGCGGCTCCATTGGGAAGAAGACTTCTCCCTGGCCGAAATCGCCAGCCAGTTTTCCGTTTCCCGCCAGAGCGTGCATGACACGGTGAACCGCACGGAAAAGCAGCTGACCGCGCTGGAAGAAAAACTGGGGCTGCTGGGCCGGTTTCAGAAAATGGAAGCGGGCCTGCGCGCCTGCCAGGCGGAGCTTTCCCAGGTGCGGGCCACGGAAGAATCGGCGGGCCATTTAGCCGAAGCCCGCCGCTGGATCGATGAATTGTTGAATCAGGAGGAAGCGTAATGGCCTTTGAAGGGCTTTCGGACAAGCTGCAAAAAGCGTTTAAAAAGCTGACCGGCAAGGGCAAGCTCACCGAGCAGAACATCAAGGACGCGATGCGCGAGGTGCGCATGGCCCTGCTGGAAGCCGACGTGAACTACCTGGTGGTGAAGGACTTCATCAAGAAGACCACCGAGCGCTGCGTCGGCGCGGAGATTTTAGCCAACCTGAACGCCGGACAGCAGGTCATCAAAATCGTCAACGAAGAACTGACCGCGCTCATGGGCGGCAGCAACGCCAAACTGACCTGGTCGTCCTCCGTACCCACGATCTACATGCTCTGCGGTTTGCAGGGCGCCGGTAAAACCACCATGGCCGCCAAGCTGGCGGGTTATCTCACCAAGCAGGGCAAGAAGCCCCTGCTGGCCGCCTGCGATATTTACCGCCCCGCCGCCATCAAGCAGCTGCAGGTGGTGGGCGAACAGGTGGGCGTGCCGGTGTTTGAAAAGGGCACCCAAAGCCCCGTCAAAACCGCCAAGGAAGCCGTCGAATACGCCCGGTATTACGGTCAGGACGTGCTGATCATCGACACCGCCGGCCGCCTGCACATCGACGAAGCGCTGATGACCGAGCTGCAGGAGGTCAAGGCGGCGGTTCATCCCCAGGAAATTCTGCTGGTGGTGGACGCCATGACCGGTCAGGACGCGGTGAACGTGGCGAAAACCTTCGATGAAAAGCTGAGCATCGACGGCGTCATCATCACCAAGCTGGACAGCGACACCCGCGGCGGCGCGGCGCTGTCGGTCCGGGCTGTGACGGGCAAGCCCATCAAGTTTGCCGGTACCGGCGAAAAGCTGGGCGATATCGAGCCCTTCCATCCCGAACGCATGGCCAGCCGTATCCTGGGCATGGGCGATATCCTGACCCTGATCGAAAAGGCCGCCGCCTCTGCCGAAGCGGAGGAAGCCGAAAAGCTGGCCGCCAAAAACAAGAAGAACCCCACCGAAATGGATCTGAACGACTTCCTGGATCAGATGCGTCAGATCAAGAAAATGGGGCCGCTGCAAAATGTGCTGGGCATGCTCCCCGGCATCGGCAGCAAGCTCAAGGACGTGGAAGTGGACGACAACGCGCTGAAAAAGCCCGAGGCCATCATCTGCTCCATGACCCTGAAGGAGCGCCACAATCCCTCCATCCTGAACGCTTCCCGCCGCAAGCGCATCGCCGCAGGCGCGGGCGTTACCGTGCAGGATGTGAACGCCCTCATCCGCCAGTTCGAGCAGATGCAGAAAATGATGAAGCAGATGATGGGCAACAAGCGCGGCATGATGCGTGCCATGCGCAACATGAAGGGCTTGCAATAATACAGGCAGTTATCAGTTCTAAGTTCTAAGTTCTAAGCTGAAAGCGCGTTCAATCAAACTAAAAGCTTGGAACTTAGAACTTGGAACTTAGAACTAAAAACTAAAATCGCGGTTATCATATTCTATGATTACCATACATTCAATTCAAATTTAGGGAGGAAAAACTACCATGGCTGTGAAAATCCGTCTCAAGAGAATGGGCATGAAAAAGCACCCCTTCTACCGCGTCGTCGTCGCTGATGAACGCAACGCCCGCGATGGCCGCTTCATCGAAGAAATCGGCTACTACGATCCCATGAAGCAGCCCGCCGACATCAAGATCGACAACGAAAAGGCTCAGCAGTGGATCAAGAACGGCGCTCAGCCCACCGATACCGCCCGCATTCTGCTCAAGAAGTCCGGCGCGATCGAAGGCTAAGTAGAAAGGAACATCCATGCGGGAACTCGTTCTTTTCCTGGCAAAGTCGCTGGTGGATAACCCCGACCAGGTGCAGGTGATGGAAACGGAAGGGCCCGAGGCCATTATCCTGGAACTGTCCGTCGCGCCTGACGATATGGGCAAGGTCATCGGCAAGCAGGGCCGCATCGCCAAGGCCATCCGCACCCTGGTCAAGGCCGCCACGGCGAAAGACGCTAAGCCGGTGTTTGTTGAAATCCAGTAATATTGCCATTAGGGCGGCAGGTTTTTGCCGCCCTTTCATTATCATTTGGAGTTTTTATGTTATCAGAGTATTTATTGATCGGTCAGATTTTACGGCCACAAGGAATCAAAGGTTTAGTGAAGGTACGCCCGGACACGGACGATCCGGAACGGTTTCTGGACTTGGAAACGGTGTTCGTCAAGCAGGGCGAAGCGTATACGGAAATGCCCGTGGACGAAATCAGCGTCCGGGAGGACGGGGTGTATCTGCGGCTGAACGGCGTTCAGGACCGGGACGCGGCGGAAAAGCAGCGCAACCTGATGCTGTATGTGGATCGCGCCCACGCGGTGGAGCTGGGCGAGGATGAAACCTTTATCTGCGATCTGATCGGGTGTAAAGTGATCGATCTGCAGGGGAACGAGCTGGGCACTGTAAAGGACGTACTGCAGCCCGGCGGCAACGACGTGTATGTGATCAAAACGCCCAAGGGCGAAATGCTGCTTCCTGCCCTGAAACACGTGATCCCCACCGTGGATGTGAAAAACGGCACCATGACCGTGGACGAAAAGCGGCTGCCCGAAGTGGCGGTGTGCGATTGGGAGGATTAAATGGCTCTACCGCAATTGGACAACCACGACTTCCGCATCCGGTATTATGAACTGATGCTACGGGGCGATATCACGGATATGCCGGAAGTCCCCCTGCCCGCGGAGTATCACTATGAAATGTATTGCCCCGGCGACCGGGACGCCTGGATCGAAATTGAAAAGAGCGCCAAGGAATTCAACACTTACGAACAAGGGCTGGATGCCTGGAAGCGCTACTACGAAGGCCGCGACGATGAGCTAAAGAATCGCATGGTGTTCGTGGTGAACGAAAATGGGGAAAAGGTGGCTACCGCCACGGCGTTTTACGATATTCGCGGCATCGACCAGAGCGCCGACGGCTGGCTGCACTGGGTGGCGGTGCGACGGGAGGATCAGGGCAAGGGCTTATCCAAGCCGCTGATTTCCCACGTCATCCAGATCATGAAAGCGCTGGGCCAGACCCATTGCAAAATCCCCACCCAAACCACCACCTGGGTGGCAGTGAAGGTGTATCTGGATCTGGGGTTTAGGCCCATTGAAAAGAATCTGGTCAACAGCCGGGACGGGTGGCGCATCATCAAACGGCTGACCGACCACCCCGCGCTTTCTGAACTTGAAGCTGCAAAAGATGAAGAGGTTTTGAGATAAAGATTCCTCTATAGCTTTCTCGAAAGGGGGTCTGGGGGAAACCGCTCTTTGGCTCCAAAGAGCGGTTTCCCCCAGAAAAATCTTTCCTAAAAGGATTTGATTGCATGACCATTGACATTCTGACCATTTTCACCGAGATGTTTGACAGCGTGCTGAACGCCAGCATTCTGGGCCGGGCGCGGCAGGCGGGGCTGATCGAAATCGAAGCGACGGACATTCGCCCCTTTTCCGCGTCCAAGCACAAGAACACCGACGATTATCCCTTCGGCGGCGGGGCGGGGATGCTGATGATGGCGCAGCCCATCGCGGACTGCATGAAAGCGGTGTGCGAAAAACGGGGCGTGCCCTGCCTGTCCAACCTGGAGCCCCACGAAAGCGCCGGGGTCAGGCGGATCTACCTCTCCCCCCGGGGCGTGAAGCTTACCCAGAAGCTGGCTCAGGAGCTGTCAAAAGAGGATCATTTGATCCTGCTCTGTGGGCACTATGAGGGGGTCGATCAGCGGGCGTTGGACAAGTACATTGACCTGGAAGTGTCCATCGGGGACTACGTGCTCACCGGGGGGGAACTAGGGGCCATGGTACTGGCGGACTGCGTGGCGCGGCTGATTCCCGGCGTGCTGGGCAGCGAGGAAAGCCCCCAGGACGAGAGCTTTTCCGACGCGGGATTGCTGGAATATCCCCAGTATACCCGGCCACGGGAGTTTGAGGGCATGGCCGTCCCGGACGTATTGCTCAACGGCGATCACGCGAAGATCGCCGCCTGGCGAAGGGAGCAGGCCATAGCTGTAACCTTGGAACGCCGCCCCGACCTGCTCAAAACTGCCACGCTGACAGAGAAGGAAAAGCGGATGTTGACGGTGTTTGATGATAGGACGCTTTAATTTCCAAGGATTAGGGAATAGGGATGAGGAGAACGAGAGTACAGAGCGCAGAGTATAGATCATATACTGAGCGCTTTGAAACCGACGGACAGGCATTTTATCATTCAACTAACATTGTCATCCCGAGCGAAGCCGAACCAGAGGTGAGGCGAAGTCGAGGGACCTGAGAGTTGGGCATCAGGCTGCTTGACTGTTTATGTTTCTCTCGGATCCCTCCACTCCGCTGCGCTCTCGCTCCGCTTCGGTCGGGATGACAGAATAACGTTCGCAATAACAGTTGCTTCGTTTAATCATGATTAAACTGTACTCTGCATTCTAAAACGCAAGTGTTTAAAGTCCCAAATAAACGAATTCAGAAAGGAAGTCATCCCTATGATCAAACTGGGTATCATCGGCTGCGGCAACATGGGCGGGGCCATGCTGCGGCAAATGCTGAAAGCGGGCATCTTTGCCCCGGAGGAAGTGCTGGTATCAGACAAGAATCCGGCATTGCGCACACAGCTGAAATGCGAACTGGGTGTAAATGTCACCTTCCAGAACACGGAAGCCGCCGCCGCGCCGGTGCTGCTGCTGGCGGTGAAGCCGCAGTTCATTCAGGCCGTAGGTCAGGATATCGCGGGTGTGGTAAAGCCCGACGCGCTGGTGATTTCCATTGTGGCAGGGTATGACCTGAGCATGCTCCACAGCCTGCTGAACAATGAAACCGCCCACATCATCCGTGTGATGCCGAACACTCCCGCCATGGTGGGGGAAGGCGTGCTGGCGGCCTGCCGGGGAGAGTACGTGACGGACGAGGAATGGGGCTTCGGTATGAAGCTGCTGTCCTGCATGGGCATGGCGGAAGAAATGCCTGAGCGGCTCATGGACGCGGTGACGGGCCTGAGCGGTTCCTCTCCCGCATTCGTGTTCCTGTTCCTGGAAGCGCTGGCCGACGCGGGCGTGCGGGGCGGTCTGCCCCGGGCCACGGCTCAGCGGTTCGCCGCGCAGACGGTTCTTGGCAGCGCGAAACTTGCCCTGGAAACCGGCAGGCATCCCGGTGAATTAAAGGACATGGTCACCTCCCCGGCGGGGACTACCATCGAAGGTGTCGCTGCCCTGGAGAAAAACGCTTTCCGTTCCGCCGTTATGGAGGCGGTGGAGGCCGCGATTCAGAAATCAAAATCCTTCCACCAGAAATGACAGCGCAAGGCACGCGGACAAGAGCAAAGCCGGGCTTTCCATTCCCGGAAAGCCTGGTTTAATACATATTCCGCTCAAATGTAAGGATATTTGAATGCGACGCTGGGCACGAGAGAAGCGAATAAAAAGACTGCAATTTTTTTAAAAAAGCTATTGACAAAACATTGGGTTTCGCATATAATAACATTCGTCGGTTGTGACGAGCACCGATCAAGAAACCTTCGGGGTGTAGCGCAGTCTGGTAGCGCACGTGCTTTGGGAGCATGGGGCCGGGGGTTCAAATCCCTTCACCCCGACCATTTCTGGTTGGCGAAGGGTACGAGGGATGACACCATGGCCCTGTGGTCAAGTGGCCTAAGACACCGCCCTTTCACGGCGGTAACTCGGGTTCGAATCCCGGCAGGGTCATCCTTTCCTTTATTCTCCAGCAGCAGCTTCGGGACGCCAAGGGCCATTAGCTCAGTTGGTCAGAGCAGTCGGCTCATAACCGATCGGTCCGGGGTTCAAGTCCCTGATGGCCCACCATTTATGGCCCGGTAGTTCAGTCGGTTTAGAATGCCAGCCTGTCACGCTGGAGGTCGAGGGTTCGAGCCCCTTCCGGGTCGCTTTTCTCTCCCATTTGGGTGATGCTGGTGTAGCTCAATTGGCAGAGCAGCTGATTTGTAATCAGCAGGTTGCGGGTTCAAGTCCCTTCACCAGCTCTTTCCCTTGGATTACCTTGGGAATGAATCTTCAAAATCTATTTCATGGGTAGGTTCCCGAGTGGCCAAAGGGAGCAGACTGTAAATCTGCCGTCACAGACTTCGGTGGTTCGAATCCACCCCTGCCCACCATCAAAATGCGGGAATGGCGGAATTGGCAGACGCGCATGATTCAGGTTCATGTGTACGTACGTACTTGCAGGTTCAAGTCCTGTTTCCCGCACCACAGAACCCTTGATTTTTCAAGGGTTCTGCTTCTTTTTGGCGGCCTTCCACCCCAACCCCACCCCAACGGACCTGATATTGGGGTGGGGCTATACGCCATGGGACATGGTTGGGTGAAATTTTCTATTATTGTTCATCGTTTTACAACCCGGCGATGAACTTTTCCATGCGGTTCGCGCTTTCCTTCTGCATGGTGGCGGTGACGTGTGCGTAGCGATCCAGTGTGAATGCCGAGGAGTAATGCCCGGCGTTCTGCTGGATCGTTTTTACGTCATCCCCCGCCATAATGGAACTGACCACATAAGTGTGTCTCAGATCGTGGAAGCGGTGCGCGTCGATACCCGCTGCCACCAGGATCTTGTGAAGAATCTTCCATGCGGTCGGCTGGGACAGGTGGCTGCCATCCGGATGCGTGAACACCAGGTTGGGGAAGCCGCCATCGTTCCATGCCGGCCCCAGCGCTTTCCGCTGTGCTTCCTGCTCTTCCTTGTGCTTCTTCAGCACCTGGAAGACCGTAGGAGCGGGAGCGATGGTGCGGGGCTTGCTGTTCTTCGGTGTCGCAAACCGGAAGACTTCGCCTTTCTTTCTCGGCTGAGCCAGCTGCTTGGTGACCCGAATCAGACCGTTCTCAAAGTCCACAGAATCCCAGGTCAGCCCCAGCAGCTCGCCGGACCGCAATCCGGTGAAGATTGCGGTCACGATGAGCGCCTCATGCTCGTGGCCTTTCAGAAAGGCCAGCAGCTTGGAAAGTTCCGGCGTATCCAGCGGATGAATCTCCGCTTGCTCGATCCGGGGCAGGATGCAGTTGCTGGATGGATTCTTGCTCAAGTAGCCTATTCTGACAGCCACATCCAGTGCCTTATGCAGGCAGCCGTGAATGTTCTTGATGGATTTCGGACTGAGCCCTTCCTCCCGCTTCTTATTGTAGAGGCGCTGAATCATGGGCGTTCGGAGTGCCGACAGTTTGACGTCTCCGAGCGCGGGGATGATGTGCACCCGGATCTGCATTTCGTAGGTATCAGCAGTGCCGAGCTTCACATTCCCCAGGTAGTCGCGGTGCCACATGGTCAGCCATTGGCCGAGGGTCAGGCCGCTGTCCTCTCTGAAATCACCATGGTCGATGGTGACGGAGACTTCGGTCAGCTTCTTCCGGACTTCCGCCTGGGTTCGTCCATAGACCGAATGCCGTTTTCCATCGGCACAGTATCGGGCTTCCCAGCTTCCGTCAGCCCGTTTTCTGATGGTTCCTTCGCCGTTAGCACGCTTTCTTGCCATTGTTTTCTCCTTTCGACAGCCAATCCAGGAGAGCCTGACGGGCGATCACGATCTTTTTGCCAGCATGGATGCTCGGAATCTGATTCTCCCGAATAAGTTGGTACATCGTTGGCCTGCTGATACCGATCAGCTCCGCTGCTTCCCGGACGGACAATGTCATCTTCGTGCCCGGCGATGATTGCTGAGGTATGCTGTTGTCAAGGTGCTCTGGCTCCTGCAGAGCCGCGGTGCTGTCCAGCATGCGGAGAACCTCGTCCACAACCTGGTGTACCTGCTCTTCAGTATATAGCCTGTTTCTCATCATGGCAATATCCTTTCATGCTTTAAAGTGATGTAAAGTTGTAAACTATCTCTTTCCCGAATGCTCCTGCCGTTTTGTTACCGGTTAGAATCCGATTTTTAACGGGGATGATTCATTCTTCATCTCCCGTCTGAACAAGCCACGAAAAGCCCTGCTCTGGAAGGCTTTCTGACAGGCTAACCGGTAACAAATTACGTGCGTTTCATTTGCTTTCGCTGATAGTAGCTGCGCTGTTTGACCCGGTTGCGGAGTCGCTCGTGAAGAGGTTTGCAGTGCGGGCAGTATCGCTGTCGACCGCTGTTGGGGATGAAAGCTCCTCCGCACCAGGCGCAGGTTCTTTCATTCGGCCGGGTCACATCTTCTTCCCGAAGCAGTTCTGTCCAGATGATCCGATTCAATTCCGGATTGATGGGCAGCACGCATTCCAGAAAATAATCGCAGTCAATAGCGCCGTCGTGAATCGTCGGATAGCGGGGATTGATGATGGTGCACTCTCCATCCTCAATACATTTCCCACCGATGTAATTGCAGCATTCTCCATGCGCCAGAGTTCTGACATTCCGGATTAACATGTTGTTCATTCTTTTGGACTCTCCTCGTTTACATTCATCTTCCATCATGATCTGGCTGTGTGTCCGATTACACAGTCAGGAACAGTTGCGGCGCTGCTCTGCGTTCGGATCATGCTTCGCGGCTGCATGACGCAGAGCAGTGTGTATCTGAACGCACAGGATAGCTTTTCCTGTACGGGAAGTCATAGAGGCAATTCGTATGACTTTGGCTTCCGCTGACAGCATATCACATGGTTTCCAAAATCGTTTTCATGTTTTGAAAACTTCAGAAAGCGTTGCAGCTTAAGGCTTTGTTGGCATTTTTGCGTCTGGCTAAATTTCTAAAATGACGGTTTTACTGGGGTTCCCGGGCCAAAAGTTTTCACGAAATGAAATTTATTTTTTCAGAAGACCGTCTTCATGCTCTCCTGAAAACAGCCCCGGAGAATAGTAGCAAGCAATGCAAATCTGCTAGATTTTGCAAAAAGCTTGTTGGTAGGCTCCGCCCCCAAGCCCCTGATCTGCCAGCGCAAGCGCTGTGGTTGTGCAGGTTCCCTGCGCTTTGTCCCGTCCCAGATATCATGAAATAACGTGATTGCTTCCGCTGGATCGGAGCAAAATTGCCGTGTAAGGAAAGCCATTATCACTCGTAAAGTACCTCCAACCGTTCATAGATTTGTCTTATCAATTGAGTAATCTCCTCCTGCTTTTCCAGGATCTCATCGATTTCTGTTTCATAGATACTTCCATGTTCGTTCATTCGCTTGGCAATCTGATTTACGTTATTTGAAAGAATACTCATCTGCCGAGAGGCTTCCCGAAGCTCAGGCAGGTCAAGCCGCAATAGATAACCATTCAGCACCATCGCGCGAAAGAATCCTGATTTGTTTTTGACGCCGGCATTTTTCATTTTCTGCTGAATGATAGCGGCCTGTTCTGGAGTGGTATCGAAACTGAAGTGAACAGTGTGGTTTTGCATTTCGCTCATGTGTATCTTCCTTTCTGAATCCAATAAACTCAGGTGCATTGTTTCATTGCTGTTGTTTGGTTCGGGCTTATTTTTCACTGCTGCCTCTGGCAAGAAACCTTGTTTGGCTCACTGCCGGTCCTTTCGGCGCTCCCTTCCGAAGAGGAAGATCATGGCGGTTTGGACAGATCTGGAAACGTGGCCCTGATTGTCAAGGTGCGCTTCGTTGGCGATGCCAACGACTAATGACGGGAATGGCTCAGCTCTTTCGTCTTGGTTAATTGCTTACCACGATTCCCATTGTTCTTCATTATCTGAAACCTGGGGAATCGAGGTTGCATCCACATAGTTCCGCCATGGTTCCCGCTGCAGCCATTTCACAATGCCGGGGACATACTGACCATTCGCTGTCAGCCAATCCACGGTTTGTTTTTCCGCTTCCAGGGCGGACAGGATAGCTTCAATCGTCGCGCCGTCATTCAGTGCCTTCTCCACCAGCACTGCTGCAGCCTCACGGTTTGTCCGCCTGTTCTGCGGATAAGCAAGCCATATCTCTGAAAAACGATCCGGTTCAGTCTTCGTCCCATACCCTAAAGAAGAATATATATTCTTTTTATATGGGTTAGGTCTTGCCAGCGTACCGGTTTGGGCGGAACCGGTCTGATTCCGAGGATCAGTTGGTATCACAGTGATACCGGTTTCCTGATAACTGGTATCATCCTGATACCATGCCTGACTGGCATCCAAAGGGGAACCGGTACAATCCTGAGCATCCCATGCCTCTGCGCTGGCTCCATCATGGATACAGGTCGCTCCAGCTTCTGGTCCATTTTTCACACCGGCAGGATCGGGCCAATTCACCACATGCAGCATCGTTCCCACGTTAGGGATCGACCGGATTGTTACCATGCCCTGTGCTTCCAGCATCCGCATTCTGCGGCGCAGCTTGTCCCTGGACCAACAGAGTGCTTTTGCCGTTTTCCGTTCTGACAGGGGCATGTCGCCCGGCTGAAGCTGCAGCCCGCGCCAACAATACTGATTGTGGCTCGCCATGGCCAGGCAGTGAAGATACAACTTCACAGCTCCATCGTCAGCCCATATCGGGCTTCTCATGAGCTGCCGGATTGCATCTGCGTTTCGTCTCGTGTTCATCATCGTTTCCATCCTTTCTTTTCTCTGGTGTTATCCCCGCCACCCCCCTATATGGGGAATAAGGCGCAAAGTGACACCGGTCATCGGAAATAATCTTTGCAGTCCGCTTCATCTCGCTTTCTTCTGATGCATATCATCGTTCATTCAAGATCACCTCTAAGCACCCATAAATGGCAAAATAACATCGATTTTGGAAACACCTGCAGAAATTTTTTTCGGGATTGAAGCCCATGCCATGCATTTTCCAGCTACCTCCCACCCTTCAATGTAAAAATCAAGGCTAAGTGACACCGGCTTTAGAAAATTTTCTGAGCAGTACGCTTATCGCATTTCCACTGAATGGCGTTCATCGGCAGCCATGCTGGTTTACCTCCTCATATCTACATGGCGAAAATCATCGTTTTTGGAAACACTTGCATGAGATTTCGGGGTATTTTTTCTTTGATACATCCAAGACCATTGCTGGAAGCTCATAACGACCACAAAGGCCTCCGAAGAGGCGCATAGAAAAAGGGACGGTCCGGCAGCCAGCGCCAAGAGCGTCCCCAGTCTTTTCAGCCTGTCATTTACGTGTAAAGACATGGTTATTTGTGATATACTAAAACTGATTTCTATTCCGAAAGGCTTGGAAAGAAATCAGCTGCATGCAAGAAAATGTAGACATGCTTCGTCTTTATAGTGGAGGTCAAACACCGATTACTGACAAATGAATGAAGGAAAGAAGGACAGTTGCATTGAAAAAGGTGTCATGTTGGTTTCTGACGTTTTTACTGATTCTTTTGGGTATATCAACCTGCAATGTATATGCGGAAGAATGGGAAACATTTGTGAAGAGGCACGCCGAAGAGATTGTTAAAGAGAGATTCAATGCAGACTACGGAGCTGCAGACTTCTGGGAAGAATTGGTTGATGCCAATGGTCCGTTTCGTTTCTGGACTGTCGAACAAAAAAACTGGTACAGCGGTCTGCTGCCATATTTGATCGAAGCAGAGGAACAAAGAATCCAAACATATCATCCAGATTGGATTGCGTCTGTTCCCTTTGCAGATCAGATTCTTTCCTGGAAATACGGCGTTAGAGAACCGGGAATGATTGAGGAAGATGAAGCCAGACAAATGGCGCTTGACTTCCTGATGTCATCGTAT
The DNA here is from genome assembly GCA_902801765.1 of uncultured Eubacteriales bacterium. GTDB lineage: Bacteria > Bacillota > Clostridia > Christensenellales > Aristaeellaceae > RUG563. Next base: position 40,999 of record CADCJO010000021.1, read on the forward strand.
GATCTGGATTGCAGTGAGAACAGAGTATCCGTATCACTGTATACCGGGCATCGTGAAACAGGAGACTTTATTGCACCATACTGGGTATTTCGTTTCTATGATCACTCGCTTGTGAAAGCCGAGGTCTGGATCAATGCCAAAACAGGATATATGCCCAGGCATCAAATGCTTGAAGTAAAAGATAAGGTCAAAGAATCTTTTGTGGAAATGCTGAAAACCGGCTATACCGTGGCAGGTGAACCAGTTACAGCGGATATGTTCACGGATGATGCTGTTGAAATCTATTTCTCCGAAGAGGATCATTTATGGTATGCTGCTGTCAATCCAGCCGGAGATTCCTATTGGTATATTTCAATCGATGATGCTACGCTGGAAACAGTGAGTACTTCGACAGCAAACGGATGAGCAAAAGAGGATTTGAAAAACATGCGTAAACTTGCGGCGTATATGGCTCTGATGATGATTGCGATGGCTTGCCTGAATACGGCTTTTGCAGAAGAACACGATAGTGTAAGGTATGCTGGGGGTGACCAGCAGTGGAAAGAAGGACAGCTATGATGAAGAAACCCTTCCTTTGCCTTGTTGCTCTGATTCTCATGCTGTTCAGCGCTTCGGCGTTGGCAGCCGGCAGTGATGAAGCACTGATCACAGATACACTCCGCCAGGCAGGCATCACTGAGCCGGTGCAGCTTACGCAGTGGGGCGACTCGGCTGCTTGCTTCGCCGAGACGGATGGCGTCAAAAGGCTGATTCTGCTGGAACGGCATGACGGCGTGTGGCAGATCGTGATCGATAATCCGACAGCGCTGATTCAGGAGTGGGACTGGCCGGAGCTATATTCGGACACCGACACAGCGATCTATTGGGAGTACAATAATTTTGACGGCAAGACCGCCATGGTTTTCAGCAGCTGGCGGGAAGCCGGCGTATGGGGTCAGGTGGAAGCGCAGATCGCAGGCAA
>CADCJO010000022.1:0-8947 GCA_902801765.1 uncultured Eubacteriales bacterium
TTGAGGCTGCGGCAAAGCAGCGCTACGTTGACCGGAATGAAGCACAGCCAGGACGGAAAAGACGCCCGAAGATTCAATGGTTTAGACGAGAAATAGTATGAATACAAAAAGCGGGAATGGCTTGACCGCCATTCTCCGCCCAAATTCCGCTTGGAATCAAAACGTTGAATAGCGCTCCATGGCGAACCATGACAGTCAGGGAAATATTCTCTCCTTGACCAACGCGGCGCACGGCCTTGCACCTGCGTTTCGGCGGCCTTCCCTTTCCCCCTGGATTCTCTGCCCCGGCCCGGGCTCCCCCTGGGTACTTTTGTCAGCCGCGCCTCTATTCCGCCGGGAGCTTTCCTCCCGGTTCCTTTTTCATTATAGCCTGCTTTCCCGCGGTGTCAAGGGATGGAATTGTATATAAAGTGTTTTTGTATACAAAAAAGCAGGAGGCATTTCTGCCGCCTGCCATTGTTTATACTGAGCCAAACGAACCATTGGGCAAAGTGAACTGTAAGGGTTTAACACTTGTAGGGGCGGATATCATCCGCCCGTTTCTGCCATTCATTACGTTGCAGCATATTCCAAGATTCGTGAAAGCCAATTTAGCGGGCGGATGATATCCGCCCCTACATAGGTTGGTCTTCCAGTAAAAACATCCTTCAAAAAACTTCAAAAATATCAGTCCATCTGATGCTTCACGCGGTCCCGTTCCTCAGCGCGCTTGGCGTTGTTGAAGCGGTCCAGGGTGCCCACAAGGTAGCCGGTGATTCGGCGGATGCGCTCGAAGGGACGTCCGTTTTCCTCGCGGCCGCAGCAGGGGCAGGTGTCGCCGATGATGCCGTTGAAGCCGCAGATCGGGTCGCGGTCGACGGGGTGGTTGATGGAGCCGTAGCCCACGCCGCAGTCATGCATGTGGCGCACGATGCGCTCGAAGGCTTCCAGATTCTTGGTGGGGTCGCCGTCCATTTCCACATAGCTGATGTGGCCCGCGTTGGTCAGGGCATGATAGGGGCCTTCGATGCTGATCTTGTCAAAGGCGGAGATGGGATAATACACCGGCACATGGAAGGAGTTGGTGTAATAATCCCGGTCGGTGACGCCGGGGATGACGCCGAAGCGTTCCCGGTCCATGCGCACAAAGCGGCCGGACAGACCCTCGGCGGGCGTCGCCAGCAGGGTGTAGTTCATGTGGCGTTCCTTGGTCAGGCGGTCCAGGTAATTCCGCATGAAGCCCACGATCTCCAGGCCCAGGTTCTGGCTCTCTTCGCTTTCACCGTGATGCTGGCCGCGCAGGGCTTTCAGGCACTCCGCCAGGCCGATGAAGCCCACGGACAGGGTGCCGTGCTTGAGCACTTCGCGCACCTCGGAATCCCAATCCAGGTTTTCGGAATCGATCCACACGCCCTGGCCCATCAGGAAGGGGAAGTTATAAACCTTCTTGCGGGCGATGATTTCAAAGCGCTCGTCCAGCTGCTCCACTACGAGAGCCAGCTTGTTTTCCAGCTCCTGGAAGAACCAGTCCACGTCACCGTTGGCCTTGATGGCGATGCGGGGCAGGTTGATGGAGGTAAAGGACAGGTTGCCGCGACGGGGCGCGATTTCGCGGTCGCGGTCATAAGCGTTGCCCATCACGCGGGTGCGGCAGCCCATGTAACCCACTTCGGTTTCGGGATGGCCGGGCTTGTAGTATTGCAGGTTGTAAGGCGCATCGAGGAAGGAGAAATTCGGGAACAGGCGCTTGGCGCTGACCCGGATGGCCAGGTGGAACAGGTCGTAATTCGGATCGCCGGGATTATAGTTGACGCCTTCTTTGACGCGGAAAATCTGGATGGGGAAAATGGGCGTTTCGCCGCGGCCCAGGCCCGCTTCGGTGGCCAGCAGAATCTGTTCCATCACCAGGCGGCCTTCGGGGGACGTGTCGGTGCCGTAGTTGATGGAGGAGAAAGGCACCTGCGCGCCGGCGCGGGAGTTCATGGTGTTCAGGTTGTGCACCAGCGCTTCCATGGCCTGGTAGGTGGCGCGGCGGGTTTCCTTGACGGCGTACTTCTGGGCGAAGTCGAAGATTTCATGGGCGGTTTCTTCGCTGGCCCATGCGCTCAGCTTTTCCGTCAGCGCCGCCTTGAATTCGTCCTTTTCCTGGAGGGAAGGAATCAGACCGGATTCTTCCTTGATCGCGGCCAGGATTTCCTTGGCGGTATCGTCGCTGTTTTCCACGTTGAGCTTCAGCTCCAGCGCGCGGGAAAGGTTGTCCCGGAAGCGCTTGACGAAAGTTTTGCTCACGCCGGGAGCCATGCCGTAGTCAAAGTCCACGATGGACTGGCCGCCGTGCTGGTCGTTCTGGTTGGCCTGGATGGCAATGCAGGCCAGCGCGGAATAGCTGGCGATATCGTTGGGCTCCCGCAGCACGCCGTGGCCGGTGGAAAAGCCGCCCTTGAATAGGGTGGACAGTTGAATCTGGCAGCAGGTGGTGGTGAGGGTCAGGAAGTCCAGGTCGTGAATGTGGATGTCGCCTTCCCGATGGGCTTCGGCGTGGGCGGGGTTCAGCACGAACATATCGTAGAACTGCTTGCTGCCTTCGGAGCCGAACTTGAGCATGCTGCCCATGGCGGTGTCGCCGTTGATATTGGCGTTTTCGCGCTTGATGTCGCTGTCGATGGCGTCCTTGTAAGCGATGTCCTCAAACACCTTCATGAGGCGCGTGTTCATTTCGCGCACGCGGCTGCGCTCGGCGCGGTAAAGGATATAGGCTTTGGCGGTGCGCACGAAACCCTTTTCGATCAGTACGCGCTCCACCGTATCCTGCACTTCCTCCACGGTGGGCACGCTGCCGATGCTTTCGTTGTTCTCCAGTTCCTTTTCCACCTGCTCGCTGATCATGCGGGCGGTTTCTTCGCCCTTGGCGCTGCCGGAGCCTTCAAAGGCTTTGGTCACCGCGTGCTGAATCTTATCCAGATCAAACGGCACCACGCGGCCGTCACGCTTCTTAATGGACGTGATCATGTCTTTTCCCTCCAAGATATTGTATCTTTCATTTCCTTCGTCTACTAAATATTGTGCGCAATTGAAACGCCGAACCCTATTATATAGGCTTCGGCGCAGGATGTCAATACCATATTTGGGATACAATGCGTAACATTTTCGACATATAGCCACAATATATGGTGTACATTTGTCTTATATTTGTTTTGGAACGGTAAAAAAGGGAATAGGGATTAGGCAGCAGGATGCGCCTAAGCAGCACTGTCATCCCGAGCGGATGTGAGGAAAAAGCTGAGGGAGCTGGGAGTCGGAAACAGACGGAAAAAGCTCCTATTTTGTGTTTCTCTCAGGTCCCTCGACTCCGTTTCGCTTTCGCTCCACTTCGCTCGGGAAGACAAGCAGGATCTAATCCCTAATCCCTATTCCCTATTCCCTAACCCCTCTCACGGCAGCTGAATGGTCGGGTCCTTCCTGCGGGGACGGTAGATGGAAAACTTGCTGCCGATGCATTGAACGGGGGCGGCATGTACTTTTTCGCACAATTCCTGGCAGGCTTCCCGGGCGGTCAGCGGCGCTTCCCGCTGGACGGAGCATTTGATCAGCTCCCGGGCTTCCAGAGCGTCCCAGGCTTCCTTCACGGTGCCGTCGGTAATGCCTTCTTTTCCAATATACAGCACCACCTGCATGGTGTTGCACATCGAGCGCAAATACGCCCGCTGCTTGCTGGTGATTTCCAAAACCATAATTTGTTTCTCCTTTTTATTGATCGTATTATCGTGAACAATCCATTACAGCTTTCTCGGAAGGGGGTCTGGGGGAAACCGCTCTTTCAGCCAGGCGGCTTTAGACGCATGGCGTGCTATCCGCCAAGAGACTGAAACGTCACAGCGCGGACAAGCAAAGCGCAGGCCGTGCAAAGCAGCATCAAAGAGCGGTTTCCCCCAGAAAAAAATCACTCCACAAAGTCAAATTCCATATCATCGATGCGGACAGTGCTGCCCTCCTGAGCCCCGGCTTCCCGCAGGGCGTCGATAATGCCCGCGCGGCGCAGGGTGCGGTGGAACCAGTTCATGGATTCCTCGTCGGAGAAGTTCACGCTGTCAATGAGCTGCGTGACGGCGTTGCCGGTGACGACGAACACATGCCCGTCCTTGCTGACCTCGAAGGTGCTGTGCTCCAGCATTTCGGGCAGCATCTCTTCCTCGGTGAAGGGCTCCATAGGTGGCAGGGCGGCCAGGGTATCAGCCACGCAGTTCATTAGTTCTTCAAAGCCCTGCCGGGTGGCGGCGCTGACGGGGAATACGGGATACTTGTCCCCGATGTGCTCTTTCAGCATCTGATAGCCCGTTTCGCCGTCGGGCAGATCCATCTTGTTGGCGGCGATGATCTGGGGGCGGGAAGCCAGGTCGCCGTATTTCAGCAGTTCTTCATTGATCTGCTCGTAATCCTCCACCGGATGCCGGCCTTCCGATCCTGCCGCGTCGATCACATGCAGCAAAAGCCTTGTGCGCTCCACGTGCCGCAGAAAATCATGGCCCAGGCCCGCGCCGTCGCTGGCCCCTTCCACCAGGCCGGGGATATCCGCCATCACGAAGTCCTGGCCGTGATGCCGCACCATGCCCAGGTTGGGGGTCAGGGTGGTGAAATGATAATTGGCGATCTTGGGCTTGGCCGCCGTGACCACGGACAGGATGGTGCTCTTGCCCACATTGGGATAGCCTACCAGCCCTACGTCGGCAATGGATTTGAGCTCCAGCACGAATTCATGCCGCTCGGTCTTGATGCCGGGCTTGGCAAAGTTGGGAGCCTGCCGGGTTGGCGTGGCAAAGTGGCTGTTGCCCCAGCCGCCGCGTCCGCCGCGCAAAAGCACCTTTCTCCGCCCGGCCTCGTACATATCGGCCACCACCACGCCGCTTTCCTTTTCCCGCACCACCGTGCCCACGGGCACCTTCACGATCAGTTCTTCTCCGCTCTTGCCCTGCCTGCGGCCGCTGGAGCCGTCGGTTCCGGCCTCGGCCTCGTATTTACTGCGGAAACGGAAGTCCAGCAGCGTGTGCATATTCTCGTCCGCCAGCAGCACCACGTCGCCGCCCCGGCCGCCGTCACCGCCGTCCGGCCCGCCGTTTTGCACAAACTTCTCCCTGTGAAAGGAAACGCAGCCGTTCCCGCCGTTGCCCGCCTTGGCGATAAAAGGCGCACGATCCACAAAAGCCGCCATACACAACACCTCCCGGTGGAAAAAATCACAGATTTGAGTATAACATGGAAAGAATCAGAAAGCAATTGATATTTTGGCTGATTTCTCCTTGCGGAAGCCGCTTCTCTTATGGTATAATTTTTTCCAGAAAATGAATTTTCTTTTTAAGAGGAGCAAACGATGAACTATCAGGATATTGCGAAATTGGCCGACAAAGTGCGCCGGAATGTCAGCAAGGTCATTGTTGGCAAGGAAGAACAGTTCGATTTGATTTTTGCCGCCATGATCGCCGGAGGCCACGTGCTGCTGGAGGACGTGCCCGGCACAGGAAAAACCGTCATGGCAAGAAGCATCGCGGCCTCCATGCGCTGTGATTTTTCCCGCTTGCAGTTTACCCCTGACCTGCTGCCCGCCGACATCACGGGTATGAGCGTATTCAAGCCCTCCGACGGCACGTTCCAATTCGTCCCCGGCCCGGTGTTCACCCACATCCTCCTGGCCGACGAAATCAACCGCGCCACCCCGCGCACCCAGTCCGCGCTGCTGGAGTGCATGGAGGAAAAACAGGTGACAGAGGGCGGCGTGACGAGGACGCTGGAGCGGCCCTTCCTGGTAATCGCCACCCAGAACCCTGTGGAAACCCAGGGGACTTTCCCGCTGCCGGAAGCCCAATTGGACCGTTTTCTCATCAAGCTTTCGATGGGCTATCCGGACGAGAAGGAAGCCCTGAGCATCATGGAACGCTTCATCCGAAATAATCCATTGGCTGAGCTGCAGCCTGTGGCGGAGCGGGAGGAGATCGTCGCCGCGCAGGATACCTTCAGTCAGTGCGGTGTGTCCGAGCCGGTAATGGGGTATATCGCCGCGCTGTGCGAAGCGACAAGGGATAAAGACAGAGCACTGTTAGGCGTATCTCCCCGCGGCATGCTGGCGCTGCTGCGCGTGAGCCAGGCGTATGCCGCGATCCAGGGACGGGATTTTGTGATCCCCGACGACGTGAAAAAGCTGGCTGTACCGGTGATGGCACACCGCGTCATCCTGCGGGGGCTGTACGGAAAAGCGGGAGAAAACGAAGCCTTCATCCGGGAGCTGCTGGATAAAATCCCCGCGCCGACGGAGACAGCGAAATGAATGGCTTTGTATTGGTGATCGCGCTGCTGGCGCTGGGCTTTCTTCAGCGCTGGCTGCTGAATACATTCGGGTTGAAGGGGCTTTCCTATACCCGGCGGTTTTCCAAAAAGGCGGCCTATGAAGGTGAGGAAGCGGAGATGATCGAGGTCATCCGCAACGACCGCTTCTTTTTCATCCCCTGGCTGCGGGCGGAAAGCCGCATTTCGCCCTATCTTCGGCTGGGCAAACAGGACAATCTGGCCGTCAGCGGGGAGCGCTACCACAAAAGCATCTTCACCCTGCGGCCTTTCCAGCAGATCACGCGGCGGCACCGGGTCCGTCTGCTGCGCCGGGGCGCGTATGACGTGGGCAATGTGTCGCTGACCGCCGGAGATTTGCTGGGGTTTGGCGGCAACGGCGTGGAGAAGCACAGTCCGTCGGAGATTCTGGTCTATCCGAAGCTGCTCAGTGAGCAGGACATTCCCCTGCCCGTTTCCCGACTGCAGGGGGATTTGATCGTGCGCCGCCATTACATTACCGATCCGTTCCTGGTGAACGGCATCCGGGAATACCGTCCCGGCGACCCCATCCGGGACATTCACTGGCCCGCGTCAGCCAGGATGAACGCCTTGCAGGTCAAGACCCACGACTACACCGCCGATACCAAGCTGCTGGCCGTCATCAATGGGCAGATGAGCGAAAACCAGTGGGGCGACCTGATGGACTATGAGCAGGACATGATCGAACGGGCTATTTCCATCGCGGCGACGGTGTGCGTGAAGGTCCTGAGCGCCGGAGTCGCGGCGGGATTTGCGGCCAATATGCCGATGGGAGAAAGCGAAAGCCCCGCGATGCTGCCGCCTGAACGCCACAGCGCGAGGGAAGAAGAACTGCTCTCCGCCTTTGCCCGGCTGAAAATCCTGCGCTGCCGGAACTTCCTTTCCTTCCTGGACGACCTTTCCTTCCTGCGCGGCACGGACATTCTGATTCTGTCCGCCTATACGAGCGAAGCCATTGAAGAGAAGATTGCCCTCCTGCGGCGTCTTGGCAACACAGTCACGCTGCATCTGCTGGAGAAGGAGGTCAAGGCTGCATGAAGGACAATCTGCGTATCTGGCCCATGAAAGCCCTGGCCGCGCTGGCGCTGGCCTGCGGGCTGTTCCCGGTGCCCGTGCTGCTGGGCCGGTGGCTGTTTCCCGGGCATAGCCTATTGTGGTGGTTTCCGTTCGCCCTGGCGTATGTGTGGGGAGCCGCCGGGTATCTGCTGCCGAAGAAATTTCGTGTAATCTGGACAGTCAGCGGTTGTGTTTGCGCTGGTGGCTTGCTTGGCGTTCTGGCAGGGGTGCAAAGCATTCCGCTTGCGCTTCCCTGCATCGTACTGCTCATCCTGCTGCCGCCCGCCTGGGCAAGACCCGTGTGGGAGGAATGGTCAGCAGGCTTTTGGATCATCGGCGTGGCGCTGCATTTACTGGGTCAAGCCCTCGCTTCCCGTCCGCCGTTTTCCGGGACGCAGACGCTGCTGATGGGTGTTTTCCTGGTTTACGCGTTTCTGACGCTCATGTATCTGAACCGGGGCGGTATCCGGGACGGCATGCACGGCGCGGAAAAAGCGCCTGCTCCGCTGAGAAACCGCAACACAATCCTGGTTCTCGGGGTCTTCCTGATTGCCGCTGCCGCGTCCGCATGGGGCACGCTGGCGCAATGGCTGGATACCGCTTGGTATTACATCCGGTTAGCGATTGCCAGCGTCGTGGCCTTTTTTATGCGCTTACTGCCTGATCCCAGCCAGGGCTCCGGCGGGCCGGGCGGCGGGATGGGGGACTTTGGGGGCTTTGGCGAAGCAACGGAGCCCAGCGCCTTTGCCCTGTTCATGGAAAAAGTTTTTTATGTGGTGGCGATCGTCCTTGCGGCAGTTCTTTTGTTCCTTGCGCTGCGCGTTCTGCTTCGGAAGATTCGGCAGCTTTGGAAAAAGATCCTGGAGCGTATGCGCTTGTATGCCGCAGCGGCAAACGAGGATTACGTGGATGAAGCGGAAAGCACCCTGAATTGGGACGAAAAGACCCAATCCATTCAGGATTGGGTAAAGGAAAAAATGCAGAAAGCCCAGAAGCAGCCCAAGTGGGAAGAACTCGATGGCCGCGGCCGGGTGCGCAGGCTGTACCAGCAGTACATCCGCCGCAGGCCCGAGGCCCAGGGACGCACCGCGAGAGAAACCATGCGCCAGGATACGCGCCTGTCCCCTTCCGTCGCGGGAAGGTTTTCTGATCTCTACGAGCGCGCCCGGTACAGCGACCATGACGTTTCCGCCCGGGAAGCCGATGATTTAAAGAAGCAATTATGATTGAATGGGTACTTTAATTCACTACCTAAAATTGGAGCAAAGGGAACGCTGGGGGCTGCGCGCCCCCAGGCCTGCGCCAGGGGGATGATCCCCCTGGACCCGCAACTGGCGATGTTAAGTTGTTGAGATAAACACACAAGCTCCGCCTGCCGCGCTGGGGTTACGGAAAGTTTGAGGGCTTCTGGCCCAAGAAAGCCGGGAAAATCCCCAGGGAAAAGTTCACTTTTCCCTGGGGATTTTCCCAGGCTTTCCCCGGATGCAAAGCATCCGGGCTGGCGGCTTCGCCGCCGGGCCAGAAGCATAACGGCGTCAAGTCAGACTTCCGCGTTCCT
>CADCJO010000022.1:8965-46013 GCA_902801765.1 uncultured Eubacteriales bacterium
CACAATCAAGCTGCTTCCGCTATTGAGGTCCAGGAGATGAAATCTCCTGGTGCAGGTGCACGAGGGCCGCATAGGCCCTCGCCCCGTAGTGTATTAAAGTGCCCATTAAAGCCCTTCCTCTCCGCTGCTCTCTCTTACCGTGTCAGGGTCATCTCCACAGCCGCGGTATGATCATGCGTCAGGATACTGCCCAGGCTTTCGTCGTGGCGGCTGAGAACAGCTTCGCAAAAAGCCTTTTCCTCGATCATACCCAGCCTCGTCATCCCGTCCGGCGACAGCACGTGGATCATGTGGTATTTCCCCGGCGTCAGCCTGCCCAGCAGGGACCGCACCGGCATTTCCGCGCCTGCGGCCACCGTTTCCACAGGCAGCACCATCTGCCGCTCCAGTTTCTGGCGGCGGGCAATCAGGCTGGTAATGTACTTCGCGGTGCCATGCCTGCCCTCCACCGCCGCCGCATACAGCAGATACAGCCCGGCAAAAGCGGGAGCAAACACGAGCTTTCCCTGCAAGGCAAAGATCAGCGTCAGGCCGCAGAGCAAAAGCCCGATAACAGAGGAAGTCAGCATCATTCCCTTTGCCGTTTCCCGGCCGGGAAAGAATCTGTTCAGCCCAATGCGGAGCATCTGTCCGCCATCCAGCGGCATCGCGGGGAGCAGGTTGATCAGCAGCAGCGTCAGGTTAGCATGGATAAAAGCGCCGGTGAGTTCAAAGGGAATCACGCCCCGCCGATACAGAAACGGCGCCAGAATGATCCCGGCCAGATTCGCCAGCGGCCCTGCCGCGGCCAGCAGGAAGCGGGGCAGCGGCGGCGCTGTATTCAGGTTTGTCACCGTCATCAGCCCGCCCAGCGGCGTGATTTCCAGTTCATCGATCCGCAGACGAAACCACCGTGCCAGGAGCAAATGCCCCGCCTCGTGCAGCGCCAGGGCAGCCAGGGAGGGCGCCAGCCTTTCCCCCATGCCGCTTACAGCCCCGGCAATCAGCAGCACCGGCAGCAGCGGATGCGCGCGGACCCGACAGCCGCCCACCCGCAGCGTCATGGTCTTTCCTCCCCTCGAAGCGAAAGCATGGCCGTCGGATCAATCGCCCGCCCTGCCCGTCGCACCTCCACCAACGCCTGCTGACCGGCCAGCGCTGTGCCGAGGCAGGTTTGCGCGGTTACCTCGTCCCCTTCCCGGACGCTGACCGACCCAAGGTTGTAATACAGGCTTTCCAGCCCGTTTTCATGCCGCACCCGCACGACGCGCTCCTCCTCCAGCCCATGCGCCACGCTCATCACCTGGCCCGCCGACACCGCATACACGCCCCCATTGTCCGCATTGTAACCCAGATACGGTTCCGTTTCGCTCCACGCGTGAACGACTGAACCGAAGCACGGCGCGGTCAGTTCAGCCTGCAGATCGGATTCAAAAAACACCGCCATGCTTTCGGGCAGCAGATTGCTCACAAAGCTGATTTTTCCCAGGCTGCTGTCCCAATTGGCGTCGATCATTTGCTGCACTGCCGTTATCACAGTCTGGCCCGAAGGCAGCTGCGCGTTCCGCACGCCGACCACCATCAGCGTCAGGATGCCGGCAAAGGCGCAGTTTCTCGCCAGTTTTTCTCCCCAAGAAGGCTTTTGGGCCGCGTGCCGGCAGCCGGCAGCCCGTTCCGGTTCCGCGCTTTCGCCGTGGTTCATGGGCTTGATCATTTCAACACACCCCCTGTCGCTTCATCCTATGAAACGAAAACGGCATTCATGCTGAAAACTTCTTGTGCGGGGAATTGCTTTTTGCCACAAGGTATGGTATAGTTGTCAGGCATGAATGGACAGGGAGGCTTTGGCAGGCATGAGCGAAACGCTGAAATCAGTTGAAATCTTTACCGACGGCGCGTGTTCCGGCAATCCCGGCCCCGGCGGCTGGGCGGCGATTTTGCGCTATGGTAATCACGAATTGGAAATCAGCGGCAGCATGCCCCAGACCACCAACAACCGGATGGAAGTGTTCGCCGTCATCAGCGCTTTGGGTAAGCTGAAGACCCGCTGCAATGTGACGGTGTATTCGGATTCTTCGTACCTGGTGAATGCTTTCAATGAACACTGGCTGGACAACTGGCAGCGCCGGGGCTGGAAAACCAGCGAAGGCAAGCCGGTGGAAAATCAGGATCTGTGGCGGCTGCTGCTGCTCACCATCAGCAAGAAGGGCCACAGCGTGACCTTCCGCAAGGTGAAGGGCCATTCCGACCACCCGGAAAACAACCGCTGCGACGCTCTGGCGCGGGGAGCCATTCAGCAGTACCTTTCCCGCAATCCCGATCTGGGCGACCCGGAGCATATGAATATTCAGCACTCGTGAAATGACGCCGAGGATTCGGCGCTTTTTTCTTGTAAAACAGGCCGGAACGGTTTATAATATACCCGTACCAACCACTGGAAAAGAAGGGCGACGCAATGATCGTGTATTCCTCTGTGCAGTTGATTCTGGTGGCCGCGGCGGTCATCCCGGCCGTGGCCCTGATGCTGTATGTGTATAAAGCGGACAAACTGGAAAAGGAGCCGACAACGCTTTTGTGGCGGCTGATTTTGCAGGGAATTATCTCCACGGCTTTGGCTGTGTTCACGGAGCGTTTAGGCGCGCAGTTGCTTGGCGGCATTTTCAGAAAGAACACGTTCCTTTATCAGATCGTGTTCTATTTCCTGGTGGTCGGCCTGTCGGAGGAAGGGTTTAAGTACCTGCTGCTCAAGCGCCGCACCTGGGATTCGCCCTATTTCAACTGCCGCTTTGACGGCGTGGTGTACGCGGTGTTTGTTTCGATGGGCTTCGCGCTGTGGGAAAACATTGATTACGTGGTGATGTACGGCCTGGAGACCGCCCTCGTCCGCGCGCTGACCGCCGTGCCGGGCCACGCCTGCTTCGGTGTGTTCATGGGCGCGTGGTATGGTCTGGCCAAGTCTCATGAACGGCACGGCCACGCACAGTACAGCAAAACCTGCCGGTATCTGGCGGTCATCTGTCCTGTCCTGCTGCATGGACTGTATGACCTGATCGCCACGCTGGACCGGAGCGACCTGGCGCTGATATTCATCGGCTTCATCGGCGTCATGTTCGCGGCGGCGTACCGGACGGTGAAAAAGCTGTCCAGGCAGGACAGATATATCTGACAGCAAGAAGAAAAGCGCGGCCATACGGAAGGTTTCCGTACAGCCGCGTTTTTATTTTTTCTTTTTTCTGCTTACTTTTTCGTTGTTGATCATACCGCCGAAAAACGTTTGGAACAGGATGCGCAGATCGAGCCAGACGCTCCAGTTTTCGATATACCACAGGTCGTATTTCACCCGTTCCTCAATATCGGTATCTCCGCGCAGGCCGTTGATCTGCGCCCAGCCGGTGATGCCGGGCTTGACTTGGTGCTTGACCATATAAAACGGAATCGTTTCCCTGAACCGCTCCACGAAAAACGGAAGCTCCGGCCGAGGCCCCACCAGGCTCATATCGCCCTTGAACACATTCCACAGCTGCGGCAGCTCGTCCAGGCTGGTCTTTCGCAGCAGGCTGCCAAACGCCGTGCGCCGGTTATCCTCCTGGGTGCTCCAGGCGGTTGTTTCCTCCCCGTTGACCTTCATGCTGCGGAATTTGAGCATCTTGAATTCCTGCCGCTTATAGCCGACGCGTACCTGCTTGAACAGAACGGGACCGGGGCTGGACAGCTTCACGCCCAGCGCGATCAGCACCAGGAAGGGACTCAGCACGATCAGTCCCAGGCCGCTGGCCGCCAGGTCAAACAGGCGTTTGGCCGTCGCCCAGCCCACGTTTTCCAGCCGGTTCGCCCGCATGTTGATCAGCTTGCTGCGGCCTACGTTTTCGATGACGGGGTTCGCTGGAATAATATCGTTATAAAAAGGAATGACGGAATACTTGACGCCGTTCTTTTCGCACACGCCAATCAGATCGCGGATGCGTGCATATTCCTCAGGCTCCAGGGCGATGACCGCTTCGTCGATATCCGTGCGGGCAAGCACTGCGTCCGCTTCGTCGAATGTACCGAGATACGCTTTGGTGTCCTTATGCTTTTCGCCCATATAGCCCAGGAGGCGAATGCCCAGTCCCTGCTCGCTGATGACGTCCTCCGCGTACTGCTTCGCCAGCCTGCCGGTGCCGATCACGATTTCCTGCTTGATGTTAAAGCCCCGGTCCCGCAGCCGCTTCATAATCAAGCGCATGGCGGCGTATTTCAGGCTCAATGCGGCAACGCTTGTGCCATAGAAAATAAACAGCACGCCGCGGGAGAATTCCTGTAAACGGAACAGGTACAGCAGGAAAGAGCTGATAAGGAGCGTGGCGGTCGTTCCGATCAGGATGATTTTCAGCTTCCATCTCAGCTTTCGCGCACGGGTTGAACCGCCGTAAAATCCGACCGACATAAAGAAGACGGACAGCGCGACAGAATAAACGAAGGAAGTCAGCAGCATCCGACCGCTGATCGTGGCCATATTGACATAATCCCCGTTCCGCCATACCAGCCAGAACCAGGACGAAAAGGCATAGCAGACGATCACCAGCAGAATATCCAGCATCTGGTTCAGTCTGTTGAAAAAAGCCTGATTTTCCCGAATCATGCCTGCTTTTGTACCCCTCCTGCAAATCATCAGAAAACGGAGCGGACCGACCCGTTTTCCTTCATTTTATAATAGCATAAGTAAACCGCAAAGTCTACCTCAATTTTGCGCCGGTCGCTTTATTCCGAAAAAGATGTTTCGTATCAGGCAATGGCGGATTTGGGCTGCCCCGTTTTTCCTTGACAAATCGGGGAAATCCATTATGATGGCAGAGGGATGCTTCATCGCCCGCTCAGGAAAGCGCATAGGAGGTTCATGCTATGATTCAGGATATCGCCCCATCCAGGCTGATCAATCGCTTTGAGCATATCAGTCCGTCTGCGGACAGCGCGGTGATGTTTTTTCAGAAAAACAGGCTGCTCGTATGCTATGATGAAAAGCAGCGGTCGCTTTCCTTCCCGCGCTATGGGGACGCTTCGGCCAGCGCCATTTATCTTTTTCGGATCGATGACCGGGCATTTTTCCTGGTTTCCGATTTTTCTCCCCTGCCGGAAGGCTATTCCTTTCTCAGCCTGCAGGAAATCAGAAGCCTCCCGTTAAGCGGAAACGCGGATATATTTGCCGTTTACAGCGCGTTTCATCTGCATCAATGGTACGCGGCCAGCCGTTTCTGCGGCGTATGCGGAGGAAGAATGGAGCATGACGCCGTGGAACGCGCCATGTACTGCCCCGCCTGCGGCGCCAAGGTATATCCACGCATCAATCCCGCCGTGATCATCGGCGTGACGAACGGCGACAGACTGCTCCTGACCAAATACAAAACAGGCTTTGCCCACAACGCGCTGGTGGCCGGGTTCACGGAGTTCGGGGAAACGCTGGAGCAAACCGTGGCCCGGGAAGTGATGGAGGAAGTGGGCCTGCGGGTGAAGCATATTCGCTATTACAGGTCCCAGCCCTGGGGCGTGGCGGCGGATATTCTGGCGGGCTTTTTCTGCCAGGTGGACGGGGACGATGCCATCCGCATGGATGCGTCCGAGCTCAAATACGCTGAATGGGTGCGGCGGGAGGACATCGTGCTGCAGCCCAACGATTACAGCCTGACCAATGAAATGATGCGTCTGTTCAAGGAAAACAAAGCGGAGTCCTTCTATCTTCGCCAGGAAATGCCGTTTTGACGTTTCCTGTTCTTCTTTTGGCTTCCGCTTCTGTACACCGCCGCGGCAACGCAGAGGGATACGCTGTCCGCCCCGGCATCCATCAGCGTTTTCGCGCAGGCGCAGGCCGTGCTGCCCGAGGTGCGCACGTCGTCCACCAGCAGCACGCGCAGGCCTTCCGCGTCCTTCACGCAGGAAAACGCGTTTGCCACGTTGCGCTGGCGCATGGCAAACGGCGTTCTGCTTTGCGGCCTGTGATACCGGTCGCGCCGCAGCAGCTCCAGGGTCGGGATGCCCGTGCGGTCAGAGATTTCCTCGCACAGCAGCAGGGATTGATTGTATCCCCGTTCCGCCAGACGGAAGCGATGCAGCGGAACAGGCGTGATGCAGTCGAAATCCCTGTCGGGCAGCGCGTCTGCCATCGCGCTGCCCAGCAGCGGCGCCGCTTCTCCGCACTGCTTGAACTTGAGCTGGTGAATCAGCGTCCGCGCCTCTTTGCCGTACCGATACGGCGCGTAGACCTTATGAATCGGTTTCATCATCGGGGAGCGGCAGAAGGCGCAGGGCTTGCCGCGTCTCACCGGGGAAAGGCAGCGCTCGCAGGCCTCCGGCGGCACCCGCATGCTTTTCAGCTTTTTCCGGCACGCTTCGCAAAGACAGTCCGAGGTGTCGGCCCGTCTGGGGTCGCCGCAGCAAAGGCAGCATGCCGCACGGGGGAAAAGCCATTCAGTTAGCGCGTTGATCAGCCTTTCAGCCCGCTCCCGAAGCCGCAGCGCCATTCGCTGTCTCCCCCTCTCATTTTATATAATATGATAGATTTCTTTCTATTTTGAGCTGATTCCTGCCATAGTGTGCAAAATATGGAAATTTATCCGGAAAGTATTCCGCAAGCCTTGACACGATTGTATAAAAAATGTATTATATTCCTTGTATACAATCCAAGCGTCAAGGAGGAATCATTGTGTCTTTTCAGTCTTTCGACACCAGTCTGGAAAGCCGCCCCATCCGGGACATCGCATATGAACAGTTGAAGCACGCTATTATTACCGGCCAGATTCCCGCCGGTTCCCGCATCGTGGAAACGATTTATGCCGAACAGCTGCACATCAGCCGCACGCCCCTGCGGGAAGCGCTGCGTCGGCTGGAGCGGGACGGCCTGGTGGAATATGTGCTGCACCGCGGCGTGGTGGTGCGGGCGTTTACCATTGAAGATATCGACGAAATATTCACCATCCGCAACGCCATGATGATGCTGATTCTTCCTTCCATCGTCCAGAACGCGACGGATGAAAAAATCCAGGAGCTGCGGGACATCCTGAAACAGATGGACGAGGAATACGAGCGCGCCGACGCCGACGCCCTGGCCATCAGCAACCGCCTGTTCCACGGCACGATGGAGCATATCTCCGACAAAATCCGCATTCTGCGGGTGATCGACAGCCAGGAAGAATATATCAAGCGTTTCCAGGCCACCACCATCGCCTCCGTCGTGCGGCGCAGCAACGCCCATCAGGAGCACCATGACATGGTGGATTTGCTGGAAAAGCGTGATTTGGAGGGGCTCAAAACCCTGTTCCAGCATCACTTTGAGGAAAGCAAGGAAACCTGCCTGAACGCCGTTCGGGCAAACAAACTGATCGAAATTCAGGACGAATAACGAGGAGGGTCACCATGGACTGGACGTGGGATTTGACGGTATTGTACAAAGATTTTGACGATCCCAAAATCGAACAGGATTTTAACCAATTAAAAACGCTGTGCGAAGAAGCGAAGCAGCAGATGGCGCGCACGGATTTAAGCCAGCGGGAAATGCTGGAAGCCTGCGTCGCGCGAAGCGAGGAAATCGAGCGCCTGATCTCCGGGCTGGGCGAATTTGCCAGCTTGACCCTGGCTGCCGACGCCAACAACGAACAGGCGCAGATGCTGATGGACAAGCTGGAAATGTTTTCGGTGCAGCTTGAACTGCTGAATTCCGAGTTTGTGCGCTACATCGGCAGCGTGGACGATCTGGAAAAGCTCATTGCTGAAAGCGAAATGCTGCAAAAGGTAGATTTCTTCCTGCGCCGCAGCAAGGAAAGCGCCGCGCATCTGCCCGACCCCGCCATCGAGGAATGGCTGCTGAAAATGTCTCTGTCCGGCGGCAGCGCCTTTTCCACCCTGCGGGACAAGCTGGACGCCACCCACATGGTGGACTATCGCGGCGAAAGTCTGCCCCTGGCCGCCATCCGCGGCAAAGCCTACGATCCCGATTCGCTGGTGCGCAAGGACGCCTACGAAGCGGAAATCGCCTCCTATGCCAAGATGGAAATTCCCATGGCAGCCTGTCTGAACGGCGTGAAGGGCGAAGCGCTGACCATGATCGAGGCCGAGCATTTCGATTCCGTGCTGGATCAGACCCTGTTCAATTCCAACATGGACCGGGCGACGCTGGACGCCATGCTGACCGCCATGCGGGAAGCCCTGCCCGCCTTCCGCAAGTACCTGCGCAAGAAGGGCGAAATTCTGGGTCACAAGAACGGCCTGCCCTTCTACGACCTGTTCGCCCCCATCGCCCCCAAGGGCTATACCCCCAAGATCTATACCATTGAGGAAGCCCGGGCAAAGCTGCTGGCCGAAATGGGCAAGTTCACCCCCGACATGGCAGCCTTCATCGACCATGCCTTTGAAAACCGTTGGATCGACGTATTTCCCCGGGATGGCAAGGGCGGCGGCGCTTTCTGCGCCGAGCTGCACGCCCTGGACCAGAGCCGCGTGCTGACCAACTTCACCGGCTCTTTCTCCGACGTGAGCACCCTGGCCCATGAGCTGGGCCATGCCTGGCACAACCGCTGCATGGCTGGTCTGCCCTTCTGCATGACCGACGCGCCCATGCCCCTGGCGGAAACCGCGTCCATCTTCAATGAAACCCTGTTGGCCAACGCCGTGATGGAGCAGGCTTCAAAAGAAGAACGGTTCTCCCTGCTGGAAGGCAATTTAATGGAAGTCACCCAGGTCATCGTGGATATCCTGAGCCGCTACCTGTTTGAATCCGAAGTGATCGAGCGGCGCAAGGATCACACCCTGTCGGTGAACGAACTCAAGGAAATCATGCTGGACGCCCAGGACAAGAGCTACGGCGACGGCCTGGACCCCGAAATCCGCCATCCTTACATGTGGGCCTGCAAGACGCATTATTATTATCCCGGCCTGGCCTTCTACAATTTCCCCTATGCTTTCGGCCAGCTGTTCGGCGCCGGCGTGTTCGCCCAGTACAAGCAGGAAGGCGCGTCATTCGTGCCCAAGTACTGCAAGCTGCTGCGCTCTTGCGGCTCCGGCATGGTGGCCGACGTGGCGGCCAGCGTGGGCATCGACGTACGCAGCGTGGACTTTTGGCGGGAATCCCTGAACGTGTATGTAAAAGAAATCGACGAGTTTATCGCGCTGGCTGATGAATTGATGTAATAAGGAAATTCGCATGAAAAGAGAGCTTGGAATCGCCCGGTGCGGGCTGGCCTGCTGCCTTTGCTCGGAAAACGTTACTTGTAAGGGCTGCAAGCAGGACGGATTTCTGGACTTATCCTGGTGTCAGGACGCGGCGTGGTGCGAAAACCGCAAATGCGTGATCGGCAAAAACCTGAACGGCTGCTATGAATGCAGCCCGGCGAATTGCCGGAAGGGCCTGTACGCCGAGAAGATCAAGGCCCGGGCGTTTGCGGAATACGCGCGGCGTTACGGCGTGGAGGCGTTGCTGGACTGCCTGGAGCGAAACGAACAGGCGGGCATCGTGTATCACCGGGAGGGCATCCTGGGCGACTATGATGATTTTGCCGATCTGGAAGCGCTGATTCATTTCATTCAGACCGGAAATAAACAATAGGAGAAAACTGTATGCAGAGTTTAAAAGCGCAGATTTTGGAGATTTTGTCCGAGGATTGCCGCACGCCGCTGGAGCGCATCGCGGTGATGACGGGCAGCGATCTGACCCAGGTCGCGGAAACCGTGGAAGAGCTGGAGCGCGACCGGGTGATTTTGCAGTATTCCCCCATCATCAACTGGGACCGCACCGACAAAGAACGGGTGGAGGCCATGATCGAAGTCAAGGTCACCCCCCAGCGGGATATGGGCTTTGACGCTATCGCGGGCCGCATTTACCGGTTTGACGAAGTCAAGAGCGTTTTCCTGATGAGCGGCAGTTATGATCTGCTGGTGCTGGTGGAAGCCCGCACCCTGAAAGAACTGGCGCTGTTCGTGTCCGAAAAGCTCAGCCCCCTGGAATCCGTCACCGGAACCTCCACCAGCTTTGTCCTCAAACGCTATAAGCAGGACGGCGTCATCTTCGTGGGTGAAACGACCGACAAACGGATGGTGGTATCCCCGTGAGCAGCCGATTTGTAAATCCTGCCGTGGCCCAGGTGCCGCCCTCCGGTATCCGCCGCTTCTTTGACATCGCGGGCACCATGAAGGACGCTATCTCCCTGGGCGTGGGCGAACCGGACTTTGTGACCCCTTACCACATCCGTTCCGCCGCCATCGACAGCATCCTGGACGGCGAAACCCAGTACACCCCCAACCGGGGCCTTTTGTCCCTGCGAAAGGAAATCGCTCAGTATCTTTCCGACCGCTTCCAGGTATCCTATGATCCGGAGCAGGAAATCATGGTAACCGTCGGGGCCAGCGAAGCCATTGACCTGGCGCTGCGTGTGTGCCTGCGGCCCGGGGATGAAGTGATCGTGCCCGACCCCGGCTATGTCAGCTATGCTCCCTGCGTCACCTTCGCGGGCGGAGTGCCGGTTCCGGTTGCGACCAAAGCAGAAGATGAATTCCGTATCACGCCTGAGGAAATCGAACAGGCCGTTACCGAAAAAACCCGCGCCATCATTTTCCCCTATCCCAACAACCCCACCGGCGCGGTGATGAACAAAGCGCAGATGCAGGAAATTGCGAACATTGCTGAAAAGCATGACCTGCTGGTCATCAGCGACGAAATCTACGCCGAGCTCACTTATACCGAAGACGAGGACGCGCAGAAAACCGCCTTTTCCGCCCTGCCCGGCATGAAGGAACGCACCGTGCTGATCAACGGCTTTTCCAAAGCCTTTGCCATGACCGGCTGGCGGTTGGGCTATGCCTGCGCGCCGAAGGAAATCCTGTATGAGATGAACAAAATCCACCAGTACGCCATCATGTGCGCGCCGCGTCAGGCGCAGGTGGCGGGGATGCAGGCCCTGAAAAAGAACCGGGAAAACGGCTATGAGGACGTGGTCGCCATGCGCCGCAGCTATGACCGCCGCCGCCGGGTGATGCTGGACGCGTTCCGGAAGATGGGCCTTGATTGCTTTGAGCCCCGGGGGGCGTTCTATTGCTTCCCTTCCATTCAGAGCACTGGTTTGACCAGCGAGGAATTCTGCACCCGGCTCCTTAAAGAGCACAAGGTAGTCTGCGTGCCAGGCGACGCCTTCGGCAAAAGCGGCGCGGGCCATATTCGCTGCTGCTACGCCACGGATATGAACCGGATGCTGGATGCGTTCAAGCGAATGGAAGCCTTCATCCAATCCCTATAAAACGATCCTTTTTATCAGGAGGAAACCATGCGGAAATCTTTCTCCCTTCTGCTTGTTTTGTGTATGCTGCTGATCACGGGCCTGTACGTGGTCAACGCCGAGGGTTTGACCGGTGAAGAGGAGTTTTCCTTCGACGAGCTTGTGAACCCGCCGACGCCCGCGCCAGCCCCCGGCTCCACACCCCTGCCCACCGCCACGCCAGAGCCCACCCCGGAGCCAGTTTACCAGCCGGACGGCAGCATCGAAATCACCCTGACCGCCGTGGGCGACGTGACCATCGGCCGGAACGTTCAGCACAAGGGAACTTCCATTTTTGAAAAGGAACTGAAAAAGCAGAAAAACGATCCAAACTTCATTTTCAGGAATGTGAAGGATATTTTTGAAAGCGACGACTTGACCATCGCCAACTTTGAAGGTGTATTGGGAGAAGGCCTGACGCCTCCCTCCAGCAAGAAAAACAATGATTTTCTCTTTCTGGCTTCCCCGGAATATGCCCAGGTTCTGTCCAATAACGGCGTGGAAGCCGTGACCATGGAAAACAACCACATCAATGATTTCGGCGACGACGGCATCAGCAGCACCATCGCCGCCATGGAAAGCGCCGGGGTCGTGTGGGCGAATAAAAATCATATGGCGGTATACGAAACCCAGGGCATCCGCATCGGCATGCTGGCCTACCAGATCGTGCCGCCGCTGCGCAGCGACGAAATGCAGGCCGACGCCCTGCAGGCGCAGGTCGCCTCCGACATTGCCAAAGCCAAGCAGACCTGCGATTTAGTGACAGTCAGCTTCCACTGGGGCAAGGAGTTGGATTACGCTCCCCGGAACGAAAGCCCCTACCGGCAGGTGACGCTGGGCCGCGCAGCCATTGACGCGGGGGCCGACCTGGTGCTGGGCCATCACAGCCATCGCATCAACCCCATCGAAAAATACAACGGGAAATATATCGTCTATTCACTGGCCAACTGCTCCTTCGCGGGCAACAACAAGCCCAGCGACATGTGCACCTTCATTTTCCAGTGCAAGTTCCGCATCCGGGACGGGCAGATCGTGGACAATCCCTTCCGCATCATCCCCTGCCGCATTTCCTCCCGCCGGGACTATAACGACTTTGCCATCACCCCCTACACGGAAACCGAAAACATCAAAACGGTGATCACCACCCTGACAAAGCGGGAAAACGTGAAGAACCTGGAATACGCCATCACCAATTATCC
This sequence comes from uncultured Eubacteriales bacterium, assembly GCA_902801765.1. GTDB lineage: Bacteria > Bacillota > Clostridia > Christensenellales > Aristaeellaceae > RUG563. The sequence continues at coordinate 21,417 of CADCJO010000022.1, forward strand.
GCTGGAATGGGAGTGACGACATGCCCCAGCTGAAAGCCCGCCTGATGGACGAGGCAGCTATGAACCGGGCGCTGACCCGCATCGCCCATGAAATTCTGGAGCGCAACGGCGGGTGTCAGGATCTGTGTCTGGTAGGCATCCGCCGCCGGGGCGAACCGCTGGCCCGGCTGATTGCGGAAAAGATCGCCGCCATCGAAGGTACGGAAATCCCTGTCGGTGTGCTGGACATTACCCTGTACCGGGACGACCTGTCTCCCGCTTCGGAAACCGGCATGCCGCTTTTGAACCGTACCCAGGTTCCTTTTCCCATCACCGGCAAACGCGTGGTGCTGGTGGATGACGTGCTGTTCACCGGCCGCACCGCCCGCGCCGCCATCGACGCGCTGTTCGGCATGGGCCGACCCGCCCAGATTCAGCTGGCCATTCTGGTGGATCGGGGGCACCGGGAGCTGCCCATCCGGGCGGACTTTGTGGGCAAGAATATCCCCACCTCCCATACCGAGCTGGTGGCTGTAAAGGTGCCGGAAATCGACGGAGATACCGCAGTGGAAATCTGGACGATGGGATGAAGATAGTTCTAATACTAAACTCAAGCTAAAAATGTATCAGATTTGGGATGGATTTTACGCCGTGGCTAAGCTGAATGGAGGGAGGCGTAGCAGCGCTACGTTGACATAGTTTTAGATTGAGTTTAGTATAAGCTCTAAGTTCTCAGTTCTAAGCTGAATGTTCGTTTATCTTTTTTTCCTTAGAACTTTGAGCTTGGAACTTAGAACTTGAAACTTAGAACTATATTACAACAAAGGATGATGCACCGTGCGCGCAAAAATCATGCTGCTTTCCTCTACGGCGCAGGATGAAATCAACGCCGCTTATGCCGAAAAAATCCTCATTGATCTGTCCGCCGCCTTTGATCACACCTTTTCCATGCGGCAGGACAGGATCGGGGAAAAGGTGAAGGCCGCAGGCGGCGAAAACTTGACGGACAAAACGATCGACGCCTGTCTGAGCTGCCAGGCGGTGTTTGTTTGCGACGCGAACGCGGACGGGCTGCAGGAGCTGTATGACGCGCTGAACCTGCCGATGCTGGTGCGCTCCTTCTGCGTGCCCGAGGTGCTGTGCGGGCGGCACGAAAAACCGGTGAACCTGTATGTCGGTTCGGTGTTCTCGATGGATGAGGACACGCTGCGTCAGGCCATTCATTCATCCTTCAGTCTGGCCCAGGAAATGGATGTGCGGCTGTGCCATTGCGCGCCGACGGGAAAAAGCCAGGCCGATTGGACGGCGGCTATCCGCGTGCAGGAGACTGCTTTCCCCCAGGTGTCCGCCAGCGCGATGACCGCGCCGGAAGCCATCCGCGGCATGATCACCTCCCCGGAACGGATGGGCATGCTGCTCTGCCCGCCTTATGCCGGAAGCATCATGCTGTCCGCCGGGACCGCGCTGTGCACGCATCCCAATATTATCCATGATTTCGCGTTCGATGAATCCATTGGCGTATATACCCCGGTGCTGCCGCCCGACCAAAGCGATGTAGGTCCCTTTGCCGCGGCACTGGCGGTGGCGAAGATGCTGCGCTGCTCCCTGCATCTGAGCAAGGAAGCGGCCTGTCTGGAAGCGGCGCTCAGCAACGTGATCGTGGGCGGCTGGGAAACAAAGGAGGACGGCGGCGCGCTTTCCGGGATGGACGTGGTGGAGCTCATCGGCGAACAGATCGCCATGGCGGGCGAGCTGATGAATAAGTCGGGCATCGCTTAAGGGGAAAAAGATGTCTTTATTTTTGAGCGCCTTTTACTTTCCGGGGGAAGAAGCGGAATCCGATTTCATGTTTGGCCTGAAAACCACGTACGATCAGTCGGTGTATCCCTACGGCGTTTTGCCGAAGGCGGGCCTGAACGAAATCATTTTCCGCCCGGTCACGATCCTTTACGGCGGCAACGGCAGCGGGAAAAGCACTGCCCTGAACGTGATTGCCGAAAAGCTGCGCCTGAACCGCAGCAGCGCTTACAACCGCTCCCGTTTTTTCGAGAACTATGTGGACAATTGCCGGGCCACCTGGGAAGAAGCCATTCCCCGGGGAAGCCGCATGATCACCAGCGACGATGTGTTCGACATGATGCTGGATATCCGCGCCCTCAACGAAGGCATCGACCGCAAACGCGAAACGCTGAGCGAGGATTATTACGCGCTCAAGCGCGAGCGATTCCAGGTCAAATCCCTGGATGACCTGGAACACCTGCAAAGAATCAACCAGGCCCGCAGCAAAACCTTCAGCCGGTTTATCGCCGGCGAATCCGGAAAAAGCGTCCGGGAACGCTCCAACGGGGAAAGCGCCCTGCTGTACTTCCAGAGCAGGATCGAAATGGACACCCTCTGCCTCCTGGATGAACCGGAAAACAGCCTGAGCCCGGAAAACCAGCTGATCTTAGCGGATTTCCTGGCGGAGTCCGTCCGCTACTGCGGCAATCAGCTCATCATCAGCACCCATTCTCCCTTCCTTCTGGCCCTGCCCGGCGCGAAAATCATTGACCTGGACAATCATTCCCGCATCGTCGGCAGCTGGACAGAGCTGAAAAACCCCAGGGTGTACTTTGATTTCTTCAAAAAACACGCCGCCGAGTTTGAGGAAGATTGATGTTTTTCAGGAAACTTTTTTTGTTTTTTTGGATTTAAGGGGTAGCGCAGACGGGATGATTATGGTAAAATACAATGTGGCATAACTTTTATGCTTTTTGGAGGTAAATTACAGGATGAATCGATTGGAAAAAATGTTCCGGGCAGCGGGATTGGAACCGAACGAAGGCGTACTGATCCATAAGCCGTCCAACATATTTTATCTCAGCGGCTACACCGGGGAAGGCCTGCTGGCGGTGGGTCCCGGCTTCCAGGCCATCATAACCGACTTCCGCTACACCGAACAGGCGGAACGCCAAGCGCCGGGGTTTGAGGTGCTGATGGTGGAAAAGGGCGTCAGCCACGCCAAGCTGGCCGCAAAGGTGTTCGCCGAGCACGGCGTCAAGGCCGTCCGCTACGAAGACGACCAGGTGACTGTCCGTTCCTTTGAAAGAATCAAACAGGACATTCCCGGCGTGGAATTTTCTCCCCTGAACGGCGCGCCCGAAAAGGTCCGCCGCATCAAGGACGAAAAAGAACTGGCGTTGATCGAGGAAGCCTGCGACATTTCCTGCAAAGCGCTGGACGTTGTGCTGGGCAAGATTCAGCCCGGCATGACCGAAAAGCAATTGCAGCTTCTGCTGGATTACACCATGCTGGAGCTGGGCGCGGACGCTCTGGCCTTCAATACCATCGTGGCCTCCGGCGTGAACGGCTCCCTGCCCCACGCTATCCCCAGCGACAAGAAGCTGGAAAAGGGCGAAATGATCACGATGGACTTTGGCGCAAAGAAGGGCGGCTACTGCGCGGACATGACCCGCACCGTCGCTCTGGGCCAGCCCAGCGCCGAAATGAAAAAGATTTACGACACCGTGCTGCTGGCGCAGGAAACCTGCGAAGCCATGCTGGCTCCCGGCAAATGCTGCTTTGACATTGACACGGAAGCCCACAGCATCATCGACGCCGCCGGTTACGCCGGCCGCTTCGGCCACGGCCTGGGCCACAGCGTGGGCATCGACATTCACGAAGAGCCCCGCCTCTCCCAGCTGTGCCGCGACATCCTGGAGCCCGGCACCACCATCACCGTGGAACCCGGCATCTACGTGCCCGGCTTGGGCGGCGTGCGGATCGAAAACACCTGCGTCGTCACCGAAAACGGCGGACGCACTTTAGTACATGCACAAAAGGCGCTGCTGATCCTGTGATCGGCCCCTTATGCAAATAGACCAACAAGAAAATGGAGGAATTACAATGATTACTGCTGGCGATTTCAAAAAGGGCATCACCATCGAATGGGACGGCGGCGTGTGGAACATCGTGGATTTCCAGCACGTGAAGCCCGGCAAGGGCGCTGCCTTCGTGCGCACCAAGATTAAGAACGTCATGACCGGCGCCGTGGTGGAACGCACCTTCAACCCCACCGACAAAATGCCCCGCGCTATCATCGAAACCAAGGAAATGCAGTACCTGTACAATGACGGCGATCTGTACTACTTCATGGACCCCGAAACCTTCGAGCAGATGCCCCTGGGCAAGGACGCCGTGGAAGACGCCATCAAGTTCGTCAAGGAAAACATGAACGTGACCATCCGCTACTTCAAGGGCCAGGCCTTCTCCGTGGAAGCCCCCAACTTTGTTGAGCTGGAAATCACCAAGACCGAACCCGGCTTCAAGGGCGACACCGCCACCAACAACTTCAAGCCCGCCACCACCGAAACCGGCTACGAAATCCAGGTGCCCCTGTTCATCAACATCGGCGACGTGATCAAGATCGACACCCGCACCGGCGAATATCTGTCCCGCGCGTAATGAGAAATTACGAAAATTTTCTGGGGGAAACCTCTCTTTGATACTGCATCGCACGGCCTGCGCTTCGCTTGTCCGCGCTGGAGGTTAGTAGGCGAATGGCTAAATACGCGCCATGCGTCTAAAGCCGCATGGCTAAAAGAGAGGTTTCCCCCAGACCCCTTTCCGAGAAACCCATAAATAAAACGTAAATCAAAATGATTATCCCAACAAGCAGCGTTAAAACACTGAAGGAGGTTCCCATGAGCAATCTGAGCGATCGGGTATCCTATCTGAAGGGTCTGGCGGAAGGCCTGAAGCTGGACACGGAAAAAAGCGAAGGCAAACTGATCGAGAAAATTCTGGAAGCGCTGTCCGATATTACCGCTGAAATCGATTCCCTCCGGGAAGACCATGACGACCTGAGCTCCTACGTGGAAGCCATCGACAATGATCTGGGCGACCTGGAAGACGTGGTGCTCGGCGACGACGAGGATGAAGATTTTGACGATGAGGACGAGGACGAAGAAGACGACGATGGACTGGTGGAATACACCTGCCCCCACTGCGGCGAGGAAATGACCTTCGAGGTGGATTCCTTCGACTTCGACGAGGATTACCTCTGCCCCAATTGCCATCAGCCCCTCTTCCCCGAAACCCCGGACGAGGACGACGAAGAATAATCTGTTTCTTTCCCATGAACCGCCCGCAATCGCGCGGGCGGTTTTTTGCAGACGCATTTTCAAAACCAGCGTTTTGTGTTATACTTTGCAATGAAAAGCGCCGGGTTCCCTTTGGATTTGACAAATCCGCCAAATGGCGGTATATTATAGGAAATCAGGGCAGAATCTCCATCCTGGCTAATCAAACGATATGTGGAGGATAACGGCAATGAGTGAAGTTTTTCATCCGACTTTTGTGATCAAGCTGGAAAGCGGCGGCGAAATGAAGGGCGAATTATATCCCGAATACGCGCCCCAATCCGTGGGCAATTTCGCGTCCCTGGCCAACAGCGGTTTTTATGACGGGTTGATTTTCCACCGGGTCATTCCCGGCTTCATGATCCAGGGCGGCTGCCCCAAGGGCACCGGCACCGGCGGGCCCGGCTATTCCATCAAGGGCGAGTTCGTTCAGAATGGCGTGCAGAACCCTCTCCGGCACACCTACGGCGTGCTGAGCATGGCCCGCGCCATGCATCCCGATTCCGCCGGCAGCCAATTCTTCATCATGACCAGCAATTCCCCCCACCTGGACGGCGCTTATGCCGCCTTCGGCAAGGTGCTGGAGGGCATGGAATACGCCGACCAGATCGTGAACGTGAAGCGGGACCGCATGGATAAGCCGCTGGAGCCCCAGGTCATCGCTTCCATCCGCGTGGACACCCAGGGAAATTACTATCCCTTTAATCAATTATGATGCTGCCTAAGCGTGAACGCACCTACACCCTCCGTGTCGCCGGGAAGGATTACACCATCACCAGCGCCGACGCGCCGGAGCATGTGCGGCGGATGGGCGTGTATGTGGATCGGAAAATCGCCGAAACTGCTTCCTCCGGTTTTGTCAGCCGGGAGAACGCGGCGATCATCACCGCCCTGTCCCTGGCAGACGAGCTGATTACCGCTCAGGACGATAACACCCGCCTGCGCCGGGAACTGCTGGAAGCGAGGCAGGCGTTAAAGCAAAAACAGGAAACAAATCATGCCGATGAATCTTGAACTGCTCGCCCCGGCGGGCAGCATGGACGCGCTGAAAGCCGCCATGGCCAACGGGGCCGACGCGGTATATCTGGGGGCCGCGTCCTTCGGGGCCAGGGCCAGCGCCGGGTTCGATGATGAAGCGCTCAAGGAAGCGCTGCGTTACTGTCATCTCCGGCGAAAAAGCATATATGTGACCGTGAACATTCTTGTCAAGGAAAGGGAGCTGGACGGCGTTCGGCAAACCCTTTCCTTGTTGTCGCATTTAGGGGCTGACGCGGTGCTGGTGCAGGACCTGGGCGTGCTGAAAATCTGCCGGGAAGAGTTTCCCGAGCTGCCCGTTCACGCCAGCACCCAGATGGCTCTGCATAACGCTTCGGGGGTACGGCTGCTGAAAGAGCTTGGCGCAAAGCGCGTGGTCATGGCGCGGGAATGCGATTTGAACGAAATCCGTAAAGCATCGGAAGTGGGGCTGGAAATCGAAGCCTTCTGTCACGGCGCACTGTGCGTTTCCTGTTCGGGCCAATGCTTGTTTTCGTCCATGATCGGGGGCCGCAGCGGGAACCGGGGCCGGTGTGCCCAGCCCTGCCGCCTGCCCTACCAATACCAGGGAAAAAATGGTTCCTGGCTCTCCCCCCGGGATCTGTGCGCCCGGGACGAGCTGGACGTTATGGCTGACGCGGGGGTGTATTCCTTCAAGATTGAGGGAAGATTAAAACGCCCGGAGTATGTGGCCGTGGTCACCCGGGCATATCGGGCCGCGCTGGACGCCGTGCTGGAAGGCCGCTTCTCCCCCGCTGACAAAAGCGAAAAAGAAAGCCTGACCCAGATTTTTTCCCGGGGCGGGTTCACGGAAGGCTATCCCGGAAGAGATCGGGATGCCGCCGTGATCGACCCCACGCGGGTGACGCCGCTGGGCGTGAGCATGGGCAAAGTACAAAGGGTCTATCAGAAAGGGAATGCGCTGCTGTGCGACGTGCCGTTGGCTCGTCCTTTGCATAACGGGGATGGTCTGGAAATCGACGTCCAGGAGATTCGCTATTCCGGGCCTGAGGTTCCGGCTGGAAGCATCGCTGTTCTGCGATTGCGGGAGCGTGTAAGTGTCGGCGCGGAAGTGCGCCGCACGGAGGACGAAAGCCAGCTTGCCGCCGCCCGCGCCACCTATGAAAATGGTGCAGACCTAATGGCGAATCCCATTTTCTTTGACGCCGTACTGACCGCTTATCCCGGAAAACCGCTGACCTTGCAGGCAACGGACGGAGAAAGCGCCGTTACGGGGACGGGCGACGCCGTACAGCCCGCCCAGAATAAATCGCTGGATGAAGGCAGCGCCCGGCGCAGTCTGGAAAAGACAGGCGGAACGCCCTTCCTATTGCGTCAATTGACCGTGAAAACCGCCGGGGCATTCGTCCCTGCCGCCGTGCTGAACGCCCTGCGGCGGGATACGTTGGAGCAGCTGGCGCAGGCGCGCATTGCCGCCCAGCCGAGAGACGCTTCTTTCAAAGCGCACTTTGCATCACCCAACAGAACGATTCCCAAGCCGCGGCTGATCGTGAAAACCGGAGATTTCGGCGAGATTCCGGCGTTATTGCAGTCCGGCGCGGATGAAATCCTGTTCCTGCCCCAGGATTGGCGGAAGGAGTATTTGCTGCCATTGCTGGAAAAGTGGCCGCGGAAAACCCGTCTCTGCCTGCCCAGCCAACTGTCGGAGAACACGCTGCAATATCTGAAAGCCATTACAGAGCAAAAGCAAATTCCCGTGTGCCTGTCCAGTCCGGGGCAAATACAAGCATTTGAGACTGGAAGCATGGCGGGAGAAGGTATTCCGGCCATGAATGGGGAAGCTGTGAAAATGCTGTCCCACCTGGGCTGCGAAAGCGTGACCCTGAGCCGGGAATTATCCAAACAGGATATACTGGACTTGCCGACCAATGTATGTGAACTGATCCTGCCGGTATACGGCAGAACCCGGCTGATGCTCCTGAATCATTGCCCCATGCGCACCGCCATGGGCTTGAAACAGAATCGGGAAGAATGCGAAATGTGCAGGCAGGGCAAGGGCGCCCTGGGAACGGTGCTCACCGACCGGATGAAGGCGGATTACCCGCTGTTCCCGCTGCGGCTGCCGGAAGGCTGTCAAATCGAACTGATGGCAGACAGGCCACTGCACCTGGCCGGGCTGCTGAACGGACTGCCGAAGCTGTCCTGGCTGCTTGCCTTTACCGACGAAACGAAAGAAGAACGTTTGAAAATCACCGCTCATTACGCCGCCCTGCTGCGGGGAGAAACGCTCCCGGCGCTGGATATCCGAGGAACGGCAGGACGGTTTCTGGATGGTGTCCTTTAGAGGGAGAGTTTGATTGTAGAGATGGATCATTTCCGTTTCTGTGGCCGACAATCCTTACACACTTATTTGGGGGTATGAACCATGAACGACCGCGCCTTGCGGGTGCTGGAATTTACCAAAATCCGGGACATGCTGGCAAGCTACGCCCTGTCGGATTCCGGGAAAGCGCTGTGCCAAGAGCTAAAGCCCCTGGAGGATTTCAAGGATATTAACCGCGCTTTGGATGAAACAGAAGAAGCGGTGGCGACCCTGGCTTACGTGGGCGGCAATCCGCTGATCGCGTTCGCCGACGTGTCGGAATATATCAGCCTGGCCCAGAAGGGCTCCACCCTGACGCCCCGCGCGCTTCTGCTGGTAGCGGAAACGCTGCGCGCCGCCCGGGCGGCCCGGAACGCCCTGGTGACGGAGAAGGACAACACGCCCATTATCACGGCTACCGCTTCCCGCCTCCAGCCGCTGCGCCAATTGGAAACGGACATTACCGATGCCATTCTCAGCGAGGAGGAAATCTCCGACCACGCCTCCCCCGCGCTGCTGGACATTCGGCGGCACATCCGCCAGGTGAACGACCGTATCCGGGAAAAGCTGAACGCCATGGCCCATGGCGCGGGGTATGCCAAGTATTTGATGGAATCCATCGTCACCCTGCGCAACGGGCGCTACGTGCTGCCCGTCAAGGCCGAAGCCCGAGGCAACGTGCCCGGCCTGGTGCACGACCAGTCCTCCACCGGCGCGACGCTGTTCATCGAGCCTATGGCTGTGGTGGAAATGGGCAATGAATTAAAAGAATGGAACATGAAGGAACGGGACGAGATCGACCGCATCCTGGCCGCCTTCTCCCAGCAGGTGGCCGACAGCGGCGATTTGATTTCCCAGAATCTGGCCATCCTGTCTCATCTAGATTTCGTATTCGCCAAGGGCATGCTCAGCCGGGAACTGGACTGCGTGCGGCCCAAGATGAACGAGGACGGTATCATCAACCTGGTACGGGTGCGGCATCCGCTGATCCCCCGGGACACGGTGGTACCCTGTTCCCTATGGTTGGGGCAGGAGTTCACGTCATTGATTATTACCGGCCCCAACACCGGCGGTAAGACCGTCACGCTCAAAACCCTGGGTCTCATGACCCTGATGGCCCAAAGCGGGCTGCACATTCCGGGAGCCATGGGCACAGAGCTTTCCACCTTCGAGGAAGTGTACGCAGACATTGGCGACGAGCAGTCCATCGAGCAGAGCCTGTCCACCTTCTCCTCCCACATGACCAACATCGTGTCCATCATGAATAAGGTGACGCACCGGGACCTGGTGCTGTTCGACGAGCTGGGCGCGGGCACCGACCCCACTGAGGGCGCGGCGCTGGCCCAGGTGATTCTGAACGCTCTGCTCAAAATCAGGACCCGCACGGCGGCCACCACCCATTACAGCGAGCTGAAAGCCTACGCGCTGTCCACCAAAGGCGTGGAGAACGCCAGCGTGGAATTTGACGTGGCGACCCTGCGGCCCACCTACCGCCTGTCTATCGGCGTGCCGGGCAAGTCCAACGCCTTTGAAATCAGCCGCCGTCTGGGCCTGCCGGAATACCTGATCGAGGAAGCGAAGGATCTGCTGTCCCACGACACGATTCGGTTTGAGGACGTGATCGCTAACGCGGAATATCACCGCCAGATCGCCGAAAAGGAAAGGCAGCTGGCCGAGGAAGCCCGGGCAGAAACGGTTCGGCTGCGCAACGAGGCCGAAAAACTGTACAAGGATATGGAGGAGCGCCGCGACGCTTCCACCCGCAAAGCGAAGGAGGAGGCCCGCCGGATCGTGGAGAAAGCTCGGCGGGATTCCGAATCCATCCTGTACGATTTAAAGAAGATGAAGAAGGCGGGCGCAGCCCCCGATCACGAAGTGAACGCCCTGCGAAAGAAGCTGGAGGAAGGCATCGACAGCCTTTCCGAAGGCTTGAAAACGCCCACCGGCAATTTCGCCGAACCGCCCAAGACCCTGAAGGTAGGCGATATCGTGGAAATCACCCATCTGAACACCAAGGGCACCGTGCTGGCCATTCCCGACGCCAAGGGCGAAGTGCAGCTGCAGGCGGGCATCATGAAATTGAAAGCCCACCTGAGCCAGCTTCGCTTGGTGAAGGAAGAAAAGCCCAAGAAAAAGGTGTCCTCCGTATCCGTGCAGACGGGCATGCGCACCGTGCCGCTGTCCTGTGACGTGCGCGGCCTGGCCCTGGATGAAGCGCTGGAGGAAGTGGAGCAATACCTCGACGAAGCGACCCTGGCCGGGCTGCATGAAGTGACCATCGTGCACGGCAAGGGTACCGGCATCCTGCGGGAAGGTATCCAGAAGCACCTCAAAACCTATCCACACGTGAAATCCTTCCGCCGGGGCAAATACGGCGAAGGCGAAGAAGGGGTCACGGTGGTGGAATTGAAATGAGTGATAGGAGAGAGGCGTCAGAAGTCAGGAGTTATATAGTCAAAACATTTACCGCAAGTTGGGCTTAGGCTTATCGAAAACGCTTTATAACTCCTCACTCCTATCTCCTAACTCGATTGCACTCCTGAATCAAAGGGGGATTATCATAATGAAAGACAGACAGACGATCCTGGTTGTGGACGACGACCCGAATATTGCCCAGCTGGTCAAGCTGTATCTGGAAAAAGAAGGCTACGAAGTGAACGTGGAAACCCGTGGGGACGACGCGGTGGCCGCGTTCCAGAAAAACCCGCCGAATCTTATGCTGCTGGATATTATGCTGCCCGGCATGGACGGGTGGCAGGTGTGCCGCGCCATTCGGCAGACGAGCAGCATTCCCATCATCATGCTCTCCGCCAAGGACGAAACCTTTGACAAAGTGCTGGGGCTGGAGCTGGGCGCGGACGACTATATCACCAAACCCTTTGAAGGGAAGGAACTGGCGGCCCGGGTGAAGGCCGTACTGCGCCGCGCCGGTCCCAGTGAAACGGAGAAGGACATTCTTTCCTTCCCCGGCCTTTCCATCAGCCTGGAAAAGTACGAAGTATACTATCAGGGAAAGCTGCTGGATATGCCGCCCAAGGAGCTGGAAGTGCTGTATTTCCTGGCCTCCCACCAGAACCGGGTGTTCACCCGCGAGCAGCTTTTGGAGCAGGTGTGGGGCTTTGATTTCTTCGGCGACAGCCGCACCGTGGACGTGCACATCAAGCGACTGCGCGAAAAGCTGCAAGACAGCGAAACCCTCGGCTGGCAGATCCGCACGGTGTGGGGCGTAGGCTACAAATTCGAGGTGAAGTAAACTGATGCGCAGCCTGAGCATGTTTTCCCGCCTGCTGATCGTATCGCTGGGCGTTATCTTGCTATGCGTCGCGGTGCTGTCCGGATTGTCCTATGTAAACCTGCGGGATTCCAGCATCCGCGCCCGTATGAATTCGCTCAAAGCCCAAGCCAGGGACATCGGTTATCTGGCCGGACGCAAATCGGAAGACGCGCTTTCCCGCTTTGAAGCCTCCGAAAGCGCCGTCCAGGATCTGATCAATTGGAAAGCGCAGCGCATCAGCGAGGAATACGGAGCGTATGTCCGGGTGGTTGAAAGGACGGGGAAAGATTATTACATCAGCCCATCCTGGTCCAACGGCAGCGCGAAAATCAAAGCGCCCTCCGCCGAACAGCAGGCGGAATATATGTCGCTTGCGCTTCAAGGCCAGGATATCGCGCAGCCGACGGACAGTGACGAAGGCCCGCAGTTCACGGTGATGGTGCCCTGGACCCAGCATAATCAGCTCAGCGGCCAGCGCACCGTGATGGGCTATGTGCTGATCCAAACCTCCGCCCAGACGGTTCACGCCGTGTACCGGGACATGATTTGGCAAACCGCGATGGCGGCCATCGCCCTGTTCCTGCTGTCGGCGGCGGTGGTTTTTTTCGTGGCGCAGCAAATGACCCGGCCGCTGACCGCCATGGCCGACGCGGCGGGAAAAATGGCCCAGGGTGATTTTGAAGTGCGCACGCCGGAGGAGGGCGGAAAGGAAATCCGCGCCCTGTCGCAATCCTTCAACCAGATGGCGGCGCAGCTGTCTACGCTGGAACAGTCCCGCCGGGACTTTGTGGCCAATGTATCCCACGAACTGCGTTCTCCGATCACCTCCATCAAAGGCTTCGCCCAGGGCATGCTCGACGGCACCATTCCGCCGGAAATGCACGGACAGTATTTGCAGGTTGTCGTGGATGAAACCCAGCGGCTTGCCAAGCTGATTAACAATCTGCTGAACCTTTCCCGGATGGAAAACGAGGAAACGAGCCTGGCGTTCAGCCATTTTGAACTGAATGAGATGATCCGGCGGGTGCTGATTTCCCGCATGACCCAGATTGATGACAAGAACCTGGAAATCGAAGTGGATTTTCAGGACGATACCTGCTTTGTTCACGCTGACGCGGACCAAATTCAGCAGGTGATCATCAATCTGCTGGATAACGCGGTCAAGTATACTCCCTCCCACGGCATGGTGTCCTTGAGTACGCGGACGGAGAAGGACCGGGTGATCATGCGCATCAAGGATAACGGCATGGGCATTCCCGCTTCGGACGCGCCTTACATCTTCGACCGCTTCTACAAAGTGGACAAGGCCCATACCGTGGGCAAGGGCACAGGTCTGGGCCTGGCCATCTGCAAGCGCATCATGGAGAGGCACGGGCAGCAGATTCGCCTGGTATCGGGAGAAGGCGGGGCGGAGTTTGAAATCACCCTCGAAAAGGGAAATGATCCCGGAGGCAGCCATGGAAATACAGGCGCGGGCAAAGATTAACTGGACGTTGGACGTGGTGGGCAGGCGCGGGGACGGCTATCATATGCTGGATATGCTGATGCAGCCGCTGACGCTTTGCGATACGCTCCGCATTGAACCGGCGGATGCGCTGTCCCTGGGGATCGAAGGGGCGGACGGTCTGTCCGCGGACGATGATAACCTGATCCTGCGGGCGGCGCGCGCGCTGCAAACAGCAGCGGGCATTGACGCGGGAGCGTCCGTCCATCTGACGAAGCGCATCCCCATGGGCGCGGGGCTGGGCGGCGGCAGCGCCGACGCGGCGGCAGCCTTGAAGGGCCTGAACGCCTTCTGGGGCATCGGCTACGATTTGGACAAGCTGTGCGCAATCGGCGTAAAGCTGGGGGCTGACGTGCCCTTCTGCCTGCATGACGCGCCGCGCCGCGCTCAGGGCATCGGCGAAATACTCTTTCCCATCGAAAGCCGCGTTTTTCCGCTGGTGCTCATTCAGCCTTGCGAAGCCCTTTCCACAAAGGAAGTTTTTTCTGCCTATCATCAATCGCATATCGCGCCCCCGGACACGGAAAATGCGCTGGCGGCGCTGGCGGCGGGGAATTTGAATGCGCTGAAAGCGTCGGCGGGCAACGTGCTGGAAAGCGCGTCCATTCCCCTGCGGCCGCGGATCGCGGAGGCCAAAGCAGCGCTGTATGAAGCGGGCGCGGCCTTTGCCCAGATGACCGGCTCCGGTTCGGTGGTGTTCGGCGCGTTTGAAAGCAAAGCAGCCGCCGACCAAGCCTTTGAAGCCCTGAAAACCCGGTATCCCGTTTGTATCCGCACCGCAACCGCCTGTTGAAAAAGGAGTTTTACTATGCAGTATCGGAAAGATAAGTACGGTAATCCCATTTCGGTTTTAGGCTACGGCTGTATGCGCTTTTCCACCAAAGCGGGCCGCATCGATCTGGAGAAAACGGAACAGGAAATTATGGCGGCGATTGACGGCGGTGTGAATTACTTCGACACCGCTTATGTTTATTCCGGTTCCGAAGCGGCGCTGGGCGAAATTCTGAAGCGCAACAGCGCTCGGGACAAAATCAACATAGCCACCAAGCTGCCCCATTATCTGGTAAAGAACGCCGAGAGCATGGAAAAATATTTCCAGGAGCAGTTAAAACGCCTGCAGACCGATCATGTGGATTATTACCTGATGCACATGCTTACGGATGTAAAAACCTGGGAGCGGTTAAAGGCGCTGGGCGTTCAGGATTGGATCGAGGAGAAAAAGAAAACCGGCGCCATTCGCCAGGTTGGCTTTTCCTATCACGGCAATTCGGATATGTTCTGCCAGCTGGTGGACGCCTATGATTGGGACTTCTGCCAGATTCAGTATAACTACATGGACGAGCATACCCAGGCAGGCGTAACGGGCCTTCGGCACGCAGCGGAAAAGGGGCTTCCGGTGGTGATCATGGAGCCTTTACGCGGCGGCAAGCTTGTAAGGAACCTGCCGCCCGAAGCAGTCAAAGCCTTTACCGATTATCCGGTAAAGCGCAGCCCCGCCGAATGGGCGTTCCGCTGGCTGTGGAACCAGAAGGAAGTCACCTGCGTGCTGTCCGGCATGAACTCCATGGAGATGCTGACCGAGAACCTCCGCGCCGCCGACGACAGCCGGATCGGTACGCTTTCCGACAGCGACCATGCCCTGCTGAAACAGGTGTCCGAGGCCATCAACGCCAAAATGAAGGTGGGCTGCACCGGCTGCCGCTACTGCATGCCCTGCCCGCAGCACGTGGATATCCCCGGCGCGTTCGCCGCTTATAACCGCGTGTTTACTGAAAACAAGCTTGCCGGTCTGCGGGAATACTTTATGTGCACGGGCCTGCGCAAAAACTCCACAGGCGCCGGCAACTGCGTCCAATGCGGCAAGTGTGAAACCCACTGCCCTCAGCAAATCCCCATCCGGAAAATGCTCCAGGACGTGAAGAAGGAGCTGGAAGGGCCGATCTACAAGGTCGGGGTGAAAGCCATCAAATTGGTGATGAAATACTGATGCGGATATACTTTGCTCCCCTGGAAGGGCTGACCGACGCTATTTACCGCCGGGTGCATCACGCAACGTTCGGCGGGGTGGCAAAATACTTTATGCCCTTTATCAGCCCGTCGTCCTCCCTGTCCTTTACCAGCCGTCAGCAATCGGACATCGACCCGCGCGAAAACGCCGGGGTTCCCGCCGTGCCGCAGATACTGTGCAAGGACGCCGGGCTGTTTTTGGAAATGGCAAAGCTTCTCCGGGACGCGGGCTATACGGAAGTCAATCTGAACCTGGGCTGTCCCTCCGGCACGGTGACCGCCAAAGGAAAAGGGGCGGGGATGCTGAAGGCCCCGGACGCGCTGGCCCGGTTTCTGGATGAAATCTACGCCAAGTCTCCCCTGCCGGTGTCGCTGAAAACCCGGTGCGGTTACGAATCCATTGACGAATGGCCAAGACTGTTGGACGTCTTTTTATGCTATCCCGTTCACGAATGGATTTTGCATCCACGCACCTATCGGGAGTTTTACGGCGGCACGCCTCACCGCGATTTGTTCCTGGAAGCAGCACAAAAAGCCCCTTTCCCGGTGATCTTCAACGGGGATCTGTTCCGCGCTGCAGAATGCCGGGAAATGAGCCGTTTTGATTTGATGCTGGGGCGGGGGCTGGCGGTCAACCCTGCTTTGGCGCAGGAAACGCAGGGAGGGGACAGGCTGACGATAGAATCTCTGCGTCTTTTCCATGACCGCTTATACCGGGAGTACCTCAAATGGTGGCCTGAGCATGCCGTGGTCGGACGGATGCACGGCGTGATGTATTATCTCATGCAGGCGCTGGACTGTCCCGCTCCGGCAAAGCGGGCGCTCAGAAAGTCCTCCGGTGTGGATGAATATGCCGACGCGGCCTGCCGCGTATTCGCGGACAGCGTCCTTCTGCAGGACATTTGTTTTACCCCGCCCAAGCATTGATGCGTTTATGCGCGGGCGGTTTGATCTTCTCCTGCCAGGCAGCGGATGCTTTCAGCAGCCTTTTCTTCCGCTTCGGTGATCTTCAATGGAACATGCGCCTGGCGTGCCGTATTCGATCAGGCCGGCGTCCGCCGGATCGATGGAAATCCTGCCGTCCTCAAACACGAAGGCGGGAATGCCTACATCGCCGATTTCCTTGCAGTGATCGAACACGGGGCTGCTGTCCCGAAGGCGGGTAAAAGCGCTCATGTTCCGGATGTTCTCGCCAATGTTGATGTATTCAAATTCGTCTTCCCGTCCTTTGATCTGCTCGTGGACATAATCGCAATAGGGGCAGGTTGGCATTCCGTAAATCTTGATCATGTTTGCAGCTTCCTTCTCTTCTTCATGTATCGCATGCTGATCTGACGGATGCACGGTATTTGGGGGAGAAACGGTGTCTCCCTTTCAGCAGTCTTATTATACATGAAAAAAGCGCTGTTGTACACGATTATCAAAAGAATGAATCGGAAGTTCCGGTTTGCGGCTTGATAGAACAGACCGTATCATTTCAGCCGTCACTGCGCGGCTGCATTCAGCCCATTTTTTTCCAACACTGCGATCGGGAAACGGATAGGCACGATGATGCGATCCGCAGCAAGCGGAGAGACGATTTTGAAGCAAGCGGAGAGATGATTTTGAAGCAATTTCTTTTCATTTCCCGTGAATCGTGTTATAATAAAATGAAATTTTATCCCTGTCGGAGAATGCTCCGGCTGACGAGGTGATTGTATGCGGGAAACGCTGCTGGCTGTGGACGGAAACAGCCTGATGCACCGGGCTTTTTACGCCGTTCCCCTGCTGGATACAGACGGCATGTATACCAACGCGGCCCACGGTTTTTTGGCGATGCTGTTCAAGGCCATGCAGGAGGTGTCGCCGCGGTATATTGCCGTCGCCTTTGACCTGCCAACGCCCACGTTCCGCCACACCGCTTACGCGGATTACAAGGCGGGCCGCCGCGCCATGCCGGAGGAGCTGCGGCCCCAGTTCCCGCTGATCAAGGAAATATTGGGCGATATGAAGCTGGGTGTGCTGACCAGCGAAGGCTATGAGGCTGACGACATTCTGGGCACGCTGTCCCGAAAATGCCGGGAAAACGGGCTGGACTGCGTGCTGCTCACCGGCGACCGGGACGCGCTGCAATTGATCGGCGATGGGACAAAGGTGCTGTTCACCCGCAAGGGCATCACGGAAAGCACGCTGTTTGATTCCGCGGGCGTGAAGGAAGCCTTCGGCGTCACCCCCGAGCAGGTGACGGACTGGAAGGGCCTGATGGGCGACGCCAGCGACAACATTCCCGGCATTCCCGGCGTGGGTGAAAAAACCGCCGTCAAGCTGCTCAATGAATACGGCACGCTGGAAAACGTGCTGGCTCATGGAAATGAAATCAAGGGCAAGCTGGGGGAAAAAGTGCGGGACAACGCAGAGCTAGCGGCTTTCAGTAAAGACCTGGCCACCATCCGGCCCACCGCGCCGATTGCATTTGATCTGAACGCGTTTGATATTTCTCATATGTCGGAAGGCCTGCCCACCCTGCGCAAGTATAAGCTGAACGGCATCGCCGAGAGGCTTGGCAAAATGGCTTCCGGCGCGGAGACTGCCGCCGAATCGGACGAGGAACAGGCGGAGTTTGCCGTGGAAATCCTGCGCAGCGCGGATGAAATCTCCGCCTTCCTGCGTTCCATCCAGGGACAGAAAGCAGCGCTTCACGTCTCCCCCACCCGCCTGACCATTGCCGGGCCGGGACGCTTGGGCGAAATCCAATTGCAGCAGGATATGCTGTCGGAAGGTCTGCTGCCCGATGAAGCCTGGCAGGCGCTGAAACCGCTGCTGTCCGAAAAGCTGTACGTCCATGACGGAAAAGCCCTGCTGCATCTGCTGGCCGATATGAATCTGCCCTTGCCCCAGTTCGCCTGGGATACCATGCTGGGGGCATACTTACATAATCCCCAGGAGAAATCCTACGCTCTGTCCCAATTCGCCCGGAATGACGCCGCGGGTGTGCTGGTCTTGGCAGAAAAGCAGCAGAAGCAACTGGAAGCGGAGGGCATGACCGCCCTCATGCGGGACATTGAAATGCCTCTTTTGTACGTGCTGTTCGACATGGAACAGGCGGGCTTCCAGGTGGACGGACAGGTGCTCTCCGAACTCGGAAAAGAATTCACCCGGCAGGCGGAGGAATTAAAGGAAGAAGTGTACAGGCTGTCCGGCGTTTCCGGCTTCAACCTGAACAGCACCCAGCAATTGGGCAAGGTGCTCTTTGAAACCCTGGACCTGCCCCACGGCAAAAAGACAACAAGAGGCTATTCCACCGACGCGGACACTTTGGAAAAGCTGGTGGATCTGCACCCCTGCATTGCTCCGATTTTGAAATACCGCCAGGTGGTGAAGCTGAACAGCACCTACATCGACGCGCTGCTGCGCAAGATGGACGCTACAGGCAGGGTGCACAGTTCCTTCGATCAGACCGGCACCGCCACGGGCCGCATTTCCTCCAGCGAACCGAATTTGCAAAACATCCCCGTCCGCACAGAGATGGGCCGGGAGATCCGCAAGGCGTTCATCACCAAGCCCGGCTGCGTATTGGCCGACGCGGACTACAGCCAGATCGAGCTGCGGGTGATGGCCCACTTCTCCGGCGACCCCGCCATGGTGGACGCCTTCCAAAAAGGCCAGGACGTTCACACCCGCACGGCGGCGGAGGTCTACGGCGTGCCCATGGAGGAAGTGACGCGGGAAATGCGCTCCAGCGCCAAGGCGGTCAACTTTGGCCTGGTCTACGGCATCAGCGAATTCGGCCTGGCCCGGAACATCGGGGTCAGCCGCAAGCGGGCCGGGGAATTCATTGCCCGATACTTTGACCGCTATCCCGGGGTCAAGAAATTCATGGACGAAGCGGTGAAGGAGGGCTATGAAAAGGGCTACGCCGTCACCATGATGGGAAGGCGGCGGCAGCTGCCGGAGCTCAAAGCCAGCAACGCCAACACCCGGAACTTCGGCGAGCGCGCCGCCATGAACACGCCCGTCCAGGGCACCGCGGCGGATATCATCAAGCTGGCCATGGTGCGGGTGCACGACGCGCTGAAAAAAGAGGGCTTACAAGCCCGGCTGATTTTGCAGGTGCACGACGAGCTGCTGATCGAAGCGCCCAAGGAAGAAGAAGAAAACGTCACCCGCATCCTGCGGGAGTGTATGGAGCAGGTATACCGGCTGTCCGTCCCGCTGGTGGCGGAGGTTAAAACAGGAAACAGCTGGTATGAAACAAAATAAACTGGAAATTGAGATCAGAGGCAGGTTAAGAGTGCAGAGTACAGAGTTCAGAGTACAGATTCATTTGTGTTTCCACACGATCATTCGCATTGTGGAAAAACAAGATGATCTGTACTCTGCCCTCTGAACTCTGTACACTGATCCCTTCAAGGTGATGAAATGAGCAAATATGTGATCGGCCTGACCGGAGGCATCGCCTGCGGCAAGAGCAATTTATCCAAAGCACTCAAGGCAAACGGCGTCCCGGTGATCGACGCGGACGAAATCTCCCGCGCGCTCACGGCAAAAGGCGGCGCCGCGCTGCCCGCCATCCGGGAGCGATTTGGGGACCGGGTATTCGACGGGGACGAGCTGAACCGCCGGGCATTATCGGACATTGTGTTCAGCGATCCCAAGGAGCGCGACGCGCTGAACGGGATTCTGCATCCCATGGTGCTGGATGAAATCCACCGGCAGATGGACGCCATCGACGGGCCGGTGGTGATGGACGTGCCGCTGCTGTACGAAGTGGGCATGGATGCCTGGTGCCAGGAAATCTGGTGCGCTTACGTGCCGCAAAAGGAGCAGGTGCGCCGCGTGCGCAAGCGGGGCGCGATCACCTACAAGGAAGCCCTGCGCCGCATCCATTCCCAGATGCCGGTGATGGAAAAGCGCCGCCGCGCCGATCACGTCATTCGCACGGAGGGCTCCAAGGAAGAAAGCGCCGCCATCGCGCTCGGGTTATGGCGGAACGCAGTGGAGAAGCTGGAGCGCGGCTAAGCCATGCTTGGAGCGTTCAGAGCGGAGTGCAAATCGTTTGGATTTGTTGAGAATATCTGTATTTCTTTAGAAGCATGAACTTTCATCCGCCGCTCTAAACACTTTATGATTCAGGAGTTCCATCATGAACGATATTCCAACCCCATCCGTTCCCTATTCCGCGCCGCCGCCCCAGCGCAACCGCCGTTCGGGACGCACCCAGGGCCGCCATGCCAAAGCGAAAAAGCCTCCCTTGATTACCTGGTGGCAGGCCTTGATTCTAGCCGCGCTGGTCGGTGTGATCGTGTATCAGGCGAGCCAATTGACCCAGGCAAACGCGCGGCTGAAAGCGCTTTACGAGACGCGGGAGCAGGAGCGGCAGCGTTACGAAAACACCGTGCAGGCCCACAAGCCGAAGTACCGCGACCTGATCGAGCGGTACGCATCGGAATATAATCTGAACCCCGCCTACGTGTCGGCAATCATCAAGCAGGAAAGCGACTATAACCCGCGGGCGGTGAGCAGCAAGGGTGCCATGGGTCTGATGCAGTTTATGCCGAACACTTTTGACTGGGTCGCCCCCAACTGCGGCATCAAAAAGACGGATCTGGACGCGGTGTATGAACCGGAAAACGCCATTAAAATGGGCTGCTATCTGCTGCGCTATATCATCCGCCAGATTGGCAGCGACGACCCCATCCTGGTCGCCTGCGCGTATCACGCGGGCTGGGGCACCGTGCCAAGCTGGATTCAGAATTATTCTTCCAATGGACAAACATTGAAGGTGTCCGAAATTCCCAAATCCGATACGCAGACCTACGCGGGAAGAGTGGTGAACAGCTATGCGATCTATTTACAGCACTACTATTAAAAAAGAGTCAGAGAGTACAGAGAATCAACAGCAAAAAGCGAGGGAGCATAACGCGTCGACCATATCCTCTGTACTCTGTACTCTGTACTCTGAATTCCTTTCCCCCACTAAACTGTTGCTTCGTTTTTTATCTTTCATCCTTGCCTTGACGCTTCTCTGCCCTCCCGCGCTGGCTACAACCATGGACGACATTCTGTCCCTGGGCATGATTTCTGTCAAAACGCAGTACCTGAACCCCCTCCAGGCGGAGGAGCGGGAATTTCAATCCCTGACCGCGCTGGTATACGAAGGACTGTTCTCCCTGGACGACGACTATATGCCCAAGCTCTGCCTGGCCGCCTCCTGCGACTCCACCACGGACGGGAAAAGCTGGACAGTGCGCATCCGGCCCGACGTGTATTTCCACGACGGCCAGCAGTGCACCGCCTACGATGTGGAAGCCACCATCAACGAAATCCTGCGACTGGCGGAAATGGGTCTGGGGCAGTACAATCAGCTGAAATACATCATCAGCAAAGTGTCCGTCAACAGCGCCGAATCGCTGCAGATCAGCGTCAGCCGCCCTTACTTCGCGGTGCGCTTCGCTCTCACCTTTCCGGTGCTGCCCCGGGATCAGGTGCAAGCCGCCCAGCCCGCCGGAACCGGCCCCTTCAAGGTCGATCAGTTCCTGCCCGCCAACACGCTTCACCTTTCCGCCAATGAAAACTACTGGAACGGCGCGCCCACGGTGAAGGGCATCAACGTGGAATTCAAGGCCACCAACCGCGAGCTGATCATGGACTACGAATATAACCGCGTGGACGCCGCCATCACCCGCAGCGCCTCCGCCGGGCAGTACCAGACCGGCCTGACCAACCTGAACATCGCCTACCGCACCCGGCAGCTGGAAACGCTGCTGCTGAACGACAGCGCAAGCGCTTTCCCCCTGAATAATGTTGAAATCCGCAAGGCGGTTCGTTACGCCATCGACTTTGACAACATCGCCAATACGGTGTACATGGGCATGGCCAAGCGGACGGATACCCCAATGCCCGCGGGTACCTGGATGTACAAAGACAACGAAGAAGCCTATTCCTACAACCCGGACAAAGCCCGGCAGATCCTGGACGAGCAGGGCTGGAAATCCAACCCCAACCGCGACAACGGCGTCCGGTATACCACGGTAACGGAAAGCGGTCAGCAGAAAGAACGGAAGCTGGTGCTGGGTCTGTACGTGTATGAGGAGCAGGAAAACTCCGTTCGCGTGCAGGTGGCGGGCATGATCAAGGATTATCTGGCCGCCGTGGGCATCAGCGTGCATATCGAAAGCGTCAGCTTCGCCACTGCCGCCGCCCGCCTGAAGGCCCGAAACTACGACATGGCCATCGCCGCCTTCCAAATGGACGTGGTGCCCGATCCCGGCTTCCTGCTTATGCCCGGCAACACCGGCAACTACACCGGCTACCGCTCCTCCGCCATGGATAAGCTGTGCAAAGCCATGCGCGAAGAAAGGGAATTCAGCCAATACAAACAGCTGCTCTGGGACATTCAGGATCAGTTCTGCCAGGACTGCCCTTTCATCTGCATGTGGTACCGTGCCGGGGCACTGCTGACCCGGAAAGTATTCACCACCGTCCGCGATGTGCGGGAGCCGGAAATTCTCCGCGGCATTGAGGATGTGGGCAGGTAGCTGTGCGCCGCTTCCTGAGGCTCCGTTCGGTTAAGTGATGATTCCTGACCGTCCCGCATAAGCTGTTGCAGGGGGTGATCGGATGAGCCTGTCCGAGCTGCGCACGAAGGATGTGGTCAACACATTGGACGGTAAGCGCCTGGGGAAAGTCATGGATATCGAATTTGATGAACGCGACGGCCGCGTGGAGGCGCTGGTGGTGCCCGGCGAATTCAAGGTTGGCAATGTGATTCGCGGAGAAAAATGCGGGGTCGTCATCCCCTGGCAGCGCATCTGCAAAATCGGTGAAAATGTGATCCTGGTAGAGATTGGGCCGGAAGATCTTCTGGATGAATAAAAAATGAAATGATTTTGAAATAATTTCGTAAAAATTATAGACAAAACGAAAAAAAAAAGTTATAATTATGCCGCGAAGCATAAAATGCTCCGCGGCATTGTTCATTGAATCATCAGCTTATGTGCAAGAAACAAAGGATATGACGAAAAGGAGGAAGCGCTGTGAAGTGCCAGTTCTGTAATTGTGCCGACAGCCGCGTGGTGGATTCCCGTCCCACCGACGACGGCAATTCCATCCGCCGCCGCCGTGAATGCATCAACTGCGGCAAGCGGTTCACCACCTATGAAAAAATCGAGGTACAGCAGCTGCTGGTGATCAAAAAGGACAACTCCCGCGAGCTGTTCGATCCCAAGAAAGTTCGCAGCGGCATTATCGCGGCGTGCCACAAGCGGCCCGTCAGCGCGGCGGAGATCGAAAAAATTGTCAATTCCATCGAACAGCTGGCGTACAACAATTTGCAGGAAGAAATCACCACCCGGCAAATCGGCGAAATGGTGATGGAATCCCTGCGCAAGCTGGACGAGGTGGCGTATATCCGCTTCGCGTCCGTCTACCGCTCCTTTACCGATATACCCACCTTTATGCAGGAATTGAAAGCGCTTGTGAGCGATAAAGATGAGGAAGATAAGGCGTGACCCTTTCCCCTGTCTTCAACAGCCGGTTTTGCTGATCATGACAAAACCGGCTGTTTTTTATTCGATTTCCGAATTATTAATACTAAACTCAAGCTAAAAATGTATCAGATTTGGGATGGATTTTACGCCGTGGCTAAGCTGAATGGAGGGAGGCGTAGCAGCGCTACGTTGACCGGAAGATGATATAGTTTTAGATTGAGTTTAGAGTCTGTTTCTAAAAGCATACCCACCCGAATTATGCAAGAAGTATACGGATACAGGCCAAATGGACAAAAGCCAAGAAGCGATCCGCGCGTTTGTTATAGCGGGTAGCTACGCGGCGGAATTCCTTCAGCTTCAAGAAAAACGTCTCCACCAAATGTCGTTCCTTGTAAAGCCACCAATCCACGAACCAGGGATCGGATTCATTGCTCTTGGGAGGGATGCAGAAATCAGCGCCGATATTGGCGATAAACTCCCGCAATTCCCATTTCCCGTAGGCTTTGTCGGCTAAAACAGCCATCCCAGGACGCAATTTGACCGCTTCCAGTATCTCCTGCGCGACCTTTACGTCATGCACGTTCCCAGCAGAAAGCTGAACATGAATCGGGTTGCCAAGAGCATCCACGACAGCATGAATCTTGGTGCTTCTGCCGCCCCGACTGACCCCGATGCACTGATTCTTTTGGGCAGGATTTTCTTCCGCCTTTTGGCTATCATCCTCCCCCTCTCTCGGCACCCGCGCTTGCCTTGTGTGCCTTGATATAGGTACTATCTATACTGATGTCTAAAGTGCTCCCCATGTCAAGGACAATCGAATTTGCGACAATAGACTACAGCGAAAAGCCATGATAGAATAGAACTGCCAGCAATGGAGGATAGGGCAA
>CADCJO010000023.1 GCA_902801765.1 uncultured Eubacteriales bacterium
GATTATTCCCTGGCTTTCCCCGGATGCTTTGCATCCGGGTTGGCGGCTTCGCCGCCGGGCCAGAAGCGCAACGGCGTCAAGCCAGACTTCCACGTTCCTCCAAGCATCAGCGGGAACCAGGCTGATTTTCCAATCCAAGCCATACCCGCTATTGAGGTCCAGGAGATGAAATCTCCTGGTGCAGGTGCATGAGGGCCACACAAGCCCTCGCCCCGTAGTGTATTAAAGCGCCCATTCAGTCATCGTGTATACAGTTATGTTCAAAAAAGAGCCGCTTTTCTTCGCGGCTCTTTTTGATGTTTAATACCAGGTTCTGCAGAATTCAGTCACATACCAGGTGTCCTGGTGGGGCTCATACTGAATATCCGGCTCCCGGGGAACACTGTCCGGCGCGGGAGACATATTCAGATTAGCCTTGAGGTCCGGCTTGGCTTTGTTCGCGGGGGAGTTGGAATCATAAACATAAGTGAAACGTTTGATGCGGTTGGACAGATTGCCTTCCACAGTGGAAATCAGGAATTTGCCGCCGCCCAGATCCTCCACCGCCGTCACGATGCCCACATGCACAAAGGCGTAGGCGGATACCCGGCTGCCGCTGCTGCTCTTGCTGTCACGGCGGCCGTAGATCACCAGATAACCGGGGCGCGGATCGTCCTGGGTCACCCGGTCCATGTTGGAAAAGCCGGTATCCAGCTTGGGTACGGCGGCTTCCCGCACGCCGTGGGGATCGCCGTTGCCCAGGGGTTTTAATTTCTTGTAGGTGTCCGAGGGCTCCAGCGGCACGCCCGCGGTGTCCATGCAGTAGTTGGCGAAGGCGCCGCACCAGCCGCAGTCATAGCCCCACCACACGCAATACTTGTTGCCCTTGGCGGGCTTGTTGTTATTGCTGCGGGGCAGAGCGCTGCCCAGGTTTTCCTGCCATTCCTGAATGCCGATGTCGATAGCTTTGCGGATGAGGGCGGGCACGGAATCGTCGATTTCATTCGCTTCCTGGACGGGCTGCGCCAAAGCGCTCTCCCCCGCGGTCACTTCCACTTCCATCTGGAATTCCTCGCCGTCCGGACTGACCAGAGAAAGCACGGTAAAGCCTTCCTCATACGCGGTGACAACGTTTCCTTCGGCGGATGCCACGTCCGGGTCTTCGCTATCCCAGTACCCTTTGAAGGGCAGCTTAAAACGCATACTGTCGCCGGGAGCAAGGGTCAATTGCTCAGGCAGCGGGCTGTCCGCCAGCGCGGAAACGGGCAGCATGGCCAACAGCAGCAGCATACAGATGAACCGTTTCATCGTTTTCATCACCTTTTCTGTTTTGTGTGCTTCAGTCAAAATGGATATGGCAGTAGCCGTCCGGATGCTTTTCCAGATATTTCTGGTGATACTCCTCGGCGGAATAGAAGTTTTCCAACGCCTTGTTTTCTACCGCCAGGGGCTTGTCATACTGCTTCGACAGTTCGTTCAGGGCTTCGGTGATGACCGGCGCGTCTTCTTCGTTCACATAATAAATCCCGGTGCGGTACTGAATGCCGAAGTCCTCGCCCTGGTGGTTCACCGCCGTGGGGTCAATCACCTGGAAATACCGGCGCAGCAGTTCCCTCAGCGGCAGCACGGCGGGGTCATACACCACCCGCACGGTTTCCGCGTGGCCCGCATGATGCTTCACCTGTTCATAGGTGGGGTTTTCCGTGGGACCGTTGGCGTAGCCGACCTCGGTTTCCTGCACGCCGTCCATCAGGTCAAAATACTTTTGGCAGCCCCAAAAGCAGCCGCCCGCCAGATACATGGTTTTCATGCTTCCAATCCTTTCATGGCCCGTTCGATTTCGTGGGCAAACGCTTCCAGGCCCTGCCTGTCCGCTTCCGAAAAGCGGTTCGGGGTGGGACTGTCGATGTCCAACACCGCCTTAACTTCGCCTGCCGCATCCCGCAAAGGAATCACGATTTCCGCGTTGGAGGCGCTGTCGCAGGCGATATGGCCGGGGAACGCGTGCACATCCGGCACCAGCATCGTCTTGTTTTCCCGCCATGCCGCGCCGCACACGCCCTTGTCCCGGGGAATATGAATGCAGGCGGTTTTGCCCTGGAACGGCCCCAGCGTCAGCGCGCCGTCCCGGACGATATAGAAACCCGCCCAGTTAATGTCCGGCAGGGTTTCCCACAGCAGCGCCGAAGCGTTCGCCATCAGCGCCACATACCAGCCCTCCGCCTCCGCTAAGGAACGGGCCTGGGCGCACAGCATGCCGTAATCCACCGCGCCTCACCTCCGTTTTCCGGTATAGTATATCACAACATCGGCAGATTATCAATTTCCGCTGACAGGTTCGCTGGAATAATTTACATGCCTTTGCTGTCAGATGGCGGATTTTCTTTCTTGTGGTTCTTTCCTGCCTGTGTTACAATAGCATCGTTATTTCATATGCAGCCATCATGAACGGCCAAAGGATGATGATATGAAGGATCAGGTATCATTATTGGAACAGCCCGTGGCCCAGCCCCTGGCCGCGCGGCTGCGGCCCCAGACGCTGGACGAGATCGTGGGACAGAAGCATTTATTGGGGCCGGGACGCATCCTGCGCCGCATCATTGAGCAGGACGCGGTGACCTCCATGATTTTCTGGGGCCCGCCGGGCGTGGGCAAAACCACGCTGGCCAACGTGATCGCCCGGCAGACCCAGGCGAAATTCATTGAGTTTTCCGCCGTCACCAGCGGCATCAAGGAGATCCGCGAGGTGATGCAGGAGGCCGACCGCAACCGCGTCTACGGCGACAAGACCATCGTGTTCGTGGACGAAATCCACCGCTTCAACAAGGCCCAGCAGGACGCTTTCCTGCCCTTCGTGGAAAAGGGCAGCATCATCCTCATCGGCGCTACGACGGAGAATCCCTCCTTTGAGGTCAACGGCGCACTGCTTTCCCGGTGCAAGGTGTTCGTGCTGAAAGGATTAACGGAGGATGATATTCTTTCTTTATTGAAACGCGCGCTTTCCGACCAGCGTGGCTTTGGCTATCAGAAGATCGAAACGAACGACGATACGCTGCGCCTCATCGCCGCTTTCGCCAACGGCGACGCGCGGATGGCGCTGTCCACCCTGGAGATGGCGGTGCTGAACGGTGACGAGGAAAACGGCGTCACCCGGGTGACCCGTGAAACCGTGGAGCAGTGCACCGCGCGGAAGTCTTTATTATACGACAAGAACGGCGAGGAGCACTACAACCTGATTTCCGCCCTGCACAAATCCATGCGCAATTCCGATCCCGACGCGGCGGTGTACTGGCTGGCGCGGATGCTGGAAGCGGGTGAGGACCCCATTTACGTTGCCCGCCGGGTGACCCGCTTCGCCAGCGAAGACGTGGGCCTGGCTGACCCCCGGGCGCTGGAATTGGCGGTGGCGGCTTACCAGGCGTGCCACCTGATCGGGATGCCGGAATGCACTGTGCACCTGACCCAGGCGGTGATTTACCTGAGCCTCGCCCCCAAGAGCAACGCCATGGAGGTGGCTTACAACACGGCCAAGGAAGACGCCCTCAAGCAACTGGACGAGCCCGTCCCCCTCCACATCCGCAACGGCGTCACCGGCCTCATGCGGGATTTGGGCTACGGCAAGGGCTATCAGTACGCTCACGACCTGAAAGACAAAATCGCCGACATGCGCTGCCTGCCCGATTCGCTGATCGGCCGGGAATACTACCAGCCCACCGACCAGGGCCTGGAATATAAATTCCGCGACCGGCTGGAGCAGATCAAGGCATGGCGGAGGGAACACGAAAAGAAATAGGAGGAATGCGCAATGAAGCCCGTATTCATCTGCTACGCCAAATGCACCACCTGCCAGAAAGCTCGGAAGTGGCTGGACGAAAACCAGATTGCCTATGACGAGCGCCCCATTAAGGAGCAGAACCCCACCGCCGACGAACTGCGCCTTTGGCAGCGGCAAAGCGGCCTGCCCCTGCGCAAGTTCTTCAATACCAGCGGGATGCTCTATCGGGAACTCAACCTGAAAGACAAGCTGCCCGCCATGACCGATGAGGAAATGCTTTCCCTTCTGGCCACCGACGGAATGCTGGTCAAGCGTCCCCTGCTGGTGACAGATAAGGCCGTCGTGCCCGGCTTCAAGGCCGACGCCTGGGAAGCGGCGTTGAACCAATAAGCGTACAGGGAGCTTTGAGTTATTGCTTCACCCAATTGTTTCCTCTGGCTTGGCAGGGCAACGGATGAGAAAATGTCTTACTTTTTTGCATTCCGCCGTTTATAAATTTCAGAAACGATCAAAACAATGCCAACGATGACCCCGACGGTGAACAAGAGCGTTCCCAGTGTCATTCTGCCATGGGAAGAAATCATGCTCATCATGGTCATGAACAGGGCCAGGTCAATTCCGGCCAGAATCACCCAAGGTTCTCTGTCCCCAATGAGTTTTTTCATCGGCCGCGCTTTGACGGCAAAGGGAAGGCCCACCCCCGCCAGGCCAAAAAGCGAAGCGCTGGCAGCGATCCAGAACCAATGCCCATGGCCGTGAATACACACTACCGCCAGAAGCAGCATCAGGCTGGCCGTGAAGGCGCAGAGCGTCCAAAAGTACTTGTCTTCCTGCACCATAATGGGAACAACGCTCACGGACGCAGCGACACAGAGGGCTGCCAGCACAATATCGATCCAGCCCAAAGGAGAGCCAAAGAGATACAGGCAAACCAAAATCGGAATCAGCACCGCGCCGGAAACTGCCGACCCCACCGCCGCGGTACGTTTTCTGAATTTTTTCAGCCCATACTGGATTACAGAATCCTTTTCGTTTTTCAGGTTATTTTCAAGCTCCGTTTCCTTGAGCCGCTGAAGTACAGCCCGGCATTCGGCGCAGTCCAACAAATGCCCGTTCACCAGGGAGCGGCTCTTTTCACTGCAGGCGTCATCCGCGTACAGCGGCAGCAAATCGCGAATCACATCGCATTCCATATGTTCCATTATGTTTCTTCCATCCTTTCCTGTAACTTGAGCCGCGCCCGGTGATATGTGACCCGTGCCCAATTCTCCGTTTTCCCGAAGATCAGCCCGACTTCCCGAAAGCTCAATTCTCCGAAGATACGCAATTCAAACACTTCTCTGTACGGTTCTTCCAGCGCGTGAAGCGCCATATGGATACGGAACGACGCGTCACGATCCACAGCGGCCTGCTCAACGCCTTTTCTGGCATCCGGCAATTCCTCTGGGATCGGCGCGGTTTTTCCCTGCCGCCGCCTTTCATCCAGAAACAGATTTTTCGCGATGGCGCAAAGCCAAGTCGTTTCGTCCGCCTCTCCACGGAAACTTGCCTTCTTGGAAAAAGCGCGGAAAAAAGTTTCCTGGGTGATTTCCTCCGCCTGAGAGCGATCTTTGGCGAGCGTCATCGCATAAGAAAAAACGCGCATATAATAAGCTTCATAGAGCTTCCCGTTTCGATCCTGGATCACATTCTCACCTCCTTCCTGCGCTCTCGTCAGTTAGACTGAGAAACCGTATATTCGTTACAAAAGAAATGCAAAAAAGTGAATGCACAATTCTTCCCGCATAGTATGAACGAAAAACAGGCCGTGAAATCACAGCCTGTTTTTTACAAGGAAAAGGTGAGCTTACACCAATTCGATAATCACCATTTCGGCAGCGTCGCCGCGGCGGGGGCCCAGCTTATAGATGCGGGTATAGCCGCCGGCGCAGCCCTTTTCCGCGTTGCGGGCGCGGTACTTGGGGCCGTATTCACGGAACAGCTTTTCCACCACGGGATGCTTGTTGTCCTTGGTGCGTTCCTTGTATTCAGCCTTGCTTTCGTCGTCCTTCTTGGCTTCCTGAATATCATACAGATAAGCCATCATCAGGCGGCGGGCATGCAGCTTGGAAGGCAGGTCGTTGGTGAAGGTCTGCTTCACGATCTGCTTCTTGTCGTTATAGAATTCCTTCTCCACATCCACAGTTTTGTCATATTCGCGGATGGCGAGGGTGATCATTTTATCCACGATGCTGCGCACTTCCTTGGCCTTGGCCTCGGTGGTTTCGATGCGGCCGTACCACAGAAGATTGGTGGTCAGGTTCCGCAGCATCGCCTTGCGCTGGCTCGCAGTACGGCCCAGCTTGCGCTCTGTTGCCATGGGGGTTTCCTCCTATCACTCTTCGGTCGGGCGCAGACCCAGGCCCAGCGCCTGCAGCTTCTGCTCGACTTCTTCCAGACTCTTTTTGCCCAGGTTGCGCACCTTCATCATGTCCTCCTGGTTCCGCTGAACCAGCTCGGCCACAGTGTTGATCCCGGCGCGCTTGAGGCAATTGTATGCGCGGACGGAGAGATCGAGGTCTTCGATCGTCATCTCCATCACTTTCTCCATCTTGTCGTCCTCGGGCTCAGAGGTGCTGATGGGCATCGTCTGATCGGTCAGGCCGACGAAGAGGGAGAGCTGTTCGGTCAGGATATGGGCGGAAATGGCGATGGCTTCATCGGGAGCCACGGAGCCGTCCGTCCACACTTCCAACGTCAATTTATCGTAGTCCGTGATCTGGCCCACGCGGGTGTCTTCCACCACGTAGTTGACCTTGCGGATGGGGGTGTAGATGGAATCGATGGGAATGACGCCGATGGGCATCTGGGCCGTCTTGTTCTTGTCGGAACTCACATAGCCCCTCCCCCGGTCCAAGCTCAGCCACATATGCAGCTTCGCGCCGTCGCCCAGCGTGGCGATATGCAGATCGGGGTTCACAATTTCCACTTCATCATCCACCCGTATGTCCGCCGCGGTCAATTCGCAGGGACCCTGGGCGCTGATCTCCACCATCTTGACCTGGTCCGTGTAAAGCTTCAGGGCCAGCTCTTTCAGGTTCAGGATCAGCTCGGTCACGTCTTCCTTCACACCCGGAACGGTGGAAAACTCGTGCTGCACGCCGTCGATGCTCACGCTGGTCACGGCGGCGCCGGGCAGGGAATTGATCAGCACCCGTCTCAGCGCGTTGCCCAGCGTGTGGCCGAAGCCGCGCTCAAGCGGCTCGATCACGAATTTGCCGTAGGTGTTGTTGGCCGCCATCTCGATACAATCGATATGCGCTTTTTCGATTTCGATAATCACTGAGTCCAACCCTCCTATTCGATACGGTCGTTGTGGACTGCATCATACGGTCAGAACAGGATCAGCGGCTATAGAATTCAACGATCATGTTCTCCTGCACTTCGTAGTCGATGTCAGCGCGGGTGGGCAGCTCGTTCACGGTGCCGGTCAGGTTCTGGGC
Organism: uncultured Eubacteriales bacterium; assembly: GCA_902801765.1. Lineage (GTDB taxonomy): Bacteria > Bacillota > Clostridia > Christensenellales > Aristaeellaceae > RUG563. Next base: position 7,237 of record CADCJO010000023.1, read on the forward strand.
ATCGAAGGTGAGCCACTTGGGGGTCAGCACGGTGGTGCCTTCCCGCAGCGCCTTGAACATTTCCATCTGAGTGGAGCGTTCACGCAGGGTGATCACGTCGCCCTTCTTCACCTGGTAAGAAGGAATATCCACCTTCTGTCCGTTCACGCGGATGTGGCCGTGGCCCACGATCTGCCGCGCCATGCGGCGGGTCTTGGCCAGGCCCAGGCGGTACACCACGTTGTCCAGCCGGAGTTCCAGCAGGGACAGCATGTTTTCACCGGTAACGCCCTTCATGTTGGAGGCCTTGTCGAAGTAATGACGGAACTGCTTTTCCAGCACGCCATAGATGAACTTGACCTTCTGCTTTTCTTTCAGCTGGCCGCCGTATTCAGAAACCTTCTTGCGGCGGTTGCCACCGGGATTGCGGGTGGACTTTTTCTTCGCATAGCCCATGGTAGCCGGAGTAATGTCAAGAGCACGGCATTTCCGGGCAATAGGCTGCTTATTGTTAGCCATTCTTGTCTTCCTCCTTCAATTACACGCGGCGGCGCTTGGGCGGACGGCAGCCATTGTGAGGAATGGGCGTCACGTCCTTGATCATGGTCACGTCCAGACCGGCGGTCTGCAGGGCGCGGATCGCGGCTTCACGGCCGGAGCCGGGGCCTTTCACCAGCACGTCCACAGACTTGAGGCCGAACTCGGCGCTGGCCTTGGCGGCCGTTTCGGCGGCCATCTGAGCGGCGAAGGGGGTGGACTTCTTGTTGCCGCGGAAACCCATGCCGCCGGCGGAAGCCCAGGACAGGGCGTTGCCCTGCACGTCAGTGATGGTGACGATGGTATTATTGAAGGAAGAACGGATGTGCGCCACGCCGCGCTCCACGAGCTTCTTTTCACGGCGCTTGCGCGATACCTTCTTCAGCGCTTTCTTAGGAGCCATTCTATATCCCTCCGAACCCCTTTCGGGGCGTCCTTTTGGATGTTTGTTGCGTCAGGCGGAATGAATCATATATTCGTTCAGCCGCCGTCTTTTCGCTGATGGATGATCAGCGAAGGTTAAGACTTTTTCTTGCCGCCAACAGTGCGCTTCGGGCCCTTGCGGGTACGGGCGTTCTGCTTGGTGTTCTGTCCGCGGACGGGCAGGTTGCGGCGATGGCGGACGCCGCGGTAGCAGCCGATTTCCACCAGGCGCTTGATATTCAGGGAGACTTCGCGGCGCAGATCGCCTTCCACCTTCAGGTGATGTTCGATATATTCGCGCAGCTTGCTCACGTCGTTTTCACTCAGGTCCTTGACCCGGGTGTCGGGATTCACTTCGGTCACTTCAAGGATCTGCTTGCTCACGGTCGGGCCGATGCCGTAAATGTAAGTCAAGCCAACCTCGACGCGCTTTTCTCGGGGCAGGTCAACACCCGCAATACGTGCCATGTGTTGGTTACACCTCCAAATGATTCTGTGGGAAATGAGGGGTTGGGGCCGCTTTCTTCCTAATGAAAGACAAGGCGTAGATAACTTGTCCTCTTAGGCGCGCGGCCCGCGATGCGCTCCGCCCGCAACCCAGGCGGATTTTATGTGACAGCCGCATGGTCCCCGCCGCTTTTCGTCGGGGCAGCCGCCCACACAGGCTTGTCTGCTTGGTAAGATGGGGTATCCGGTGCTGCGAATCGTTGGATTCGCGCGGGGAACGCCGTCCCCGGCGTCTGTTGTTGCCAGGCGCTCGGGACGGCGCTCCCATTGTAGCGCAGGGTGGGTTAGCCCTGACGCTGCTTATGCTTGGGGTTTTCGCAAATCACCATCACGCGGCCCTTGCGCTTGATGATCTTGCACTTTTCGCAGATGGGCTTCACAGAAGGACGGACTTTCATTGGGGTTCTACCTCCTTAAGGTACGAATCAATTCTTGCTGCGCCACGTAATGCGGCCGCGGGTCAAGTCGTAGGGGGAGAGCTCGATCGTGACCTTATCCCCCGGGTAAATGCGGATGAAGTTCATGCGCATTTTGCCGGAAATATGGGCCATGATGCGATGGCCGTTCGGCAGTTCAACCTGGAACATGGCATTGGGCAGCGCCTCAATGACCTTGCCTTCCATTTCGATGACATCGTCCTTGGACAATCGGATTAACCCTCCCTGTTCTCGTTCGGCGATTCTTCGCCATGGGCATTGCGTCGGAGCGGAGAAAGCGCCTTGCGGATGTCGCTGTCCTTGAGCTGTCCCTTCTCCTGCAGCATCAGAAGTTCGGGAAATTCATGGGGACATGCCGCCAGATGCTTGCGCCGTTTTTTCTTCATGTGATCCAGCTTCCGGGTATCCCCGTCCGCCATCATCACAAATTCGGCGTCCAACGTATATAATACCACAAAGTACCTGCCTTTGTCACGCCCTTTTTTTGAAAAAACTGCGTAACCGGGCAAAATTGGCGGTTTCACTGTATTCTTTGAGCTCCCTCTCGGTAAATTAACTGAATAGCAGGACCGATCCTTGTGAATTTTTCCCAACTCATCGGTTCAGTCTTTCCAGACGAAGCCGGGCAACGTCAGGATTTCCGGCAGGCCCTTGGGCGTAATTGCCAACGTATGTTCGTAATGGGCAGCGGGCGAGTGGTCGTTGGTCACGATCGTCCAGCCGTCGCTGAGCTGATGCACCTGCCAGCGTCCCATGGCGATCATGGGTTCGACGCAGAAGGTCATGCCGGGACGGATGCGGGAGCCGTGGCCCGCCAGGCCGAAGTTGGGCACCGCGGGGTCCTCGTGCATTTCCTTGCCGATGCCGTGACCGGTCAGGTCGCGCACGACGCCATAGCCGTGGGCTTCGGCGTGGCTCTGCACCGCGTGGCTCACGTCGCCGATGCGGTTGCCGTTGACGGCCTGCCGCGCGCCCAGCCAGAAGCATTCCTCTGTAACCTGGATCAGCTTTTGCTTTTCTGCGCTGATCTTGCCGATGGGGGCGGTAAAGCAGCTGTCCGCTTGCCACCCGTCCAGGGCCAGCGTCACATCGATGGAAATGATGCTGCCTTCTCTGAGCTCCACGTTCTTGGAGGGGATGCCATGCACCACCTCGTCGTCGATGGACGCGCAGATGGACGCGGGATAACCGCAGTAGCCAAGCTCCGTGGGGATACCGCCGCCCTTGCGGATGTGTTCATCCACAAAGGCGTTGATATCCATCGTCGTCATACCGGGCTGAATGATCTCCCGGGTCGCTGCCAGCACGTCGTGGAGCAGATGCCCCGCGCTGCGCATCTTGGCCAGCTGAATGGGATTTTTAATACTGATCATTTGAGTCCCAGCGTTTCACGCACTTTGGCGTAGTTTTCCTGCACCGTCGCCTTGGGAGCGCATTCCACGGTTTTGAGCAGGCCCTTCTTGGCATAGTAGTCAATCAGGGGCGCGGTCTGGGCGGCATACACCGCCAGGCGGTTCTTCACCGTTTCCGGCGCGTCGTCCTTGCGCTGCACAAGCTTTTCGCCGCAGTTGGCGCAGGTGTCCTTGCCGTTCAGGGTGCTGGTGTGATACGTCGCGCCGCACTTTAAGCACACGCGCCGTCCGCCCAGCCGGTTGATGATCACTTCGTCATCCAGGGCGATATTGAGCGCTACGTCGATCTTAGCGAACTTCGCTAGCGCTTCCGCCTGGGGAACCGTGCGGGGGAACCCGTCCAGGATGTAACCGTTCTTGCAGTCCTCCGCCTGGAGCCGGTCCTTCACGATGCCGATGACCACTTCGTCCGGCACCAGCTCGCCCGCTTCGATATACCGCTTGGCGCTCAGGCCCATTTCGGTGCCCGCTTTCATCGCCTGGCGGAGCATATCGCCGGTGGAAATCTGGGGGATGCCCGCGTCAGCCATCAGCAGCTGCGCCATCGTGCCTTTTCCCGCGCCGGGAGGGCCCAGAAAAATCAAATTCATACCAGCACCTCCTATATTTTTTTTTCGGGGGAAACCACTCTTTGGAGGCCAAAGAGTGGTTTCCCCCGAACCCCCTTCCGAGAAAGCCGAATAGGGTTCAGGTTTTATCTTACTCTTTAATCTCCAATTTGGCAAATTATCCCACATATAGTATCTATGAACAGGAATGAACACAATTTAATATTCCTATACATAGAACGTGGAATGCCACCCCTGGGAGGGAACCATCGCTCCCGCCAGGGGTGCATTCCATTGTGTTCCGTGGATTTTTCTTTCGATTAACCCAGGAAGCCTTTGTAGTTGCGCATCACCAGCTGGCTCTCCACCTGGCGCACCGTCTCGATGGCCACGCTCACAGCAATCAGGATGGAAGAAGCGCCGAAAGGAATCTGCACTTGCTGCCAAACCGTCAGCAGGGAGGGAATGGTGGACAGGATGGCCAGGAACAGAGCGGCGAACAGGGTCAGGCGGTTTGAAGTCCGCTTGAGGAATTCCACGGTCTTGCTGCCGGTACGGATACCGGGGATGTGACCGCCCTGCTGCTGGATATTCTTGGCGATATCCTCAGGATTGAAGGTGATGGAAGTGTAGAAGTAGCTGAACGCGATGATCAGCAGGGCGCACACGATCATGTACCAGGGAGAAGCCTGGTTCATGTTGGCGCTCCACCACTTGTACGCGCCGCTGTTGGTGCCGAACATAGCGAAGATCGTGCCCGGGAACGCCATGAAGGAGTAGGCGAAGATCAGGGGCAGCACGCCGACGCTCAGCAGTTTCAGCGGAATGTGGGTGCTCTGGCCGCCGTACATCTTCCTGCCCACCACGCGCTTGGCGTACTGGACGGGGATGCGGCGCTCGGCCATATCCACGAAAGTAACCACAACCAGAATGAGCAGGGTGGAGATCAGGATCACAGCCAGCTGTCCCACAGCCGCCATGCCGCCGCCGTTGAAGATGCGGGCGGTCGCGGTGACGATGCCGTTGAACAGGTTGGAGATAATACCGGCAAAGATCAGCAGGGAGATGCCGTTGCCGATGCCGTTCTTGGTGATGCGCTCACCGATCCACATGGCCAGGGCAGTACCGCCGGCCATGATGATACCGATGGTCATATAACCGAAGAAGTTGGCATAGGCGGGCTTGATGGCGCGCAGACCGGCGATGATGCCGATGGCCTGCAGCGCGGCCAGGCCGACCGTGACATACCGGGTGATCCGGTTGATCTTTTTCTTGCCCTCTTCGCCGCCGTCCTTCTGCAGCCGCTCCAGCGCCGGAATGGCGATGGTGAGCAGCTGCATGATGATGGACGCGTTGATGTAGGGAGAAATACCCATGGCCATGATGGTCATTTGTCCGAAGGAATTACCGGTCATCATGTTCACCAGGCCCAGCATATCATACTGGCCCATGGCTTCCTGAACGGCCTTCACATCGACACCGGGTGCGGGAATGACGCTGACCAAACGGAAGATCAGCAGCATGAAGAACGTGTAGAGCACCTTCTTGCGGAGCTCTGGAACCCGCCAGACGTTACGCAGGGTTTCCCACATCGTTACTTCACCTCGACTTTCCCGCCAATCGCTTCGATCTTCTGCTTCGCGGACTCGGTGACCTTATCCACGTTCACAGTCAGCTTCTTGGTCAATTCGCCGCCGCCGAGCACCTTCACGCCATCCATGGGCTTCTTGATCAGGCCCGCTTCGATCAGCGCTTCGTTGGTGATCACGGTGCCGTCCTCGAAGCAATTGAGGGCGGACACGTTCACGATGGCGTATTCCTTGCCAAAGATGTTGGTAAAGCCGCGCTTGGGGATGCGGCGGGTCAGAGGCATCTGGCCGCCTTCGAAGCCGGGGCGCTTGCCGCCGCCGGAGCGCGCCTTGGCGCCCTTGTGGCCTTTACCGGAGGTTTTGCCCAACTGAGAGCCTACGCCTCGGCCGAGGCGCTTCGGGGCAGTCGTCGAACCGATAGCCGGTTGCAACTCATGCAATTTCATAGGGGTTATCCTCCCTTATCTTATTCGTTGACTTCCTCGACCTTGACCATGTGCTTCACCCGGAAGATCTGGCCGCGGACGCAGGGGTTGTCCTCCTTGATGACCGTCTGGCCGACCTTGCGCAGGCCCAGCGCAGCCACGGTGTCCTTATGCACCTGGAGGGAGGCGATGGGGGACTTGGTCAGGGTGATCTTCAGTTTCATCTTTCCAATCCTCCTTAGCCCACGATTTCTTCCACCGTCTTGCCGCGCATCTTGGCAACGGTTTCGGCGTTGCGCAGGCCCTTGAGGCCTTCGAGGGTGGCTTTCACGGTGTTGATGCGGTTGTTGGTGCCGAAGGTCTTGGTGCGGATGTCCTTCACGCCGGCCAGCTCCAGCACGGCGCGGGCGCCGCCGCCGGCGATAACGCCAGCGCCTTCTTCAGCGGGCAGCAGCACCACTTTGGCGGTGCCGAACAGGCCGTCGATGGCATGGGGGATGGTGGTGCCGGACATGGGCACGGTGACCAGATGCTTCATAGCGGCTTCCTTGGCCTTGCGGATGGCTTCGGGCACTTCCTTGGCCTTGCCGATGGCAGCGCCGACCTGGCCCTTTTCGTTGCCGACAACGACCAGCGCGGCGAAGCGGAAGTTCTTACCGCCCTTGACAACCTTGGTAACCCTGTTCAGGGCGACCAGGCGTTCTTTCCATTCGCTTTCGGGCTGTTCGCGGTCCCGACGGTCCCGGCGGTCCCGACGCTCGAAGGGGCGATCCTGCCGATCGTTTTTACGGTCGTTCTGACGATCGTTTTCGTTCATAGGCATGTTACGTTTTCCTCCCCTTAGAAGTTCAGCCCGGCTTCGCGGGCGGCGGCGGCCAGGGCGGCCACACGGCCGGTGTACAGGTAACCGCCGCGGTCGAACACGACGTCCTTGATTCCGGCGGCGATGGCGCGTTCGGCCACCAGCTTGCCCACCAGCTCAGAAGCGCCGGTCTTGCTCTTGTCGTCCAGCTGGCCGCGGATGGCGGGATCCAGCGTGGAGGCGGACACCAGGGTCACGCCCTTGGTGTCGTCGATGACCTGCGCATAAATGCTCTTGTTGCTGCGGTACACGCACAGGCGCGGCATTTCGGGGGTGCCGCTGATCTTTTTGCGGACGCGGGCGTGACGGATCACGCGCACTTCATTACGGTCGCGCTTATTGAACATTTGCGTTCACTCCCTTTCTTACTTCTTACCGGCCTTGCCTTCCTTGCGGCGGATATGCTCGCCTTCGTACTTGATGCCCTTGCCCAGGTAGGGTTCGGGTTTCCGAATGGCGCGGATATCAGCGGCAATCCTGCCGACCTGCTGCTTGTCGATGCCCTTGACCACGATCTTGGTCTGCACGGGGGTCTCGTAAGAAATATTTTCTTCAGCCTGCAGGATCACAGGATGGGAGAAGCCGATGGCGATGTTCAAAGTTTTGCCGTTGTTTTCGGCGGCGGCACGATAACCGGTGCCGACCATTTCCAGCGTCTTGGAGAAGCCTTCGGTCACGCCGACCACCATGTTGTGGATCAGGGCGCGATACAGGCCGTGCCAGGCGCGGTGCTGCTTATCGTCGCTGGGACGGGCAACCTTAATTTCGTTGTTTTCCAGCTTCACGCTGATATCGGGATTGATCTGCTGGGACAGCGTGCCCTTGGGGCCTTTCACGGTAACCAGATTGTTATCATCAATGGTAACCGTCACGCCCGCGGGAACGGCAATCGGGAGCCTTCCGATACGAGACATAGTCTTTTACCTCCTGACGATCAGATTACCAGATGTAGCAAAGCACTTCGCCGCCCATGTTTTCCTTCCGGGCAGCCTTGTCGGTCATCAGGCCCTTGGAAGTGGAAACGATGGCGATGCCCAGGCCGCCCAGAACCTTGGGCAGCTCTTCGCAGGTGGCGTACACCCGCAGGCCGGGCTTGGAGATGCGCTTGAGGCCAACGATGACGGGCTGTTTCTTTTCCAGATACTTGAGCCCGATCTTAATGCTGCCCTGCAGGCCATCCTGAATATTTTCAACCGATTTGATATACCCCTCATCAAGCAGGATCTTGGCGATGGACTTCTTGATGTTGCTGGCGGGGATCACCACGCTGTCATGACGGGCGATCTGCGCGTTGCGAATACGGGTGAGCATATCGGCAATGGGATCATTGACAACCATTTTATTACCTCCTTATACTTACCAGCTCGCTTTGCGCACGCCGGGGATCTGGCCTTTGTAGGCCAATTCGCGGAAGCAGATACGGCAGATGCCATACCGGCGGAGCACGGAATGAGGCCGGCCGCACAGACGGCAGCGGGTGTAAGCGCGGGTAGAGAACTTGGCAGGCCGCGCCTGACGGATCTTCATGCTGGTTTTTGCCATTGTTGTTTCTCCTCCCTTACTGCTGAGCGAAGGGCATGCCCAGCAGCCGCAGCAGCTCCTTGGCCTCTTCGTCGGTCTTGGCGGTGGTCACGAAAATCATTTCCATGCCACGGATCTTTTCCACCTTATCGTATTCGATTTCGGGGAAGATCAGCTGTTCCTTGATGCCCAGGGCGTAATTGCCGCGGCCGTCGAAGGCCTTGGTGCTCACGCCGCGGAAGTCGCGGACGCGGGGCAGGGCGATGTTGACCAGCTTATCCATGAACTCTTCCATGCGGGAACCGCGGAGAGTCACCTTCGCGCCGACGTTCATGCCCTGACGGAGCTTGAAGTTGGCGACGCTCTTCTTGGCCTTGGTCACCAGGGGCTTCTGGCCCGCGATCTGGGTCAGTTCCGCCACGGCGGCTTCCAGCGCCTTGGCGTTGTCTTTGCAGTCGCCCAGGCCCATGTTGATGATGACCTTTTCCAGCCGGGGAATTTCCATCACGTTCTTATAGCCGAACTTTTGCTGCAAGGCAGGCACAGCTTCGGCCAAATACTTTTCCTTAATACGGGTAGCCATTTGCTTGTTGCCTCCTTATCAGTCGATCTGCGCGCCGCACTTGGGGCACACGCGCACGTTCTTCTTGCTGGCTTTGCCATCCTTGCCGGTGACTTCCACAACCTTGTGGCCGACGCGGATCGCTTTGCCGCATTTGGGGCAGATGACCATCACGTTGCTGGCATCAATGAAGGCTTCCTTCTTGATGATGCCGCCGGGCTGGCCCTGCTGCTTGGATTTCTGGTGCTTGGTGACCATGGCCACGCCTTCCACCACGACCTTGCCGGTCTTGGGAGCGGCGGCGACCACCTTGCCCTTGGCGCCCTTGTCCTTGCCGGAGATGACAACGACCTGATCCTTGGCTTTTACAAACATCTTCATTGTCCTCCTTACAGCACTTCGGGAGCGAGGGACACGATCTTCATGTAGTCCTTCTCACGCAGTTCGCGGGCAACCGGCCCAAAGATGCGGGTGCCGCGGGGCATTTTGTCGTTGCCGATGATGACGGCGGCGTTATCGTCGAAACGAATGTAGCTGCCATCGGGGCGGCGCTGGGGCTGATGCAGACGAACGACCACGGCCTTGACCACGTCGCCCTTCTTCACCTGGCCACCGGGCGTTGCGGACTTCACAGAGGCGACGATAACATCGCCGATGGAAGCGTAACGCACATGGGACCCACCCAGCACGCGAATGCACATGATTTCCTTGGCGCCGGAGTTATCGGCGACCTTGAGTCGCGTTTGCGGCTGAATCATAGGGGGTTTCCTCCTTTATAGGTTCCTCATTCATGGTGGGTACGCAATGCCCCCATGAGAGGTCGGATGCTGTGTCACACTCTCTCGTTTCTCCGTTCGTTCTTGAGAACGAAGCCAGGCGGAGAGAGGGCGATGAACGTTTGGGGATGTGCCTTAGATTCGGGATGGGATTTCCCTGATAAGGGCCGCAGCTGTAGCAGCGCTACCGCAAGGCCCGCAGAAGGGAAAGACCGCCCGAAGATGAGGCACAGCGCCGAACGGGCATCGCACGAACGACGCCAATTACTTGGCTTTTTCGATGATTTCCACCAGCCGCCAATGCTTATCCTTGGACAGGGGACGGCATTCCATGATCTTCACGGTGTCGCCGATGCCGCAGGCGTTTTCTTCATCGTGCACCTTGATTTTGCTGGTGCGGGTGATGAACTTGCCATACAGGGGATGACGCACGCGGGTGGACAGGCTGACCACGCAGGTCTTGTCCATCTTATCGCTGACGACCACGCCAACGCGGGTCTTGCGGATGCCTCTTACTTCAGACATGGTATTGACTCCTTTCACGGCTTATCGGTCACGCCTTGCTCTGCTGGGTCTGCACGGTCATCGCACGGGCGATGTCACGTTTGACGGCAGTGATCTGCATGGTGTTTTCGAGCTGACCGGTGGCAAGCCGGAAACGAAGGTTGAAGAGCTCTTCCTTGAGCTCGGCGATCTTCGCGGTCAATTCCTCAGGCTTCATGGCTGCGAATTCCTTGGCCTTCATTTACTTTCACCACCCGCTACATTTTCGTTGGGATTGGGAGCGTCTTCCCGCTTCACAATCTTGGTTTTCAGAGGGAGCTTACCGGAGGCCAGACGCAGGGCTTCGCGAGCGACGCTCTCGTCAATGCCGCCGATTTCGAACAGCACGCGGCCGGGCTTGACCACGGCCACCCAGTATTCGGGCGTACCTTTACCGGAACCCATGCGGGTTTCGGCGGGCTTTTCGGTCACGGGCTTATCGGGGAAAATCTTGATCCAGACCTGGCCGCCGCGCTTGGTATAACGGGTCAGCGCGATACGGGCGGCTTCGATCTGCTGGGAGGTGACCCAGCAGGGTTCCATGGCCATCAGGCCGATATCGCCATTGGAGACGAAATTACCGCGATGGGCGGTACCCTTCATGCGACCGCGGAACTGCTTGCGGTGCTTTACTCTTTTCGGCATCAGCATAGGATTACTTGCCTCCTTCGATCGCGGCAGCGGGCTGCGCGGCCTTCTTGGGCTTGGGGAGAACCTCTCCCTTGTATACCCACACCTTCACGCCCAGACGGCCGTAGGAAGTTTTCGCTTCGCAGAAGCCGTAGTCGATGTTGGCGCGCAGGGTCTGCAGAGGGATGGAACCCTCATGGTATTTTTCGGTACGGGCGATTTCAGCGCCGCCGACGCGGCCGCCGATGGCGATCTTGACGCCCTTGACGCCCAGCTTCATGGCGCGCTGAATGCTCTGCTTCATGGCGCGGCGGAAGCCGATGCGCTTTTCCAGCTGCTGCGCGATGTTCTCGGCGATCAGCTGCGCGTCAGCGTCGGGGTTCTTCACGTCCAGCACGCGGATGTTCACGGCATGGCCGCAGAACTTTTCCACGTCGGCGCGAATTTCGTCAATGCCCTTGCCGCTGCGGCCGATCACCATGCCGGGCTTGCCGGCGAACAGGGTGACGGTCATGCGGGAAGCGCTGCGTTCGATGTCGATGCGGCTGATCCCGGCGGCGTTGTACTTTTCTTTCAGCATTTTGCGAAGACGGAAGTCTTCGTTCAGGTTGTTCGCGAAATCTTTCTTCCCGGCATACCAGCGGGTGCTCCAGTCAAAGATGACACCAACGCGAGCGCCATGGGGATTTACTTTGTGACCCATAATATCCTCCCTTTACTTCTTCTGGTCGAGCACCACGCTGATGTGGCAGGTGCGCTTGAGCATGGGGGAAGCGCTGCCGCGGCTGCGGGCTACGTAGCGCTTGAGGGTCGGGCCGGGATTGGCGTAGCATTCGGCGACATACAGAGTGCTGCGGTCCAGATCCTGGTTATTCACCGCGTTGGCGATGGCGGAAGAAAGCACCTTCGCGATCACGGGGGAAGCAGCCTTGGGGGTAAACTGCAGGATGGCGAGCGCCTGGTCCACATTCTTGCCGCGGATCAGATCGAGCACGATCTTGGCCTTGCGGGAAGACAGGCGGATGTGCTTGGCGTGCGCCTGGGGACGCTTATCCCGGTTTTCAGCGCGGGCCGCGCCCTTTTCACGGGTACGAGTTGCCATTTGTTTTCTCTCCTTCCCTTATTTACGGCCTGTGGCCTTTTCACCCGCGTGCCCGCGGAACGTGCGGGTGGGGGCGAATTCGCCCAGCTTGTGGCCAACCATGTCCTCGGTGATGTAAACCGGCACATGCTTGCGGCCGTCATGGACGGCGATGGTGTGGCCGACAAATTCGGGGAAGATGGTGGAGGCGCGGCTCCAGGTCTTGAGCACCTGCTTGGCGCCGGTTTTGTTCATATCGACGATGCGCTTAAACAGCGCTTCCTGTACAAACGGGCCTTTCTTTACGGAACGGCTCATGCGGTTTCCTCCTTCCTGTCCGCGCCTTATTACTTGCTGGCACGCTTAACGATGAGGTTATTGGAATATTTCTTGTGCTTGCGGGTCTTGAGGCCCAGAGCGGGCTTGCCCCACGGAGTCACAGGAGCGGGCATACCAACGGGGCTCTTGCCCTCGCCGCCGCCATGGGGATGGTCGCAGGGGTTCATGACCACGCCGCGGACGCTGGGACGGATGCCCATGTGGCGGGTGCGGCCGGCCTTGCCGATGCGCACGTTGCTGTGGTCGGTGTTGCCCACGGTGCCGATGGTGGCCATGGCGTTCATGGGGAACTTGCGGAATTCGCCGGAGGGCATACGCACCTGAGCGTAAGCGCCTTCCTTACCCATCAGCTGAGCATAGGCGCCAGCGGAGCGAACCAGCTGACCGCCCTTGCCGGGCTTGATTTCCAGGTTGTGGATCAGGGTACCGACGGGGATGTTGGCCAGGGGCAGGGCGTTGCCGGGCTTGATGTCGGCGGTTTCGCCGGCCATCACGGTGTCGCCCACCTTCAGATCCAGAGGAGCCAGGATATAGCGCTTTTCGCCGTCTACATAGTGCAGCAGGGCGATGAAGGCGCTGCGGTTGGGATCGTACTCGATGGCGGCCACTTTGGCGGGCACATCTTTCTTATCGCGCTTGAAATCGATGATGCGGTACTTTACCTTGTTGCCGCCGCCCTGGTGACGGACGGTGATTTTGCCCTGCTTATTGCGGCCCGCGTTCTTTTTCTTATATTCGATCAGGCTCTTTTCAGGGGTCTTCTTGGTGATTTCCTCAAACGTCAGCACCGACATAAAGCGGCGGGCGGACGAAGTCGGCTTATAAACTCGAATGGCCATTGCTTCTTTTCCTCCCTTACACCATGCCCTCGAAGAACTCGATGGGCTTGGAATCTTCCGTCAGGATCACATAGGCCTTTTTGACTTCGGGGGTGCGGCCGGTGTGGACGCCCTGGCGCTTCATTTTTCCCAGGGTGCGCAGGGTGTTGACCCGGGCAACCTTGATTTCAGGGAAAACCTTCTCCAGCGCGGTCTTGATTTCGATCTTGTTGGCGTCGATGGCCACTTCAAAGACGTAGCGCTTGTCGGCGATGCCGTCGTAGCCTTTTTCAGTCAGGACGGGGCGCAGAATGATGTCATGCGGGTTCTTCATGCGTACACCTCCTGGAGGTCCTGCATGGCCCCTTTGAGCACGATGATCTTATCGGCGTTCAGCAGGTCATACACATTGATGGTGTTTACATAAGCGTCTTTCAGGGTGGGGATGTTCTTGCCGGCGCGGATGACGGATTCGTCCCGGTCGGCCAGCACCAGCAGGGCCTTCTGTTCGCTGACGTTCAGGGCCTTGAGCACCTGGGCCATCAGCTTGGTCTTGCTTTCCTGGAGCTTGATTTCGTCCACCACGATGATGGAGCCTTCATTATATTTGCTGGTCAGGGCGCTCTTCATCGCCAGGCGGCGAACCTTCTTGGGCACCTTGATCACATAATCCCGGGGCTGGGGAGCGAACACCACGCCGCCGTGACGGAACTGGGGAGCCCGGTTGCCATGGTGGCGAGCGTTACCAGTGCCCTTCTGGCGGTAGATTTTCCGACCGCCGCCGCGAACCATGCCGCGGGAGAGGGCGCTCTGGGTGCCCTGGCGCTGATTAGCTAAAATGGAGCGAACGACCAGATGCATGGCGGGGACATTGATGGGAGAGGCGAAGATTTCTTCGCTCAGCTCCATGCTGCCCACTTTCTTGCCCTGCATGTCGAGCACATCGATGTTAGGCATTGTTTGTTTCCTCCTTCATCAGGCCTTGCAGGAATTGCGGATGAGCAGCAGGCCTTCCTTGGGGCCGGGAACCGCGCCGTGCACCAGCAGCAGGCTGCGCTCGGCGTCCACCTTCACGATGGACAGGTTCTGAACCGTGACCCGCTCCACGCCGTAATGACCGGCCATGTGCTTGTTCTTGAACACGCGGGAAGGATCGGAGTTGGCGCTCATGGAGCCGACACCGCGGTGATACTTGGAGCCGTGGGCCATGGGGCCGGTGTGCTGGTTCCAGCGGTAGATGGGACCGGTGTAGCCGCGGCCCTTGGTGATGCCGGTGATATCCACGGCTTCGCCTTCTTCGAACACGTCAGCCTTGATTTCCTGGCCGATTTCGTAAGCGGAGCAGTCGTCAAACCGGAATTCGCGCAGCGCGCGGGTGGGAGCCACGCCAGCCTTGTTGAAGTGGCCGGCATCGGGCTTGTTGACCAGCTTGGCCACGCGGTTTTCGGGGATCTTGTCGAAGCCGAACTGAACAGCTTCATAACCGTCTTTTTCGAGGGTTTTCTTCTGCACCACGGTGCAGGGGCCCGCCTGAATGACCGTCACGGGAACCAGACGGCCGTCGGGCAGGAAAATCTGGGTCATGCCCAGCTTTTTGCCAACGATCGCTTTCTTCATAATTGCCCTCCTGCCTTACAGCTTGATTTCGATTTCGACGCCGGCCGGCAAATCGAGCTTCATCATGGCGTCCACAGTGGTGCGGTTGGGATTGAGCACGTCGATCAGGCGCTTATGGGTGCGGCGCTCGAACTGCTCGCGGCTATCCTTGTCCTTGTGCGGGGAACGGAGGATCGTAACGATCTCCTTTTCGGTGGGAAGCGGGATGGGGCCGGACACCCGGGCGCCCGTACGCTTCGCGGTTTCCACAATACGCTCGGCGGACTGGTCGATCAGGTTGTGCTCGTACGCCTTGAGCTTGATGCGGATCTTCTGGTTGGCCATGGTTTTTCCTCCTTAATTCGTACTCACGGCTTGAACGGGGGGAGTCTTTCCCTCACGGTTCTGGCGCTTCGCAGGCGGCGCCACCTTTTGAGGGGAAGCCCGTCGCCTTCCGTGCCTTCGCTTATCGCTTGCACGGCTCGAGTCCGTTCGTCGGGGTCGCGCCCCGGCTGGTCGGCGCTAATTACCTGCTCTGGCCTGAGCAGCAACTTAGCGCTTCATCCCTTAAACAGACAGCTTTACAATTATATATCATGTCCAGACAAATTGCAAGGGTTTTTCAACCCCTTTTTAAAATTTTTTTCGTCTTTTTTTCGTAACACATCCCCGCAAACGCCTATATCATACGCTTTTTCCGAATAAAGTGTGTCAACCCTTCCGGGCGTGTCCTCATTTCAGAACCGGTACCGTTCCAGACATTTTCCAGTTGAAGTGTTGTGATCTTGTACAATGGTCAATGCATTATACAATACTTAGTGAATGGGACGATTCTTCCCCCGCGAATTGCTCATGGTGGAGCTGGTGAGAGGTTATACTAAACTCAAGCTAAAAATGTATCAGATTTGGGATGGATTTTACGCCGTGGCTAAGCTGAATGGAGGGAGGCGTAGCAGCGCTACGTTGACCGGCTACGTTGACCGGAATGAAGCAACGCCATGGCGTAAAAGACACCCAAAGATGATATAGTTTTAAATTGAGTTTAGTATTAAATCACCTTCATCGGCGTCCATTCCAGATAATCGCCGGAAACGAGACTGTACCGGATGCCATTTTTCACGCCCAGGATGCTGTCATGGAAGCGGGACTGGCCGTGGCAGTGGGCGTAGATCACCTGCTGCGCGCCGTATTCCTCGGCCATGCGGGTAAACGCGCTGTCCTTTTCCAGGATGTTGGTGGGCGGATAATGCAGAAACATGATCAACTTTTTGTAGCCGTCCCGCTTCGCCGCTTCAAAGGACACCCGCAGCCGTTCCGCTTCCCGCTCCACCAGCTTTGCCGCGCGGGCGGCTTCCTCCTCGTCCCAGCCCACCACACGCCTTTTCCGGTCAAGGTAAAAGGGCCCCTCGAACGTGAAGCCCTTCGTGCCCACCAGCGCGAAGTCCTGATAGGCGGCGTAATTGTTTTGCAGGAAGAACAGCTTGCCCGCGAACCGCTCGTTCAGCGCGGCTGTCTTTTTCGCGTCCCAAAACATATCGTGGTTGCCCCGCAGCAGAATCTTCCGCCCCGGCAGGGAGAGAATATATTCAAAGTCTTTTTCGCACTCCGCCATGTTCCGGCCCCAGCTGTGGTCGCCCGCCAGCAGCAGCGTGTCCTCCGGGCCGATCATGCGGCGGCAGTTCTTCAGGAACCGTTCCTCATGGTTTTTCCACACCGACGCGGTCAGCTGGCCGTGAGCTTTCAATTCGGATTGAAAGTGCAAATGAAGATCGCCGATCGCAAATAAACTCAAGGGAACGTTCCTCCTATATATTTTCTGGGGGAATATCAAAAAAATGTATCAGTCATGGTATGAAGGATGATAATAAAAACGAGGCAGGGGGCTTCTTCATCCCCCTGTACCCCTGAACCAGGAGATTTCTCACGGGGCTGCCGCCCGGCCTACGCTGACAATGATCCACTGGATCATTGTCCGGGCGCTTCGGCCCTCCTGGACCTCAACAGCGGATATGGCTTGAATTGGACAATTAACTTGGTTTCCGCTATTGCATGGAAGAATGTGGAAGCCTGGCGTGGCGCCGTGGTGCTTCTGGCCCGGCGGCGAAGCCACCAACCCGGATGCTTTGCATCCGGGGAAAGCCAGGGAATCATCCGTAGGGGAAAGTTTACTTTCCCCCTCGGATGTTCCCGGGCTTTCTTGGGCCAGAAGCCTTCAAACTTTTCGTAACCCCAGCGCGGCAGGCGGAGTTTGCCTGATTATCTCAGCTATGTTATTTCGCCAGTTGCGGGTCCAGGGCGGTCACCGCCCTGGCGCAGGACAAACCGCCGATGACCGCCAGTGGCGGGAATTTCATCGGCGGTGAGATCAGCCGAAACAAGCAATGTCCGTAGGACTTGCGCCGATTGAGGCTGCGGAACTGGGGGCGCGCAGCCCCCAGCGTTCCCTCCAGTTTGTTTTGAAATTTGTCCTTTAGAACATGACTGTTCGCAGTATTATTTGTATAAAATGAATCGCGCCTCTTGCGAAAAGCATCACATGTTGTTATCATGGAGAAGGAGGTGGAGAAATTGAATTTGTTTGAGGATATGTGTATTCGTCCGGGAACATTTTATTTACCGGCCGATGAAAAAACGATGGAAGCATGGCCTGTGGTCGCGTGCGACCAGTATACCGCGCAGAAGGATGTATGGCAGGCCGCGTATGATTTTGTGGGCGGCCGCCCTTCCGCGCTGCGGCTGATCATTCCGGAGGCTTATCTGGACGAAAGCGACGTTCGGGTGCCGCAGGTGCATGCCGCCATGGAGCGGTACTTATCTGAAGGCATTCTGCGCGAAATGGTCAACGGAATGGTGCTGGTGCGGCGGGTCACGCAGTCCGGGGCCCGGCTGGGCCTGGTGCTGACGGTGGACCTGGAGGCATACGACTATCGGCCCGGCAGCGCGTCCGACATCCGGCCCACCGAGGGCACCATTGTGTCCCGCATTCCGCCGCGCCAGAAGGTGCGCCGGGGCGCCCAGCTGGAGCTGAGCCACGTGCTGCTGCTCTGCGACGACGCCCGCCGCACGATCATCGAGCCTGTATATGCAAAACGCGCCGCGCTGCGCAAGCTGTATGATACCCCGCTTATGCTGAACGGCGGCAGTATCGAGGGCTGGGCGGTGGAGGACGAAGAAACGCTTGGCCAAATTGCCGAAGCGGTTCGGGCGCTAAAAACCGGCCTGACCGAAAACGGCATCCTGTTTGCCGTGGGCGACGGCAACCATTCACTGGCTACCGCCAAGACGCACTGGGAAGAAATCAAGCAAACCCTGCCCGAATCGGAACGGAGCCATCATCCCGCGCGCTTTGCCATGGTGGAGCTGAATAACATCTATGACAGCGCTTTGATTTTTGAGCCCATTCACCGCGTTGTTTTCGGCGTGGGGGAAGAAGATGTTTTGACCATGCTGAACGACGCCGGGCTGGTGGAAACCGCGGGAACCCCCGATCTGACCCTGATCACAAAGCAGGGGGAACGCGCCTTCCGCATCACATGTCCGCTGCATTCCCTGCCCGTGGGCACGGTGCAGCAGTTGCTGGATCGGCAGAGCGGACTGCGTCTGGATTATGTGCACGGGGAAGACGCCGTGCGTGGGATCGTGGCCAAAGAAAACGCCGTGGGAATTCTGCTGCCGCCCATGGATAAATCCCTGCTTTTCCCCGCTGTGGCGAAGAACGGGCCCCTGCCGCGAAAAACCTTCTCCATGGGGGAAGCCAATGAAAAACGATATTATATGGAGGCCAGAAAAATTACAGAATAATCTCCGCGCGCAATTTCTCTTTGTGAGCAAAACCCGCTTGCCAATCCGCCTGATTCAGGATATAATAAACACGAAATCATGAAATGTATACATTATGACACAGCAAAGGAGCAAACCATGAAAAGAGCAATTGCCGTTCTTTGCGCCGCCGCCCTGCTGATGGCCTTTTTTCCCGCTGTGAAAGCGGAAAAGCAGGCTTCCACCGGGATGCGGGTCTATGGGGCGGGAAGCTATGCTGTGGGTGAAAACTTTCAAGCGGGCGAATATATTCTTTTCAACGCCGGGGTTCGGGAGGCCCGGTATCTTGTCAGCATTGACGAGGACGGCCTGGACGTGATTACGGAAGGCGGCTTTATCACAAACGCGATGCTGACGGTGGAGGACGGCGATTATCTGAAACTGACAGACTGCACGGCGGTGCTGGCCGAAGATTACTACAGCATCGCCCGAATCGAACCAGACCAGAACGGCGGAACGCTCAAGGTGGGTTATGACATTGAACCCGGCAGCTATGAACTGATCGGCCAACCTGGCGAAGCCTGCTTCTATCGTCTCTATGATGATACCCGGTTCCATCTCGTCGCGGCGGAAGAAGAATTCCGGCTCGTATGCAAGGTTCACCTGGAGCGGGGTCAGTATCTGGAATTGGTCAGCTGCGCCGTCGGCAGCAGGATATCCGATCAATCCACGCCCGCGCCGCCGAGCCAACTCCTGGGCGATTCCGGCAGAGGGGATCAGGCGGCGCTGGCTCCCGAAGCGGAAGCGGCGCAGGAAGCGGTTCGGAAAGTTCGGATCGGCGGCTCCCGCGCGCTCACCGTCCGATCAATTCCCTCAACGAAAGGCGAAAAAATCGGAACAGCAGAAGCCGGAGTGGAATATGAGATGCTTGAAGCCGAGGAAAAATGGTACAAAATCCGTCTGGACAGCGGCGAAGAAGGATGGATCACCAGCGGGATGGCGGAGATCATGGAATGATGCGCGATGGAATGAATCCCTGCCGTTTGATTGCGCTGGACATTGACGGAACGCTTCTCAACAGCGCCAAAGAAGTGACGCCCGCCTGCGCGCAGGCCATTCGTGAGGCTGCGAACGCAGGCAGGATCATCGCTTTCAATACGGGGCGCGCCGTGTCCGAGCTGGAGGAATTCTTTCCCCTGCTGCCGGACATCCGCTGGGCGGTGTATGCAAGCGGAGCGGGGCTGTATGATATTCAAAACAGAAAGACCTTCGCCCTGCGCGGTTTGCCCCGGGCGGACGCGGACGCGATCCTGGCCCTGGCCCGGACAAAGGACGCCATGCCCCAGCTGGTGATCGGCGACAGGGACGTGATTCAGGCGTCCCATATGGCGCATCTGGAACGCTACCATATGGAAATATACCGTCCACTGTACGAACGGGCCATGACGCTGGTTCCGGACATCTTCGCCTATGCGGCGGCATGCCGGGAGGAATTCCTGAAGATCAACCTTTATCACGCCGATCCCGGGGAGCGGGTACGCACTCGGACGCAGCTGGCGCATCTGCAAATCGAAAAAGCTTATTCGGAAGTTTCCTCGCTGGAATGCTCCGCCGAAGGTGTGGATAAAGGTTCGGGCCTGAAGCGCCTGTGCGCCGAGCTGGGCGTAGCCCTGCCCGAAAGCGCCGCGGTCGGCGACGCGGACAACGATATGCCCATGCTGCGCGCCGCAGGGCTGGGTATTGCCATGGGCAACGCGGCCCGGCACGTGAAACAGGCCGCGGACGCTGTCGTGGCGGATAACGACCACGACGGCTGCGCCGAGGCCCTGCGGCTGGCGCTCATGCTGTGATGAAAAAGAGGGGGGAGCTGAACGGTATGAAAGCAATTGTGAACGGAAGAATCCTGCTGCCCGACGCGGAAGTAAGGAACAAGGCGCTGCTGTATGACGAAACAATCATCGGCATGGTGGACGAAGCCAATGCCCGGCACGAGGCGGAGGAGATCATCGACGCGCAGGGAGCGTATGTGGCTCCCGGTCTGATGGACGTGCACATTCACGGCTACGGCGGGGACGACGTATCCGACGACGACCCGCAGGGCGTGCGCCGCATGTCCGCAAAGCTGCTGGAAAACGGCGTCACCTCCTTTTTACCCACCACGCTGACCGTCGCCTGGGACACGCTGAAAAGCGTCTGCTGCCACATGCGGCCGCTTTCGCAGGAGAGCAGGAAGCCGGATTATCCCGGCGCGGAAATTCTGGGCGTGCATCTGGAAGGGCCGTTCATCAATCCGGAACGCAAAGGGGCGCAGAACCCGGCCTTCATCCTGCCGCCCGACGCGAAGCGGGTACTGCCCTTTGCGGACATTGTGCGCCTGATTACCCTGGCCCCGGAAATGACGGGCGGGTACGACTGTATCCGCCAGCTGAAGCAGCAATCGGAAATCGCCATTTCGATGGGCCACAGCAGCGCGACCTTTGACCAGGCGATGACCGGCGTTGGTCTGGGCGTTACCCGGGTGACCCATCTGTTCAACGCCATGACCCCGCTGCATCACCGCGACCCCGGCGTGGTTGGCGCGGCGCTGAACAGCAGCGTATATACCGAGCTGATTGCCGATACCTTCCACGTGAACAAAGGCATTTATCCCATGCTGGCAAAGGCCAAGGGGGATAAGCTGGTGCTCATCACCGACGCGCTGCGTTCCGCCGGAATGCCGGACGGGGAATATGAAAACGGCGGACAAACCTTCGTGCTCAAAGGCATCGAATGCCGCCTGAAGGACGGCACCATCGCCGGCAGTGTGCTGCGCATGAATCAAGCCGTGCGCAACTTCCGGGACTTTGGCGGCGTCACCATGGCCCAGGCCGTCCGCGCCGCGTCGCTCGCCCCGGCCGAGTCCATCGGCATCGCCGACGAAAAAGGCTCTCTCACCCCCGGCAAGGACGCCGATATCGTCCTGCTGGACGACAGCTGCCGGGTGCTGAAAACCATCGTGCGCGGCGTGTGCAAGTATTCAAAATAAACGAATCTCAAATTATTTTGTCAAGGGCAGGATCAAATGGAGAAAAAAACTGAAGCAAGCCTGAGCGTTCAGGAAATGATGGACTACCAGCTGCGCTTGCAGGAAAAGTACGCCGGCGTTTGGGAGGGGGACAATCCCGGCACCGCCAAGCATCACCTGCTGTACGCCGTCGAGGAAATCGGCGAGGTATCCGCCATTCTGAAAAAGCGCGGGGCCCTGGAAGTGACCCGCGACGCCGCGCTTCGGGCCCACCTGTGCGAGGAAATGGCGGATGTGTTCATGTATTTGAACGACGTGCTGCTGTGCTGCGGGGTGACAGCGGAGGAGTTTGCTTCCGCTTACCATGAAAAGATGGAACGCAACCTGCAGCGGGATTTTCCGAAAGAACACCAGGCGTATTTAAAATCTGAGGGAAACTGACTTGCGACGCGCGGTCTGCGGGAATCACGGGCACGGTAGTTTCGACCGTGCCCGTGAACGTTCTCCTGCCGAGAAAGAGAAGAAACAAGCGACGTGATTATCCTGCCCGCTGGAATTACAATTCATTCTTGAGAAAATGGCTGTTAAGCATTTAGAAAATGGGCAGAAGGATTCATTGATTGGAGGAAGCAAAATGCGTGAAATCCCCGTATCACAAATCACGGAAAAAGTGAAGGCGCTTTTTTTGACCGCAGCGTATCATATCGGCCCGGATGTGGTAACAGCGATGAAGGCCGCCGCTGATACAGAGCCTTCACCCATCGGGAAGTCGGTGCTGTGCCAGCTGTGCGAAAATTACCAAATCGCAAGGGACGAGCAGGTGGCCATCTGTCAGGATACCGGCATGGCGGTGCTGTTCATCGACGTGGGCCAGGACGTGCACTTCGTGGGCGGGGACTTTGAGCAGGCCGTTCAGGAGGGCGTACGCCAGGCCTATGCCGAAGGATACCTGCGCAAGTCCATTGTGGACGACCCGCTCTTTGACCGGAAAAATACCCGGGACAATACCCCCGCTATCCTGCACCTGCGCATCGTGCCGGGAGATAAGGTGCATTTTCTCGTCACCGCCAAGGGCTTCGGCAGCGAAAACATGAGCGCGGTGAAAATGTGCGTGGCCGCCGACGGGGAAGAAGGCGTACGGAACTTCATCATCGACACCGCCCGGAAAGCTGGGCCGAACCCCTGCCCGCCCATGATCATCGGCGTCGGCGTCGGCGGCACCTTTGAGCAGGCGGCGCTCATCGCCAAACGCATGACCGCCCGGCCTGTGGGCAGCCACAACTCCGACCCGCGCTATGCCAAGCTGGAGGCGGACGCTCTTGCCGCCATCAACCGCCTGGGCATCGGTCCCGCGGGCGTCGGCGGCAAGACCACCTGTCTGGCTGTGAACATAGATTATTTCCCCACCCACATCGCGGGCATGCCCGTGGCCGTCAACATCTGCTGCCACGCCGCCCGCCACGCGGAGGGGGAGGTGTAAGTTGTTTTGCAGGGGGAAGGGAACTTTTCTGGAGAAAAGCTTCCCTTCCCCCTGCACCCCCATCCTTCAAAAGACTTTTTATAAAGGGGAGTAGATTTATGCGGGAGTATCATCTCCATCTGCCATTAAGCAAAGAGGATGTACAGCAGCTCCGCGCCGGGGACATGGTGTATCTCACCGGCCCGATGCTGACCGGGCGGGACGCGGCCCACAAGCGGCTGATTCAATTACTGAACGAAGGCAAGCCCCTGCCCGTGGACATAGCGGGCCAGGCGATTTATTATGTCGGCCCGGCCCCCGCGTCGCCGGGGCACGCGGTGGGTTCGGCCGGCCCCACCACCAGCTACCGCATGGACGCCTACACCCCGCAGCTGTTAAGGCTGGGCCTCAACTGCATGATCGGCAAGGGAAGGCGCTCGGACGCCGTGCGCCAGGCCATGCAGGAATACGGCGCGGTGTACCTGGGCGCGGTAGGCGGCGCGGCGGCGCTCATTGCCCGCAGCATCAAAAGCGCGGAGGTGCTGGCCTACGAGGATTTGGGCACTGAGGCCATTCACCGCTTCACCGTGGAAAACTTTCCCGCTATTGTGCTCATGGACGCCCACGGCGGCAATATTTATGAATCCGGCCCGGCCCAGTACCGGGAAGAATAAAAGGGAGGAAACACCATGGAGCTGCTGCGCGGTTCGCCGTCCGACCTGACCGGGCGGAGCGATCGGGAGAAAAGGACATATGCCTTTCTGGACAGCCTGGGCGTGGAATTTGACCGCACCGACCACCCGGAGCGGCCCGCCACGTCCATGGAGGTCTGCGCGGAGGTGGACGCCATTTTGGGCGTGCACATCTGCAAGAACCTCTTTCTGTGCAACCGGCAGAAAACGAATTTTTATCTGCTCGTCATGCCCGGCGATAAGCCCTTCAAGACCAAGGAGCTGTCGGGTCAGATGGGCGTGAGCCGCCTGTCCTTCGGGGAGGAGGGATTTATGGCGCGGTTCCTGGATGTGCATCCCGGCAGCGTATCGGTGCTGGGGCTGATGAATGATCAGGAGCGCCGCGTCCAATTGGTGATTGACGAGGATGTGCTGAAGGAAGAAATGTTCGGCTGCCACCCCTGCGAAAACACCAGCTCCATCCGTTTCCGCACCCGCGACCTGACGGACAAAATTCTGCCCGCGCTGGGCATTCAGCCGATCATTGTGAAATTGGTCGGTCATGACGCGCCGCCCGCCGCGGATTGAAAATCTCTGTGGACAAGAACCGCTCAGTTATGGTAATATGATCATAACCATTTCATCGTTTGGTTTATGTCCGGAATTCCGGTGATAACGAAAAGGAGGCAGCCACATGGCAAAGGAGTACAGTATCTGTCTGGACATCGGCGGCACGAAGGTGCTCGGCGCGATTTTTGACAGCAAGGAAAAGCCCATTTACCGGCTCAAGAAAAAGACCAAATCCGGGGGTGAATCCTCTGAGAACATCGAGCAGGTGATCATCAGCGTCGTGCGCGAGATGATCAAGGAGTCCGGCATCAAGAAGGGCGATATCCGGGCGATTGCAGCGGGAGCGCCGGGCGTCATCAATCAGGAGGAAGGCGTGGTGCTCTTTTCTCCCAACCTGCCCTGGCGGGACTACAACATCCGCCAGCCCATCGAAAAGGAATTCGACGTGCCCTTCCACATCGGCAACGACGTGAACGTGGGCGTGCTGGGCGAATATAAGTACGGCGCGGTGAAGGGCTACAAAAACGTGGTCGGCTTCTTCGTCGGCACCGGCATGGGCGGCGGCCTGATTCTGGACGGCCGGCTGTTCACAGGCCATCTGTTCAAGGGCGCGGAGTTCGGCCACATGACTCTGGACCCCGAAGGCCCGCTGTGCAACTGCGGTCAGCGTGGATGCCTGGAAGCCTTCTCCAGCAAGCAGGGCATGTCCGCCTACATCCGCCAGCAGGTGTCCCGCGGAAGGAAGTGCCTCATGTCCGACGCGCTGGACGGCTCCGCCTTCAAGAGCAAGGCCCTCAAACGCGCCTTGCAGGAGCAGGACGCGGTCGCCATGGAAGCCGTTGACCGCGCGTGCCATTACCTGGCCATCGCGACCGGCAACATGATCAACACCATCAGCCCCGACGCCGTGGTGTACGGCGGCGGCGTCATCGAAGCCGTGGGCGATATTTTCCTGGAAAAAATCCTGGCTGAGGTTGACCGCTACTGCATGACCTCCATCCGCCCCACCGTGGAACTGAAAAAAGCCGCCCTGGGCGACGACTCTGTGCTCTATGGCGCGCTGTCCATGATTTTGGACGCCTGATCCCATTCCTATTCCACATTCTTAGCTTGAGTTTAGTAAAAAATGTTTTTCCGAAAATTTCGCGCGAATCGGTAAATATTTCGGAATTGCACAAAAACATCCGAAAAAAATTGAAAAACATATTGACACACGGGGAAGATTTGTGTTATACTCGCATCGAAAACGATTTAGCGCTATAATGAACGATCGAGGCTGAAAAAAAGGGGGAGCGCCCATGGGTGTTACCATTCGGGATTTGGCTGAACACTGTGGGCTTTCCGTATCGGCTGTCAGCAAAGCGCTGAATGGTTACAGCGATATCAGCGAGACCACGCGCCAGACGGTGATGGCGGCTGTGCGGGAACTGGACTATCATCCCAACGCCCACGCCCGGGCCTTGAAGGGCGGGCGAAGCTACAATTTGGGCGTGCTGTTTTCCGATGATTCCCAAAGCGGCCTGACCCACCCCTTCTTCTCCGTTGTTCTGGAGCACTTCAAGCGGGAGGCCGAGCAGGAGGGCTACGATATCACCTTCATCGGCCACCGCATGGGCAATGGCCGCGTCACCTACCTGGACCACTGCCGCTACCGGGAAGTGGACGGAGTGTGCATGGCTTGCCTGGACTTTGATGACGCTGAAGTGCAGGAGGTGACGGAAAGCGAGCTTCCCGTCGTCACCATAGACCGCAGATTCCAAGGCGTTCCCAGCGTGATATCCGACAACGAAGGGGGCATGCGTGCGCTGATGGACTATGTGTACAGCTTAGGCCATCGCCGCGTCGCCTATGTGCACGGCCCTTCCAGCGCCGTTTCCGACGCCCGTCTGACTGCGTTTCAGGAATCTGCAGCCCGTTTGGGTCTAACCGTTCCGCCAGAATACCTGCTGCCCTGCCGGTACACTGATCCTGAAAACGCCAGGGCTATCGTGCGGGTGCTGCTTTCTCTGCCCCAGCGGCCCACCTGCATCCTCATGTGCGACGACTACAACATCACCGGCGCGAAGCAGGCTGCTGTGGAATCCGGGGTCAATATTCCCGGGGATGTTTCCCTGGCGGGGTTTGACGGACTTTCGCAGATGCAGAGTTTTTCTCCCCGGCTGACCACCGTGTACCAGGACGCGCCCCGAATGGGCCGGGAAGCGGCACGGCTGCTGATTGCCCAGATCGAAAACCGGCCTTTCCTCGAATCCATCATCGTGCCGGTGCGGCTCCTGCGGGGTGAAACGGTTGTGCCCGTTTCCTTGGAATCAAAAACGATATAGCTCGGGTTTTATGCAATAAAAGTTTTCTATTTTGCCGGTTCTTACAGTTTTTTCAAGAAGAATCCGGCAGATCGAAAAAATCAGCTAAAATGATTTCGCTGTTTGACCGGATGCCAAAGATCAGCAAAGGAGTTGGTATTGTGAAAGGATTCTTTCATAACACATGGAAACACAGGGCGCATGTGGTGATGGCGCTGCCCGCTTTCCTGGTGCTGCTGTTCATCATGTACGTGCCCATGAGCGGCCTTGTGCTGGCGTTTGAAAAATTCGACTACTCCAAAGGCATTTTCGGCAGCGAATGGGTGGGCCTGGCCAACTTTGAATTCCTGATCAAATCCAAAAACACGTTCCTGACCATGACGAGAAACACCGTGCTGTACTATCTGCTGTTTACAGCGGTGGGCACGTTCCTCAACATCGTGGTGGCCATCTCCATCGACCAGCTGGCCTTCAAACGCATGGCCAAAACCATGCAGACCCTGATGATCATTCCCGTGTTCATTTCCTACGCGGCGGTGCAGTTCATTGTGTTCGCGTTCATCGATTCCCGTACGGGCCTGATCAACAACACCCTGGGCACCAACATCCGCTTTTATTCCAAGGCGGATTACTGGCCCTGGATATTGCTGATCGTGAAGGTATGGAAGGATACGGGCTATGGTTCCGTGCTGTATATGTCCGTGCTTGCCGGTATCGATACCTCCCTTTATGAGGCGGCGGATATTGACGGCGCCAACAAATGGCAGCAGATCCGGCATATCACGGTGCCGTCCCTGATTCCCATGGTCACGGTGATGCTGCTTCTGTCCGTGGGCAATGTGATGCGTTCGGATACAGGCCTGTTCTACCAGGTCACGCGGAACAACGGCGCGCTGTACAATACCACACAGGTTATCGACTCCTACATCCTCAACCAGATTCTGAAATCCTCCAACTTCGGCTACACCGCCGCCGCGTCCTTCTTCCAGTCGGTGGTGGGTCTGCTGCTGATGCTCTTCGCCAATTTCACGGTTCGCAAGATCGAGCCTGAAAACGCGCTGTTCTGATTGCGGGGAGGAGGAAACGAATATGACGGTCAATGCGAAACAAGCCAAAGTCAGATTCAACAGCGGAAAAAAGATCGGCTTAGGGCAGATCATCCTGTTGCTGTGCGTGCTTTTGTTCACGGTATTCTGCGCGGCCCCGGTGCTGCTGGTGTTCATATCGGCGTTCGCGGATGAAATGTATATCAATCAGCATGGCTTCTCCTTCTTCCCCCAGGTGTGGAGCATGAACGGCATGGATTCCGTGCTGCGTTACGGCAACCAGCTGGTGCAGTCCTATCTGGTCACCATTTTTGTGACGGTTGTGGGCACGCTGCTGGGTCTGCTGATCATGAGCATGTACGCTTATTCCATCAGCCGCCACGGCTTCATGCTGTCCAAATTCCTGTCTGTTTTCCTGCTGATCCCCATGCTGTTCAACGGCGGCCAGTTGGCGGGCTATATCGTGTTTACCAGCTGGTACGGCCTGAAAGACAATCTGCTGCTGCTGATCCTGCCCCTGTGCGTGACCACGATGAACGTGATCATCCTGCGCACGTATATTGCCAACAGTATTCCGGGCGAGCTGATGGAGGCCGCCACCATCGACGGCGCGGGCAACTACCGCACGTTCTTCCAGATCACCCTGCCGCTGCTCAAGCCTTCCCTGGCTGCCGTAGGCTTCATGATGGCCACAGCCTACTGGAACGACTGGCAGAACGCCCTGCTGTATATCACCAGCAACAACAAAAAGCCCCTGCAGCTGCTGCTGATCAATATCCAAAAGAGCATCGAATTCCTGCTGAACAACAACAACGTTCCCGCCGCAGCCCGCGCCGCCATGGGCAACACCATCCCCCAGTATTCCTCCACCATGGCTACGGTGATCGTGGTTATCGCGCCTATCATGGTGATCTATCCCTTCTTCCAGAAGTACTTCGTCAAGGGTCTCACCGTGGGTTCCGTAAAAGGATAAAAAGCCCACCGCATGAGGGCCCCCGGAAGGTTCTCTCGCGCTGCGGGCGGCCTGAAATCATTTCCGTCCGGTATTGGACACTGGTACGATTTCAAATGCTCCTGATTTGGGGCGTATGAAATAAAAAAGTTTTAGGAGGCAAATCATGAAGAAGCTCGTATCCCTGATGCTGGTTCTGTGCATGATGGTGTCTGTTCTGGCCGTTGCGACCGCCGAAGACAAAATCATCATCAACCTGACCCGCTGCACCTTCAACCTGGCCACCCCCGATTCTGAGCAGGTGAAAAAGGTCGAAGACGCGATCAACGCCTATCTGGCCGAAAACGGCAAGAACTACGAAATCCGCCTGACCGACATTGGCTCCGGTGAATACACCGACAAGGCCAACCTGGCTCTGGCCAACAACGAGATCAACCTGCTGTGGACCGCTTCCTGGGAAGCTGTCATCGGCACCAATGATCTGGTTCCCAAGAATGCCGTCTATGATATCACCGACCTGCTGCCCGGCACCGCGCTGTACGGCTCCATGGCGGAAGGCCAGTGGGAAGCCACCAAGTACAATGGCCGCAACTATTTCGTGCCCGTGTACAAGGACAACGTGGAAGGCTACGATGTGATGTTCCGCAAGGACCTGGTTGACAAGTTTGGCTGGGATATCACCAGCATCACCAAGCTGGCTGACCTGGAGCCCATGCTGGCTGACGCCGCCGGCGAAGGCCTGAAGTATCCCTTCCTCACCCAGAAGACCGCCATGTTCTATCGCTGGTACATCGGCTCCTTCGATTTCTTCACCGCGGATGCCAACACCAACTTCTTCGCTGTGGACCGCAAGACCGGCGAAGTGGTGGACACCATCCTGACCCCCGAATACGCTGAATTCTGCAAGCTGATGGGCGACTGGGCCGAAAAGGGCTACATCTCCGAAGACGAAGCCAACAAAGTCACCACCGACACCACCACCCAGAGCAAGGATTGGGCCATCTCCTGGTGGACCGATATCCCCGTGAACGCCGAAGCCAACAGCCGCTATGGCCAGGAAGTGGTCATGCAGCCCATCGCTCCCCGCTACGCTCACAGCACTTCCGCTCTGGGCTCCTGCTACTGCATCACCGCCAACAGCACCGAAGAACAGGCCAAGGCTGCCATCGACTTCCTGGGCCTGCTGTACACCGACGCGACCCTGGCTGACATCTACACCTTCGGTATTGAAGGCGAAGACTTTGAATACACCCAGGCTGAAGGCCAGACCATCAAGCACGTGACCCAGCACAGCGACAAGTACAACCACAGCATGTGGGAGTCTGCCAACGCCACCATCGTGACGCCTCTGGACAACGAGCCCGACAACAAGGCTGACCTGTACGATGCCTTCAACGGCAGCGCTGAAACCTCCGTGGCCGCTGGCTTCCGTTTCGACAAGACCCCTGTGGAAGCTGCTTACACCGCTTGCTCCGCTTTGTTTGAACAGTATGGCTTCCAGCTCGAAAACGGCGCCATCGCTCCCGACGCTGTAGACGCTTACATCGAACAGTATCAGGCTGAACTGGATGCCGCCGGCTATCAGGAAGTGCTGGCTGAATTCCAGAATCAGTTCAACACCTGGAAAGCTCAATAAGCCTTTTAACGAAAACTATCCCCAAGGGGCCGTTGCAGAAAACTGCAACGGCCCCTTGAGTTTATGTGGTTTTCTGTATGGAGATGGGGATTTTTGTTTTTTGCCCTTGACAAACAGTTCTCGCTGTTTCAGCCAATATTAAGAAACAGCATGGAACGCCATCATGACCAAGATAGGATGGGAGGGAAGCCATGCTGGCCAATAGCAAGAATATTGGTTCCAATTCCTGCAGATAAACAAGCCCTCTGCCTCGTCTTTGTTTTCACCCTTCACAACATGACTGTTAATACTGTTCTCTCTCTAAATCATTGAATAAGAATACCGACCAAAGGCATCCGGGGCTGCCACCCGGCCTTCGCTGGAAACAGTCCACTGGACTGTTTCCCAGGCGCTGCGATCCCCCCAAGGGGGAAATCTTTGGGGTTACCCGTTGATTCAACGACTTAGAAGATGAACAGTATTATACTATTTCTCGTCTAAACCATTGAATCTTCGGGCGTCTTTTCCGTCCTGGCTGTGCTTCATTCCGGTCAACGTAGCGCTGCTACGCCTCCCTTCATAAAACGGCGTGAAACCCGCCGTTGGGATTTCACGCCGTACCGGGAAAACCTTATTTGAAGTAGTATTCGTCCGCGGGCACCTTGCCGCCGACAGAGGCGGGGTTGGCGGCGAACAGAATGTCATACAGTGGGGCGGCCTGGGCCTGCATGTCCGCGCCGGAGACGAAGACCAGACGGCAGGAGGGCAGCGCTTTTTCGGCCACAGGCGCGGCGGGGATGATTTCCAGCGCGGCGATTTCCTTCGCGGCGTCGGCCACATTTTCATTGGCGAAAGTGATGGAGGATTCCAGATCCTTCATGAACTGCGCCACCTGCTCGGGGTGCGCTTCCACGAATTCCGTCCGGGCGATGACCACGCTCATGGACAGCTGAGCGTCCGCAAAGCCGTTCTTCCGGGCGGCAGCGGCAAATTCTTCGGTAATGTCCAACGCCTTGCGGAAGCTGGGGTTCTTCATCAGCACCTGGGTTACCAGGGGTTCGGGCAGCATCACCACGTCGGCCAAGCCCTCGATGGCCTTGGAGGCCACAGCGGCGTGCTCCGCTTCATACTCCATGTTGGCCTTGACGCCGTTGGTGTCCAAAATGTAGTTCATCACGTATTCCGGGGTTGCGCCCTGGCCGGCGTTCAGGATGGTTTTGCCTTCCAGGTCGGAAACGGACTGGATGCTGTCGCCGTTTTCCAGCACGTACAGCATGCCGCGGGTGATGAGGGACAGGGCGCGCACGCCGCTCTCGGTCTTGTTGAAGAGCACAGAGCCTGCGTTGATGGGCACTGCGGCGATGTCCACCTGGCCGGAAATGACCAGCGCGTTTACTTCGGCAGGCGCGGCCACCAGATTCAGTTCATAGTTTTTGCCTTCGTCCACAGTGATCATGTGAGCCAGCGCCATGCCGGTGGGGCCCTTCAGGCCCGCTACCCGCACGGGTGCGGCGGTGTTTTCCGCCGTGCAAACGAAGGGGATGCTCACGGCCAATACCAGCACGGCCAGGATTTTAAAGAAATTTTTCATGCTCAGTTACCTTCTTTCTCTTTGCTTTTTGTCATGGCGCTTTTCACCTGTACGCCGGGCACGTTGCCCAGCTTTCCGGTGAAGCTGCCTACCCGGATATTGTCCCCGCGAACCAGCAAACCAATCACCGCCATGTTCCGTTCATGGTCGGGCACGCCGATGCGTCCCGTCACCATGTCCTGAAACTGGGAAATTACCTGGTTCACCTTCGCGGCCTGGGTCAGATCCTCGATCACGATCCCGATAAAACCGATGCGTTCTTCTTCCATGGAACTTTTTCCTCTTCTTCCTTTCCAAAAAGAAAAGCATGACGATTCTGTCATGCGCCCCAACAAAGCCCTTTGATGCCTCCTTTCGCTCTCGGGCCCGGACGCATCCCTGCCCTCAAGGGAAACAATTTTTGTATTTGCGCGTGCCGCTGGCCTTCATGCATCTGCATTCGGGTTTGCCGCATGCGCAAAAATATTATACACGGTTTGCCTGAAAAAGAAAAGAGTTTTTTTCCGGAAACAAAAAACGGCTGCCGCGGTTTCCCGTTTGACAGCCGATTCTGGGAGAATGAATTACTTGATCATCGCCATCATCTGGTCGATCCAGTTTTGGTCGGCGGAGAAGCGGCGGACGCCCGTGCTGTTGGCGTCATAATCCGCTTTCAGGGTAATGGCGACGATCACATGCGCGTCCTGGCCGAAACAGGCTTTCAGATCGATGGGCTTGTTGAAATCAAAGGAGACGGCGTGATCGCCGGTTTTCAGCGCCTCCAGGCTGGGATACACCACCAGGGATTCGGAGTGAACGTTGATCTTGGACGAATTGAGTTTGTACTGTATTTCCTGGCTGTCCTGGCCGTTGACCAGGGTCGCCGTTCCTACGGTATACTGGTTGCTTGCCACGAGCGGATAGGTAAATACGCCTTCCTGAGACAGATCCACCGGGGTGACGCGGTTCCACACGCTGCCGCCGATGAGCTCGCGGGTGGTGGGGCCAAAGGAAGTGACGGTGTTGTTATAATACATATGGGTCTGCGTGGTTTGGCCCTGGCTGGGTTCTTTGGTTTTGCCGCAGATCGCGCACACGTACTGATCGGAGGCGTCGCCGTCCAGGAGCACATAGGTATGGCCATAGGCGGGAAGCGGAATTGTTTCTTCCAGGCCGCAGACCATGCAGCGGCGCACAGCTTCGCCATCCTCGTCGCAGGTCGCTTCTGTATAGCTGATGGCCTGCCATTGATGGCCGGGAGCCTCTGAAACGCTGATTTCTTCCAGGCCGCAGACCGCGCAGCGGCGGACGAGGGTATGCACCCGCGTACAGAGGGGTTCCTCTGACGGGGCGGAGAAATCCACCCATTCGCCCCATTCATGCTCCTTGAGCGGCCGATCCAACACGTAATCATCGCCGCACAACGGGCAGTGCACCGCTTCCTGGCCCGCCTGGGTACAGGTGGAAGCGGTGCCACTTACCACCTGAAAAGGATGCGCCTCCACAGTTTCTTCGGTGCGGTATGCTTCCTGGATCACTTGATTGCAGTCCAGGCAAACCAGATCATACTGACGGATCACCTTGTGCCCGTCAGGGCTGCCCAAAGACTGATAGATGGGCTGGTCATGCAGCAATTCCCGGGTTTCATGGGCGTCGGTATGCTGGGGGAGCGGGAAATCATCCTGGGGTGGGTTTTCCGTCGGCTCGGCGGCAGGCTCCTCCGGGGCGGAGGAATCGTTCCGGCTTTCTTCCTTGCCGCATACCGCGCAGGTGCGCGTTCCGGACGCCTCATCCCAGGGGCTCCAGTCATGCTCCGTCATGGGTTCTGTTTCCGTGACGAAATCTCCACACTGAACGCAGTGATACGTGATTTCACCGGCAGCTGTGCAGGTCGCAGCCGTGCGGCTCTGGATTTCAAATGCGTGGGGTTCGTTCACTTCCTCCGTGCGGCAATTGGCCGTAATCACCCGCTGACAATCATCACAGTAAAGGTCGTAGACCCGTTTCACATAATGCGCGTCCGGACTGCCAATCGAGATGCAGTCCGACTCGCTTTGCAGAACTTCCCGGGTTTGATGCTGCGCGGTATGTTCGGCGTCTGGCGGAGTTTCCGCCTCGTCCTCGTCCGTATCCTCGCCGGACGCGGCAGGTTCCTCTTCCGATGGGGAGGGAATCTCCTGCCCTGCTTCGGAGGCGGACGGCGCGTTCTCATCGGAAGCAGACGAAGCATCTTCCCAGAAAATGATTCCGGGATCTGTTTCCTGTCCGGCTTCCTCTGCCCATGCCGGCAGGCAAACGCACAGCAGCACGGCCAGAATCAAAATCAATCGTTTCGTAATAGTTACCTCCATCATATCGGTCATCCGGCGAACAAAGCGCCGGGTCACGGCATTGCTTGGGCAAACAGCTTGCCACAGTTATCATATCACATCCCTTTTTTTCTGTCAACGCAAGATGTATAATACGGCCTGATTGCGTACATTGTTTACAATTACGGAGCCTGCGCTCCTGAAAAGAGCAAAACGCCGCTGTCCCCAATGGGGCAGCGGCGAAGCGTGCTTTGATCAGAAATTCATGTTATCGACTACGCGCAGGGTGATGGTGAGGTCCACATATTCGCCCTGGCCCAGTTTGTTCACGTCGATGTTGTTCAGGTTGGTCTTTTCGCTCAGTTCAGGGTCGCGGTACACTTTCAATTGCACCTGATCGCCTTCATGATAACCGTTCAGCTTGGTGATCAGCGCGTTCTGGGAATCCAGCACGGTGCCGTCCATTTCCACCACGATGTCGCCGACCTTCACGCCGCCGTCATCAGCGGGGGAACCGGCTTCCACAGCGCGGACGAACGCGCCGGCAGGCAGGCCGTAGCGGGAACTGTTGGACAGGGTGGTGATGGTGACGCCCAGGCGGGGTTTGCCGTACAGAGGAGAGTCGATGTGTTCTTCTTCGCTGTCGCCGCTCTGGCTGCGGGTATCAGCGCTCTTGCCGGTGTTGTTGTAATCCTTCAGCACTTCGGTGATGAGGGGTTTGGCCACGTTGATCGGGATGCACAGGCCGATGTTGTCCGCCTGTTCGCCGGTGGAGAAGAAGAAGCTGCCGCCGCTGGAGCTCAGCGCGTACATGGAGGGAATGCCCTGCAGCTGGCCCAGGATGTTGAACATGCCGCCGCCGGAGTTGCCGGAGTTGATGGCAGCGTCGGTCTGGATCATGGTGTTGGTCACGGTGGAAATGCGGCCGTATTTATCCATGCTGCGGTCGGTCACCTCACGGCCCAGGCCGGAAACAACGCCGATGGACACGGAACGGGAGAAGCGCTCGCCCAGGGGGTTGCCGATGACGATGGCCCACTCGCCCACCTGCATGGCGTCGCTGTCGCCCAGCTGCACGGGCTCAAGGTTCAGATTCTTGACTTCCAGCACGGCGATATCCAGATCGGCATCGTAGCCCACCACGGTGGCTTCATGTTCTTCTTCATCGGTGCCGGTGGTCACGGTCACGCGGGACGCGCCATCCACTACATGGTAGTTGGTCAGCACATGGCCATATTCCGTGATGACCACGCCGGAGCCGGTGCCCCGCAGGCTTTCGCGGGTTTCAGGCTGGCCGTAGCCATAGCCGAAGCCGTAGCCGTAATAAGAAGTGGAGGTGGCGTAGTTGTTCACGCCCACCACGCTGTTGCGCACATGGTTGACCACGCTCAGGAACGGGCTGTCGATTTTGCTCTGGTCGGTGGTGGTATTCACGATGGCGTCAATTTGACTTTCCGTCAAACCATTGGTGGCGGCGTTGGCGGAAATCACCGTCGCGCCGATCATGGTCACCGCCAGCAGCACGGATACGATAACCAGGTACATACGCTTTTTCATATCATTACTTCCTTTCAAAAAATATCATTCAATTGCAAAGCCGCACTCTCCGGGAGGCGTCCCTCTCTTCTGAGTACGGCTTTATTATAGAAACCTATTTTTACAGAATTTTGATACAATCGTGACAAAAATTAGACACCCGTTCCGTCAAAATTGGGGGTAAACGCTCCGTCCGCCGCTTCCTTTTCCTGGGTGTAGCCGGGCAGACCCAGCATTTCAAAATGTGTCAGCACCCGCTCATATTCCGTGTCGGTGACGCGCCGGTCCAGACCGGGCACGGTACACCAGGGTTCGGGGGTGTACTGGCGCATGAGGGAAACGGGCGTGCCCTTGGGCAGGTGTTCCGCGATGAAATCCAGCGCCCGGATGCTGTCCCCCGTGCAGCCGGGCAGGATCAAATGCCGTACAATCACGCCTCTTTGCATCATGCCGTCGGCATCGTACACCGGTTCGCCGGTCTGGCGGCACATTTCCAGCAAAGCGGCGGAAGCTACCTCAAAGTAATCCGGCGCGCCGGCGCAGAGCTTCGCCAGCCGGGGGGAGACGTGCTTCAAATCAGGCAGATAAATATCCACAACACCTTCCAGCCGTTTCAGCGTTTCCACCGTTTCATAGCCGCCGGTGTTCCATACGATGGGTATGCTCGGATGGTACAAATCCAGCGCGTCCAGGATGGCGGGCACGAAGGGCGTGCCGGTCACCAGGTTGATGTTATGCGCGCCCTGATCCTCCAGGTCCTGGAAAATCTCGGCCAGGCGCTGAACGGAAATATCCTGCCCCTGCCCCTGGTGGCTGATGGAATAATTCTGGCAGTAGGCGCAGCGCAGGGTGCACCCCGAAAAGAACACCGTGCCGCTGCCGCGCGTGCCGGAAATGCAGGGCTCCTCCCAGAAATGCAGCGCTGCCCGGGCGACCCGGGGTATTTCGCCCATGCCGCAGAAGCCCGCTTTCACGCTGCGGTCCACCCCGCATTGGCGGGGGCATAGTGTACAGACGGACATATCATCCTTCCCCTCTTTATGGAACCAGTTTGATTTCGGTTTTCCCATCCCGCGCGATGACTTGCACCGTCGTTTCTCCCAGCTGCAAGGTGCAGTCGAGAGAATCGAAGAAGCCCGGCGCTGGGGTTGCGGCAAACCCGCTCGCGGAATCCTGATCCGGGCGCAGCCCCACGAAATACCGGGCCAGCAGATAAATCGGGCTGGCGGCCCAGGCGTGGCACAGGCTCTTGCCGAAGGGGTCGCCGTACATGGCGTATTGTTTTTCCAGGGGCAGCTTCGGGTCGTATTCCTCCCAGAAGGTGACCGCGCCCAATTTCAGCATCCCGCCCCAATAGCTTTTGATTTCGGAAAGAACTTCTTTTAAGTACCCCAGCCTGCACAGCGCGTCCAGCTCAAAGAACCGGAAATAAGGCGTGGTGATGGCGGGCACGGCGGCATTGAACAGCACGCTTTGGGTGATTTGCCGCTTCCGCTCCTCGCTGACCAAATCAAACACGATGGCCAGGATGTTGGCGTGGCGGGTCACATGGCGTTTCCCGGAGGTGAAGGAATCCACGTAAGCGCTTTTTTCTTCGTCCCAGAAATACGTTTCGATGGCGGAAAGCAGCGCCGCTTTCTCCGCTTCATACCGCGTTTTCTCTTCCGCGTTTCCATACCGCACCATCACGTCATATGCCGCGGCCAGCAGCATCTGTTCCGCGCATAGCGGGCCGTCGCGGTCAAAGTCCGCCCAATCAATGAATACCCAGTCCTGTTTCCGGCCGATCACGAAGCCGTGTTCGTCCCGCTGGCTTCTCACCAGTTCCATCAGGCTTATCATCTGGGGCCACATGCGGCTCAGGAACGCTTCATCGTGATAGGTTTCCTCATGCTCGCCCATGGACAGAATCCACAGCAGGGAATAATCCAGGATGGTGTTGATGTGGGTGGTCACGGGGTCGTTGCCCCGCAGGGCGATCAGGGTGCGCTGCTCGATGTCCTTATCCCCGGTGAGATACCGATTCACGAACAGGGATTGGTAAGCGTCGCCGCCCCAAATCCACTTGTCCCGTTTCACGCCGTCCAGAAAAAACACGTCACAGCACAGGGAAAAGGTGTGGGCCGCCACAGCAAAAATGCGGTTCAGCTCCTCGTCGTCGCAGGTAAACTTCGCCCGGACGGGCACATCCACATACCGATGGAAAGCCCGGACGGATAATTGTTCTGGCTGATAGCCCGGAATGAACGCATACCGTAAAGCCTGGCGGGGGCAGCGGTGGGTTTCCGGGTCAGGGGTGCAGGAATAATAGCAGTTCGCCGTGTCCAGTGCTTCCGCGCGGGATTCGCCCAGGTATACCGTGGTCATGTTCGTCAGGCCGACAATCTCCAGCTCGGCGGTCAGTTCCGTTTCAAAGGTGAACAGCGCGCCGCCGTTCACCGCTTCGATTGAAATGGGATCAAAACGTTTTTCCAGCAGCGGCCAGTCGGCGACGTTCTGTTCAGGGGCCGTAAAATATCGGTTGCTGGCGGCGGGCACGGTCGGTTCGCAGTAATCCTCCACCGTCCAGCCATCGTCAGAGCAAATCACGTCCCCCTGCACATAGACCGCAGGCACGCAGCCGATGCAGCCGATATGAAGGGAAATTTTGATTTCTCCCGGTTCGCAGAAAATCTCCTGCCCAAAAGGGTACTTACGGCCGTTTAAATCCACGTATCCCGCACCGCCGGGCGTGCCGAACACGGCAAAGGATGTGGGTTTTTCCAGATGATACGTCCTGCGGAACGCCACGCGCTGGCGGAAGCCGTCGCTTTTCCAGAACGCGGGCCAGGGGCAGCCGCGCTCTACCCGGGAAAAGTTTTGCTTTAAAGCGTGATATTTTTCCAAATCACCGGGATACCACAGCCATCGGGCCTGAGCGTTTTCCATACTGCTTCACTCCTTGCAGAGGATTTCGTCGGTCGCAGTTTGCTTTCCGTCAGTGACAGTGACGCGCACCGGGCCGGGGTTATCCGCCCGAATCACGGCCTGGGCTTCGCCAAAGTAGGTTTCCACTTTGCTCTGCGCGTAGTTGCCCCGGAAGAAGGTGCAGCCGTTGGCCGTGCCTATCACGGAAGCATTCTCCGCGCGAACACTGATTTCCTGCCGCTCCAGAGGCTTGATTTCGCCGCGCCCGTCGGTGTAGCGCATCCGCAGATACACCATTTCCCCGGGGCGGCATACCGTGGTTTCCGGTTCCAGCCGCAGCAGGGTTTCTTCTCCCGCTGTGTTCAGCGTGTCGCTGCCCGTTTCCTGCCCTGCTTCATCCAGCGCCACGGCTTTCAGTTCCCCCGGCTGATAAGGCAGGGAGAACAGAACTCGGCAGTTCCTGGGCGTTTTCTTTTCGCCCACAAGCTGGCCGTTCAGGATCAGGCGCACGCGATAAGCGGTTGAATAGACTTCCACCTGGGCCTGTTTTCCTTCGCAGCCGGGATAGGTCCAGGAGCGGATGGCCCGGGTCAGCTGCCAGCCAGTGAGGGTGGGGCGTTCCGGTTCGCTGGGCGGCACCACCGCCAGCCGGGGGCTGGACTCCAGGTCGAAGCACACCCGGGTGTAGTCCGCTTCGGAGGTCAGCTTGCCGGTCACGTCGATGCGGCAGGTGCCGCCGCGGATGCGGTCCTCGGGCCGGTCCGTACGGTAGGAGCCGTATTCCGGGCTGTCGCCGCCGCACTCGCCGATGTAGTCCCAGCCTGCCCACACGAAATCGCCGATCACCTGGGGATGGGTCTTGGCAATCTGCCAGAAGGGCCGGGCGTCGCCGATCAGGGTTTCGGAGCCCAGAATCAGCCGGTCGGGATACTTGCGGCAGTCCTTGCGGTAGCGCCAGTTGCCGTAGTTGTAGCCCGCCACGTCCATGGCGGCGAACACCTCCCGGGTCTTCCAGTCGCAGGGCGGCAGCCACGCGCCGAACTTCATGAAGTCCGTGCCCAGCCTGGCGGCCATATTATTAAAGAATTCAGATCCGACAGATTTCTTTTTCTTCTTCGGGGTTCCGGCCTGCTTTTTCGCGCTGGCCTCGGCAGCTTCCGCCTGCTTCTTCGCTTTTTCGTCGCTGTATACACCCAGGCCGATACTGCTGAGGAAGTTAAAGAAAATGTTGATGCCGCAGGTCACGGGCCGGGTAGGGTCGATTTCGTGCAGGTACGCGGTGAAGTCCCGCTGCAATTGGATGCCCTTGGGCTGCGCGCTTTCCGCCACCTCGTTGCCGGTGGAATACAGAATCACGCAGGGATGGTTGTAATCCTTGTCCACCAGGCTTTTCAGGTCGCGCCGCCACCAGGTGAGCACGTAGGAAGCGTAGTCGTGCTCCGTCTTGTGCATATACCAGCAGTCCACGTACTCGTCCATCATCAGCATCCCCTGCCGGTCACAGGCGTCCAACAGGTATTTGGATGCGGGATTGTGGGCAGAACGTACGGCGTTGTAGCCCGCCGCTTTCAGGATGCGGATGCGACGCTCCTCCGCTTCAGGATAGGTGCAGGCCCCCAATAATCCGTTGTCGTGATGGATACACGCCCCCCGCAGGACGACGCGCTGACCGTTCAGGGCCAAACCCTGCTTCGGGTTCCAGCTTAGCGTGCGCAGGCCGAACGCCGTTTCCGCCGTATCCTCTCCAAAGGCCGCGCGAAGGGTATACAGCTTCGGATGCTCCGGGCTCCACAGCTCCGCGTTTTGTAACGTGATTTCACATTCCGCTTTTCCGTTCCCGGCGACGGTGGACGTATGGGCCAAATTTTTGTCTTTATCCCAAACGCCTATATCTACCGTTCCTTCGCCACATACGCTGACTTCCACGCGAATCCGCTTTGGCGCGATGGACAGGGTGGTGACGCGGATGCCGTCCCGGAGAATACGGTTTTCGCCGCCCGTCCACAGCCATACGGGGCGGTAAATGCCCGTGCCGGAATACCAGCGGGAATTGGGCTGGTCGGCGTTATGAGCGATGACGGTGATTTCGTTTTCCCCGTCCCGGACGAGATCGGTCAGGTTGATGGCAAAATCCGTGTAGCCATAGGGCGGCGCGTCCACCGCCTGCCCGTTCACGGTGATTTCCGGGTCGTGGTAGACTCCTTCAAATTCCAGCTCCAGGCGCTTTCCCTTCGCTTCCTCCGCCAGGGTAAACACCTTGCGGTATTCATAATCCCCGCCTTCAAAGAAGCCGATGTTCCCTTCCCCGATGCTGTCGGGTATGCGCTTTTCCGTCCGCATGGCGTCGTGGGGCAGTGCCACGGCCACCGCATCGCCGGGACGGCTGAGGGGACGGCAAGTCCAGCCGGAATTAAAATCCCATTTCTTCATCGCTTCGGACTCCTTTCAAAATCTGTCTCAGATCCTCAATCACCCGCTCCGTGCGGATGCACGCGCCGTCGTTCCCGGTGTGGCTGTCGATCAGCCAGAAATATCGTCCGGGCAAGAGTGAATCTTCGATCTTGGAAATCACCGGAACATCCAGGCTTTCTTTCAGCCATTCGTGCAGTTTCTGCCGCGCTTCCGGTGTGCTTGCTTCCGTCAGGGAATTGACGTTCCGGGGAGTGTAAGTAAAGTATACAGACACATCTTTTTCCGCGAAGGGGGCCAGCGCCGCGTTCAGGCTTAGAACGGTTTCAAGCGGGAAGCTGTTCACCGTGTAATCGGCGATGTTGTGCCGCAGGCGTTCGTCGGTGTCGCCAAGGGGACGGGGCAGAATGAAGTCCCCGTATAGATTGTAGGTGGTGAACGGATAAAAGTTTCCGTCGTTGTCATAATGGGCGGGACTGACGGCGTAGTCCT
This sequence comes from uncultured Eubacteriales bacterium, assembly GCA_902801765.1. Classification (GTDB taxonomy): domain Bacteria; phylum Bacillota; class Clostridia; order Christensenellales; family Aristaeellaceae; genus RUG563. Next base: position 48,424 of record CADCJO010000023.1, read on the forward strand.
TCCCGGGCATCCGGGAACGGATGGTCAGGTATTCCCCTAAGCTGTCAAATACCCCTGTAAACGAACGCATATCCAGCAGCGCCGCCGCGTCATAATTGCTTTCCATCATGGCCCAGAAGCCGGTGTCCAGGCGGTTGGCGACGCAGAACTGTTCGGCTACCGCGTCAAATTCCGGGGCATAGAGCAGAATATCCTCCGCTTCCATCTGCGGCAAAATCAATTGCAGCTGGGGCAAAGCATTGGTGAAAGCATACACCCCCATGTTCACGGGCTCCAAATCGGGAAACGCTTTTTTCAGCATCTCCGAATCATACCCGTACCGCCCGGAGGAACCGGAAGCCAGCACCAGCTTTTTCTTCCCCCGCAGCGACAAAAGATAATCATACTTATCCGGAAAAGTGTCGAAATAGCTGCCGCTGTACACGGGGGACGTGGCCGCGTTCACGCGCAGGACAGACGGCCCGGAGCAGGAAACGAAGCAGTCATCCGAAATACTTTTCAGGTTATCGTACAGGTAAACTTCTTCAATCTCACAGTCCTTGAACGCGCCTTCTTCCACCAAACGAAGAGAAGGAGACAGCACCAGCAAAGAAAGTTGTTTCTCCTGAAATGCCCCCGTCCGGATGGTTCTAACGGGCAGCCCGGCATGGGTTTGGGGCAGGACGCAGATCGCATCCTCTCCATGCCAGCCAATCACGGCTGCGCCGCTTTCCTCCGTTACCCAGTCAAAATCATCGTCTGGAGAGCAGGGCAGCCATTGGGCATACAGCGTTTCCATCGGTTCCGTGCGGCTTCCCAGGCCAACGGAAAGGCCGCTGCCGTCGGGCCGGGTGTTCCAGCCCGTCAGCACATACCCCGCCCGCTCAAACCATACCGTGCCCTGCAGGGTGTTTTCCCGCAGATGGGCGTAGGTGATTTCCCGGGTCAGGCTGGTTTGATTTGAACCCCGCAGCGTGCCGCCGTTTCCCTCATACCGGATGCGGGTCACGCTTTTTTTAGCTGGCGCGGCGGTTGGCGTGGGCGTCGTCATGGGCTGTTTTTCTGTTTCGATAGGCCGCAGCCGCGCGGCATGCACTGACCAGAAGTAGTTCGTGCAATAGCTTCCGTACCGCTCCGCAGGCACCGCCACCACCGCGTCCGTACCGTTCAGCAGACCGTTGCCGACGGTGCATTGTCCGGGATCATCCTGCAATAAAATGATAGTTTCCAGCGACGAGCAGCCCGCGAACGCATCGTCGGGAATCACGCGGAGACTGCTTTGAAGCGTCAGTTCCCGCAGAACCGCATTGCCTGAAAACACTGTCTTTTCAAAAGACATGACCGGCAATCCATCATAGCTCACAGGCACCGTGATGATTTTCCGCTGTTTTCCCGATTCCGTCAAGCCTGTAATGATATAACCGTTCTGCTGTTTCTGATAGATAAAGCAATCCGCGTCGGTGTTATCGCCCTCGATGCGGGTCATATTCCCGTTTCCGGGCATCGTTGGCATCGCAATCGTCCCCGGCGTAGCGTCGCCAAGCGCCTGTTTGATCTCCTCCGCCAGCAGCGCTGTGTTCAGGATGGTTCCCGCTCCGTTCAAATGAAAGTTGGTGTCGAAGAACCAGCTGGGCTCCATCAGCGCCCGCGCCGCCGAACCGATGATTTCACAGCGCAGCGCTTTCTGCAATTGCGCTTCAAACGCTTCCATCCGTTCCGTTTCGCCCTCTGCCAGCGCGGCGGCGTTCATGGGGCAGAAACGGAACCAGACCCGCACGCCCCTGCGTTCGCAGGCAGCGGTGAACGTATTCACCCGATCTATAAAATCTTTCGTCGGCAGGGCCGGATCAAAGCGCAGGGGCATGTTTTCATCCCAGCCTCCGGGCATCTGGTTCGCGGGACGGAGCTCCTTTTGCAGATCGCCCTTGCCTGTAAACGCGGTGCGGGCATAGACGCCGCTGCCCTCCGGTGCGCTGTCCAGCAGCCAGAAGCGGGCTTTCTGGGCGGCGTATCGCGGAAAGGCGGCCAGCAGCTTTTCCCAGCGGGAAGCATGCAGCCGCAGCAGCAGGCCGGGGTTTTCCTCCGCCGCCTGCCACATGCTGTCCGCGCTGAACCAGTCCGATAAAGTCTGTTCGCTGAGTTCGGGAGAGAAGATCACCAGATCGCCTTCCCGTAAGGAAGGCAAGGCCAATTCCAGCATCACCGTGGTTCCCAGCCCGGCATACAAGCCGAAGTTCACCGCCCGGTATCCCGGCAGCTGACTGTCCAGCAATTCGCAGTCCACGTCAAACGCCGCGCCGCTGCCGCCGATGATGACAATTTTTGGGGAAGATGTTTTCTCCAGGGTCGCCGTTTTGTCGTTCAGCGCGGCGAGATAGGTATTTCCATACTGAGAAGGAAGCGCAAAAGCGAACGCCGAAAGCAGCGCGGGCAGAAATAGCGCCAGGAAAATGACCCGGCCAGCGCGCTTTTTCATCCGCTTCGCCTCCTCTCACGGCATTAATGCTTTAATACTATTCGCGTTCTAACAGTCATGTTGTGAAGGGTGAAAAACAAAGACGAGGCAGGGGGCTTGTTCAGCCCCCTGTACCCCTGAACCAGGAGATGAAATCTCCTGGACC
>CADCJO010000024.1 GCA_902801765.1 uncultured Eubacteriales bacterium
ATAACAGACTGGTCATTGCCGTGAACCTCTCCTGGCTCTTTTATTGTCTGCTCATTTTCCCTCTTGACAAATGGGCACTACATAACAGTATTAGAAGTCGGACACCTGGCAATCCACCAGCTTGCCGTTGCCATAGCGGCTGTAAACGGCGGTAATGGAGCGGTTATTGGGATAGACCTCGGTCACGTCGCTGACGTACCATTTGCCGAATTCGCTCAGCTGATACCGCACCGTCGCGGTGCCTGTGCGCGTGCTGAAAAGATGGCTTTGCGGAATCTGCTTGATTACGCTCACAATTTTTCCGGCGCGGTTATAAATCACGATAAATCCGTTTTGCTCGGTGATATACGCCAGGTTCGGCGAGCCGTCCGAGCCCGCGCCTTCCAGGCTGTACGCCACCGCGTAGCCCGTTTTTTTCACCAGCTTATAGCCCTCGGGCACATGAATGTCCGTGCAGTTCAGCTTATCGCTGTATTCCATGATCACGTTTCCGGTGATAATATCCTGCAATTCCCAATGCGGCAGCACCACGCGCACGGGGACATCGGAGCCGTTCAGAAGCTTGACCCGGTTGGTGGCCCAGCTGATATAGGAGGGATACGCGCCCCACACAATTTCCTGCCGGGGGCCCTTTTCATCATATTTGTAATTTCCCACCCATTTGGTGCCCACCTGATACTTGTGATTATCCGTGGAGAAGGTGGCTCTCAAATGGTCATCCAGCTTCAGCTCCTCCGGCTGCTCGCCCTTGCCCATCCAGTTGGCCCAGATTCGATCCACCGGCTTATCCAGGAACACCGTGATGGATTTTCCGTCCCCGGAGCTGACCGGCGACAGCACCGCGAAGGAGAAGATGGAAGGCATGGGGGGCAAGTCTTTATATTCGGAAATCTTCGCGGGCACGTCGTAGTAGGACAGCACCTGGGTCGGATCGTTTTCCGCCGAGGAGGAGCCGACGTCCACGCCAAACACCTTCAAATCCGGAGAATAGCTCGTGACATACTGAATCCTGCCGCTGCGGCTGTAAATGACGATATAACCTTTCTGCAAAGTGATGTAGGCCAGGTTTGGCGAGCCGTCGGAGCCATTGGAGCCATATCGCCAGGTAACGGCATAGCCGTCCACCTTTTGCAGCCTGAACCCGGCAGGCACATCGATATCGGCGCAATTGAGCTTGTCGCTGTACTCGTTGAAAACCACTTCATCGGAAATGCGGTACAGAATCCAGTGGGGTGCTACGACTTCGACATAGTCGCTATGATCTCCCTCGGTTCTGGCCTGAATGGTACGCCAGTTGATCTGGGAATCCAGCGCGCCGAACTCAATGACATACCGATCGGAGGTTTCGGTCTTGTACAGGCCCGCGTTGGCGGGCGGCATCGCGCCAACCTGATACGGATGGCCCTTGGTGTACAGCCTGGTCGTCAGATGATCATCCAGAAACAATTCCTCCGGTTTTTCCCCTTTTCCCATCCAGTTGGCCCACAGCCTGTCCACGGGCTCGCTGAGGGAAACGGTGACGCGGCCGAATTCATCCGGTACGGACGCGCGCAGCACCGCAAACATGCTCAGATCGGGAAAATCGGAAATATTGCTCTGGGAAACCATATCCTCTACCCCGATCGAACCGGCAAAAGCAACAGCAACAGAGGAGATCAGCGCAAGCGCCAACAATACCACAATCGCTCTTTTCATATGTGCATCTCCTTTTTTGTGGTAAACAGTCTTTCTGATCGTACAAAAGCAAATACGAAAAAGCTGTATATGCCAGATTGAAGGGGAAAAAATGTTTGCGTTCGCTGTCACTCTTTCAATCACATTTTTTCCACATCCACATTATATAGTTAATTGTTACGAATGTCAAGCACAAATTAAGAAAATATTTCAAAAATGTATCTATTACGATTAAAAATGTAATTATTTTGCAATCAAATTCTCCCCTGCCCACAGCCGGGCAGGGGAGAAGAGAAACCATCCATCATTGCTGGAAATACTCGCTGGCTCGATAATAGGAAAGCTTCCCATTCCCGGTGCGGTTATAGAACGCGCTGATGTAGGAGCCATCCTCGTAGGTTTCGGTGATTTCGCGGATGAACCAGCCGGTGTTGCAGGGCTCGAACTTGATGATAGCGATGCCCATATCTTCTCCGAAGAATTCGGTATCGTACATCGTCAGGTAGAACCACTGGATCTTGCCGTTGCGGCCGTAGGCCACGGTCCAGGTTCCATCATCGATGATCTGGTCGGACAGGTACGCCACGGTGTAGCGGCCGTCGGAGGTGCCGTCGGAGGCGGCGTAAGTGGGATGCCAGGCCGTCACATAGCCGTTCACGCGGTAGAGCTTAAAGCCGGAAGGAACGGTGATGTTCTTTACATCGGTATCGTACTTGTAGCGGGACAGGATGCAGAACTTTCCGTCATCCAGCGTTTTGACCACGGCATAGAAGGGGGCTTCCACCTTGACGCAGTAGTAGTTCTGCAGATCCGCGCGGCTTCCATACTGGTCGTAATGATTCTGCCCCAGCGCGTCGGAAGCGGTCTTTGCTTCCTGAGTCGCAATCTGCTTGAAGGCGTTGATGGTGGCTTCGATCTGCGCGTTGCTGGTGGCGACGGAATTCGGATTGTAGGTGAAGGGAATCTCATGCTTTTCAAATTTTGCCGGCTGGTCGTTGTACAGATAGCCCTTCAATTCGGTCTGATAGGAATCATTCTTGTCGAGCGCGGCGCCGGTGGACGCCTTGGTCTTAGAATTCACTTCGCGCATGGAATCGCGCTGCGCCATCTCATCGCCGACTTCCTTGCCTTCCTTGGCGTCGGAATCCCGCAGCATGGTCTGATACCGTTTCTCTTCGCCTGCGGCCTTCTGCTCGTTTGTCAGCGTGTTTTCGACATACGTCTCGGTGGCGTAGGCATTTGTCCAGTGGGCGCCGACTTGGTACTTATGGCCGGTGGTATCCAGGAACGCGATCAGCTCGTCATTGACTTCCAGCTCTTCCTCGTGCTCGTTGTTGTACTCCAGCCAGTTCGCGCGCAGGTTCTCCACAGGCTTGTCCAGATAGATGGTGACAATCTCTTCCACCTGCCGGGTGCGCATGGCGGCAAAATCGCTCAGGCGGGGCAAAGAAGGCAACCCATTATATTCATCTATATGCTTTGGCACATAAAAAGCCAACGCGGGCGTCAAAGAGCATAGCAGCCCCAGCATCAGGACCAGCGCAATTACTCTTTTCATAAACTCTCTCTCCTTAGCAGAAAAAACTTGCTTCCATTTCAGTCCATGCCTCCGTATGACATCTTACATAATTTTTTCAAAAATGTCAAGTATTTATAAAGAAAATATTACGAAAAAACTTAAAATTATTAAGAACTGTTCTCGAATTTAGAAGAAAAAATCCACATTTAAATTCCTTCTGTAATATTTTCCTGCTGATTTCTTCTTTATCCCGGGACAAAAAGACCCGCGATCCGACAGCGTCGGATGCGGGTTCCTCAGGGCAGACCTGCTTTCCAGGATGCCTGTTATACTTTTTCCAGCGCCTGGGCGATATCGGCGATCAGGTCGTCCGCGCTTTCCAGGCCGCAGCTCATGCGCACCAGCCCGGCGGGCACGCCCGCAGCTTTCAGCTGCTCGTCGGTCATCTGGCGGTGGGTGGTGGAAGCGGGATTCAGGCAGCAGGTGCGGGCGTCGGCCACGTGGGTTTCGATGGCGGCCAGGCGCAGGCTGTTCATGAACACGGAAGCCGCTTCCCGCCCGCCTTTCAGCTCAAAGCTCACCACGCCGCAGGAGCCGTTGGGCAGATACTTCTTCGCCCGTTCGTGATACTTGTCCCCCGGCAGGCCGCAGTAGCTGACGTGACTGACCTTGGGATGCTGCTGCAAAAATTCCGCCACAGCCTGGCCGTTTTCGCAGTGCCGCGCCATGCGCACGTGCAGGCTTTCCAGGCCCAGATTCAGGTAGAAAGCATTCTGGGGCGACTGGATGGAGCCAAAGTCCCGCATCAGCTGGGCGGTGCATTTCGTAATAAAGGCCCCGGCCATGCCGAACTTCTCGGCGTAGGTGATGCCGTGATAGCTCTCGTCCGGCGTGCACAAACCGGGGAACTTGTCCGCATGGGCCATCCAGTCGAATTTCCCGCTGTCCACAATCGCGCCGCCCACGCCAACGCCGTGGCCGTCCATGTACTTGGTGGTGGAGTGGGTCACAATGTCCGCGCCCCATTCAAAGGGGCGGCAGTTCACGGGGGTGGCGAAGGTATTGTCGATGATCAGCGGCACGCCGTGGGCGTGGGCGGCTTTGGCGAACTGCTCAATGTCCAGCACCGTCAGGGCGGGATTGGCGATGGTTTCGCCGAACACCAGCTTCGTATTCGGCCGGAACGCGGCGTTCAGCTCCTCGTCGGTGCAGTCCGGGGAAACGAAGGTGGTTTCGATGCCCATCTTCGCCATGGTCACGCTGATCAGGTTGAAGGTGCCGCCGTAAATACTGGAGGAAGCCACCATATGGTCGCCGCAGGAAGCCAAGTTGAACATGGCGAAGAAGTTCGCCGCCTGGCCGGAGGAGGTGAGCATCGCCGCCGTGCCGCCCTCCAGCGCCGCGATTTTCGCGGCCACATAATCGTTGGTGGGGTTTTGCAGACGGGTGTAAAAATATCCGCTGGCTTCCAGGTCAAACAGCTTGCCCATGTCCTCGCCCGTGTCATATTTAAAAGTGGTGGACTGGACGATGGGAATCTGGCGCGGCTCGCCGTTGCCCGGGGTGTAGCCGCCCTGGACGCACTTCGTTTCGATGCGGTAATCGCTCATGATCAAAGCCTCCTTTGGATGCTGTGTTTTCCAATTCATGATAGTCAAATCGTTTCTCCCTGTCAAGCGCGGTACAGAAGAAAGACAGCCGATAAAACCGCGCCTGCCCCCATATCATGGAGCAGGCGCGCTGACTGTCGATAAAGGCTCCGGGATGCATCGAAGGGCCGCAGCCCTTCGATTGTAATCCGCAGGCGGCGGCGTGTACGTCGCCGAGGAGCAACAGTATGTTGCTTCCTATATCAATTTCTGCCCGAAAAATGAGCGCTTTGACGATTTACCGGCCTTTCATTCGCAGCGTGTCGAAAACATTTTTTCGACACGCTGCGCGCCCGCCCCATAGCATGGAGCAGGCGCGGGTTGTTTTATGGATTATTCAGCCTTCACGAAGATGTAAGCGAAGCCCACGTCGCCGTCCTTCTTGACCATGTTGTCGTCGCTGTAGCAAACGATCAGCTGGCCGTCTTCGTTCATGCCCATGTACTTCATGTTTTCATCGGCGATTTCTTCGCTTTCCACGCCGGTGACCTTGCAGAAGAACAGGCTCTTGTCCTCAGCGGAAACCTTGCTCAGCTTGCCAACGCCCTTGGAAGTGTAGCTGGAGCCTTCGGTCCAGCCGGTCCATTCTTCGTCCTTGGTCCAGTCCCAGCCGTCCCAGGGCAGCTTGAGGGAAGCGGTGTCTTCGGTGATGGAAGCGTCGAACTGCACGGTGGCTTCGATGTCGTACACATGGGTATGGATATAAGCGGCCTGGTCCACCATCACGCCCGCGTCGGAGCCGGTGGCGCTGCCGTCCAGAACGGCCTTCACGGTCATGGTGATGGCTTTTTCGGGCACGGCGATGAGACCGGTGGTTTTGATGTCGTTTTCGTCGGCATAGTCTTCGCCGATGTACGCGGCGACCAGCACCCATTCGCCTTCCCAATCGGTGACGGGCACCTTGCGGTCAAAGGTCATGACCTTTTCGGGGTCGGCGTCCAGAATGTTTTCAGCCAGCGCCGCGCAGGACACGAGCGTCATGGCGGCCAGGAGCAGGGACAGGAACTTTTTCATATGGGTTACTTCCTTTCTTCATATTATTCTTTATGATGATTATATCATAAACAAAATAGGAGTGTAAGAGAATCAGGAAAAATTTACATCGCACTCCCAAGCTGGTTTGAAATCCGCAGCGGCGGCGTGTACGCCGCGAGGACGGAAAATTTCAGGAGGGAACGCAGATGACCGGATGAAATTTTCCTACCTTGCGGTTTTTCCGCCCGGGAGCGCAGCGACAGGAAAAACCGGATCAAGGAAAGAGGATTCTATCCTCTTTCCTCGCGCTGCGAAGCAGCGTTACACTCCGGAGTAAGCCGCGAAGCCGCAGTCGATGGGCAGCACCACGCCGGTGATGGCGGAGGCAGCCTTGTCGTCGGTGAGGAAGAAGACGCCGCCCAGCAGCTCTTCGCTGTCCACGAAGCGACCCATGGGGGTGCCCTTCAGGATTTTCTCGGAGCGCGCGGTGGGGGTGCCGTCGGCGTTGAAGAGCAGGGCGCGGTTCTGGTTGCTGACCAGGAAGCCGGGGGCGATGGCGTTGGCGCGGATGCCGCTGCCGGCGAAGTGGGTGGCCAGCCATTGGGTGAAGTTGCTGATGGCGGCCTTTGCGCCGGAATAGGCGGGAATCTTGGTCAGCGGGATATAAGCGTTCATGGAGGAAATGTTCAGGATGTTGCCTTTCTTGCGTTCCACCATGTCCTTGACGAACACCTGGGTAGGCAGCAGGGTGCCCTGGAAGTTGAGCTTGAACACGAAGTCCACGCCGGACACGTCCAGATCGAAGAAGGTCTTCTGGCCTTCCTTGGCTTCATGCTGGTATTCGTTGTCGGTGGTGGCCCGGGGATTGTTGCCACCCGCGCCGTTCACCAGGATGTCGCAGGGGCCCAGGTCCTTCAGCACCTGCTGGTGCACTTCTTCCAGCGCCACGGGGTCCAGCACGTTGGCCTTGTAACCAATGCAGCAGTAGCCCTGCGCCTGCAGGTCTTCCGCCAGTTTCTTGACGGCTTCTTCATTCAGGTCCAGCGCCGCCACTTTCGCGCCCGCCTGGGCATAAGCCCGGGCCATATCGCCGCACAGCACGCCGCCCGCGCCGGTCACCACAACGACCTTACCGGTAAAATCTACATTCAGAGGAAGAGTCATAGGGAATCGCTCCTTTCATTCACAGTTCTAAGTTCTAAGTTCCAAGTTCTAAGCTGCAAGATGCTGAACAACAATATCGCTTAGAACTTAGAACTTTGAACTTTGAACTAAACAATTACTCTTTGCTCGGCCACTTTTCCATGGCCTCATCCACGGTCATGCCTTGGGCGATGCCTTCCTTGCGGGCGGCGTTGACGGCCTGGATTTCCTTCATCTTCGCGCCGGTGAGGCTGTAGCCGTGCATGGCCCACAGGGTCGCCAGCCAGGCCAGCATGGGAATGACGCAGAACATCACGATCACGGCCACCTTGATGCCGGCGGAGAAGGGCGTGGCGTCGGTGGGCAGTTCAGAGAGACCCGCGAAGATCAGGAAGATGAACGCCACCAGGGTCTGGGCCAGGGAGCTGACCAGCTTGTCAACCAACGAGAACAAGGTGCCCATGATGCCGGGGATGTACTTGCCGGAGCGGTAGGTTTCATAGTCCGAGCAGTCGGCCACCATGGGGATGGGCATATCGGCGGTGGCATAGTACGCGCCGTAACCGATGCCGAAGAAGAGGATAAACAGGATGGTGTACAGGTTGATGGCCCCGCCGCCGTTGAAGGGGAAGGACAGCATCATGGCCGGGTTCTGGTTGTTGGACAGAATCAGCAGCGCCAGCACGCCCACGTAGCAAATGAGCGCCACGGCCACATAGCGGGTGAGGGACGCTTTCTGGCCCAGCTTCTGGCTGGTGCGCACGGAGAGCAGGAAGAAGGGCACGGCGAACACGTAGCCCAGGATCATCATGGGCAGGTACAGGCTGTCGTAGTTGCCCATCATGATGCCGTAGAGGGCCAGCAGCACGGTGGTGTTGGTGGCGATGGCCAGTGCCAGCTTACAGCCCGCGCCAGCCACCATCAGGCGCTGCATGGGTTTGTTGTGCTTGATGATTTCCACATATTCGGACACCTTGACCTTTTCCTGCGCGCCGCCGCCCAGGCCGTAGAACTCGGGCCGGTCTTTTTCGGCGATGCCGATGATGGCCAGGATGGTCAGCCCCACGGACACCGCGATGCCGATGGGGGTGATGATGCGGTACAGTTCAGGCCGGGCGTAGCCGGAGGTGATGACCTTGCCCGCTTCGTCCAGGATGTTGTAGTTGTTCTTGATCATGGGGATCAGAAACTGCATCACGCCCATGCCCAGCATGGAGCCGATGGTGTTGAAGATGGTGAACATGGGGCGCTGGTTGGGGTCGTTGGTCAGCACCGTCTGGCCCGCGCGGGTGACGGAGGTCTGGAAGGTGTAGCCGATGACCCAGACCGCGTAAATGACCACGAACGCCACATAGCGCAGCCACATCATGGATTCGGGAATCAGGGGCGTCAGGCAGTACAGGCAGATCACGCTGACCGCCATGATGACGCTGCCGATGATCATGAAGGGACGGAACTTGCCGATTTTGGTGCTGGTGCGGTCCATGAGCGCGCCGATGATGGGGTCGGTGATGGCGTCAAAGACGCGCATGAACGTGACCATCAGGGAAGCGAACATGCCCAATTGCAGCACGCTGGAACCAAACTGGGCCACATAGGAAAGGATCAGTACAAAGTATACGTTGGTGGCACCGTTGTTCATCGGAAACAGCGCCAGCTGATACAGTTTCGCGCGGTTCACCCCGGCCGGGGCGGCGGCGGGTTCTTTCGCCATGGAGACGGCCTCCTTCATAGAGATAATGTGTGAAACCTCTCCGGCGCTATGCGCCACCTCCCTTGATAGGGGAGGCATGGGCAGATGCGCCCAGCTTCTCTATCAGGAGAGGCAAAAAAGGCTTCTTTACTGGCTCCCCTATCAGGGGAGCTGTCACCGAAGGTGACTGAGGGGTTATTTCGTCCAGTTCGCGCCCTTATCCCCGGAGTCCTTCAGACTGTAGGCGGGGTTGGGCGTGTTCACATGCCGGAAGGACGCTTCGTCGCCGCATTCGCCGCTGGCGACGCGCACCTTGGTCACGTCGTTAAGGGGCACGATGAAGGTAAACACCTTGCTTCCGTACTTGGTTTCCTTCTGCTGGCCGTTCACGAACAGGGTCACTTCGTTCTGGTTGGAGTACACCTTCACGGTGATTTCCTTTTCGGTGCGGTCGGCGTAGCGCTTGGAACAGATATGCACGAAGGGCTCCTGGCTCCAATAGGCCTTGTACAGGTAGAAGCTGTCCTTCTTCGTCTTGCGGTCAAAGGTCATCAGGCCCTTGTGGTTCATGCCGGGTTCTCCGCCCTGGTTGCGGGCGTCGGCGGCAAAGTCGAACATGTTCCACACATGGGTGGCCCACATGTAGGGATTGCGCTCAAAGCACTTGAGCAGATATTCGTGGTAGATGGCCTGGTATTCCTCGGTGTGGTCGCCGCGATGGGGGTGGCTGGAATGCAGGTTGGGCATGCCCTCGCAGCCGTACTCGGAATAGCCCAGGCAGCGGCCCGGATACACCAGATGGAAGAAGCGCATCCACACGTCGTTCAGCCACAGGCCCGGCACGTACCAGCCCAGGTACAGGTTCCAGGATACCACGTCGGTGATATGGGCCACCTTGTTGAAGGGGCCGCACATGGCGTAGCAGGCCAGGGTGGTGAAGCGGGTCTTGTCCATGTCGTGCACCAGGTCGTTCAGAACGTGGTGGTTATCCAGCATGTCCTGCTTGTCCTTGGTGGAAATGGTGATTTCGTTGGAAACACCCCAGCACACGATGGAGGGATGGTTGTAGTTCTGGATGATCAGTTCCTTCATCTGGCTGATGGTGTTTTCCCGGCCGCCCGGCATATGCTCGGAAATGTAGGGGATTTCCGCCCACACCACCATGCCCCGCTCGTCGCACAGGTCGTAGAAATACTGATCGTGCTGGTAGTGGGCCAGGCGGATGGTGTTGGCCCCCACCTCGCAGATGAGGTCCATATCCTCCCTGTGCATGTCCTTGGTCAGCGCATTGCCCACGCCCCTGCGGTCCTGATGGCGGGAAACGCCGCGCAGGGGATAGCTTTTGCCGTTCAGGTAAAAGCCGGTCTTGGGATGATAGTGGAAATCCCGCACGCCAAAGCGGCTGGTGATTTCGTCCACCGCCTTGCCGTCCACGGTCAGTGTAGCGACGGCGGTGTACAGGTACGGGCTTTCCAGGCCGTTCCACAGATGCACGTCGGGAATGTCCAGATGCAGCTCCGTGCCCTTCCCCTCGGCCACCTGTTTTCCCTCCGCGTCCAGGATGCGGACGGAAACCATGCCTTCTTCGCAGTTGGTCCAGGTCTTGATTTCCACATCGCCCCGCTTGTAGCCCTCGGCGGGCTTGGCGGTGATCTGGATGCCGGGGCCGGAGAAGTGATCCATATCGAAGTGGTTTTTGTTCACCACGATCAAATACACGTCCCGGTAAATGCCGCCGTAGAAGGTGAAGTCCGCCTTCTGGGGATAGACCCGGTCGTTCACGCTGTTGTCGGCGATGACCACCAAGGTGTTGTCCTTTCCTTTCAGCAGGCCGGTCACGTCCTTGCGGAAGGTGGAATAGCCGCCGTCGTGGTGGATGCACTTTTCGCCGTTCAGCGCCACATCCGCGGTGGCGTTCACCCCGCGGAATTCCAGGTAAACGCATTCGGTTTCCGGGTCGTAGGCCGGAGCGTCAAAGGTTTTGGTATAGACGCAGCTGCCGCGCCAATAGTCGTTGCCGCCGTCCTGGCCGTCCACCGCGTTCCAGGTATGGGGCACGTCCACGGCGATTTCCTTTTTATCGGGGCCGATGAAGAGCCAGCCCCGGTTCAGGGTTTCACTCCTTCTCATGGCAGTTTCCCCCTCTGTTATTCTTCCACGATATGCTGGGTGAGCCCGTTGATGTAGATGGGCGTCAGCTCGGCCTGGATGAGGGGCCGGGCGTAATTCAGGAAGTCGGGCAGCATGTCGGTGCGGGCTTCGTTGATCCATTCCAGCGGCACTTTCTTTTCAAAGTTGGCCACCTGGTCAATGTCCACCAGCTCGGTGGTGCACTGATAGGGGTCGTTGGATAGCCGCTTTAAGGCCACCATCTTGGCGGTGATGCCCTCAAAGGCCGCCTTCGCCGCCGCGCCGCCTACCTGGAAGGCTTCGGTAATATCCGTGCGGGAGGCCAGATGCGCGCCGCAGCGCTGGAGGATGCTCAGTTCCACCGCGCGGGTTTTGGTGGGCAGGTTGCGGGCCACCAGGTTGGAAAGGTAGCGCGCGGTGCCGGTCAGGTTGATGTGGCCGAAAGCGTCCACGCTGCGGGCGTCGTCGCTTAGCTCGCAGACAAACCGGCCGTCGGGCAGCTTCACGCCCTCGGACACCGCGATGACCACGCTCTCCCGTTCCTTCTGCATCCGCTCCACCTTGGCCAGGAAGCGGTCGGTGTGGAAGGGCAGCTCCGGCAGGCAGATGAGGTCGACGCCTTCGCAGTCGTCGCCCCGGGCCAGCGCGGCGGCGGCGGTGAGCCAGCCCGCGTTGCGGCCCATGACCTCCACGATGGTCACGTAGTTGGTGCCGTACACCGTGGCGTCGCGGATGATTTCCTTCATCACCACGCCGATGTATTTGGCGGCGGAGCCATAGCCGGGGGTATGGTCGGTGAGCATCAGGTCATTGTCGATGGTCTTGGGCACGCCCATGAACCGGATGCTGCTGCCGATCGTTTTTCCGTACCGGGCCAGCTTGTTGATGGTGTCCATGCTGTCATTGCCGCCGATGTAGAAGAACCACTGGATATCCAGCTTCTTCAGAATGGCGAACAGCTTTTCAAACACCGCCTCGTCCTCCTCCGGCGCGGGCAGCTTGTAGCGGCAGGAGCCCAGGAAGGAGGAGGGCGTGCGCTTGAGCAGTTCGATGTCGATGTTGGAGCTCAGGCGCTGCGTCAGGTCGCAGACCCGTTCATTCAGCAGGCCTTGGATGCCGTGCAGCATGCCGTACACGTGCTCCGCGCCGCGGTGCTGGCAGGCCTGGAACACGCCCGCCAGGCTGGAGTTGATGACGGAAGTGGGACCGCCGCTCTGGCCGACAATTGCGTTTGCCATGGTAATTCATCGTCCTTTCCGGGTTTTTTGGTTGATTACGCTTTGGTTTTCTTTAGGTAAATCGCCACTTCGCCGATCACGAACGCCGCGGCGGTCAGGCCGGTAAAGATCATGAACCGGGGATCAAAGCCGTGCTTTTCGTCGATGCCGATGAACACGTCCACCACATACCAGTAGCACTTATGAACGAACAGGCACAGAGCCACGCCGGGGGCAATCGCCGTGACGGCGGAGGCCAGGCCGTATTTCTTGACGAGGGAGAGGATCACGGCCACCGCCGCGCCGCCGATGAGCAGGGCGGTGATGATGGGATCGTAGCAGTCGCCGTTGTGGGTGCTGTCCAGGCCGAAGGTGCCGTGGATGACCAGGAAATAAACGCCCGCCGCCAAAGCCAGCACGGCGGCCAGCAGCACGATATAGAATCCGAAGCTTTTCTTCGAGGATGCTTGACTCATGGAAAAGGCTCCTTTCAAATTTTTCATTCTAACGAATCAGTTCAAAGTTCTATGTTCTAAGTTCAAAGCTCATATGGATGGAAGCGCGGGAACAAATGGTTCTTCCGCTCTTTTCCGCTTGGAACTTGGAACTTATAACTTGGAACTTAAAAGGCAATGAAGCATCCATCCGGTTATGGCCCGCATGCCGCGCCGGAAAGAACCTGGGTGCCCTCCCATGTTGGTTCTATTATGACATAAAAACCACATGACCGCAATCCTTATTCCCGCGCGCATCCGTTTCCCAAACCTGTGATCCGGTCGTTCACGGCAGATTTCCTTCCATTCACGACAAAGGAAAAGACAAACGCCCGATGACGGAGCGCAAACAGTCAAACGGGATACTCACGGGTCCTTTTCCGAAATGCGCGACAGGGCGGTTTTCTTTACTTTCCCGTACTTTTCCTATAAAATATGTTCAGATAACAGCCTTTTCAGACAGGGCCCGCGGCCTGGAAGCATCAGCCGCCCGCCCGTCGGAAGGCGCGAACAAAAACCCCGCATGGCTTTTGTTCCGCATTCTGTTCCATTCAGCTGCCGCTGAATGGCGAATGAAAGTCTGGCAAAGCCAGTCTTTCATTCGAGGCATCAATTTCCTGTAAAATGGCATTTCCTATGGAAACGCTCATTTTACGGCCGGAAATTGATATAGGTAGCGGCTTTCAGCCGCTCCTCGGCGGCGTACACGCCGCCGCCTGCGGATTGTTGATGAAGGGGTTGCGACCCCTTCATACTTCCCCAGGGTGAATCCATCGCCAGATATCCGGATTCGCAGTAGCTGAAAGAGTTAAGAAGAAAGGAGATTTCCTCCATGAAACCTTCAACCAAGAGAACATTGAAAAAGCTGTTCCTGAACGTGACCAGCGCGCTGTTCGCCGTGGTGTTCACGGGCAATATCATCGCCGGGGAAAACGCGGGCCAGATCAACCAGTTCCTGGGCACCAAAACCAGCAAGACGGTCTCCACCCTGCCGGCCGGGCAGGAAGAGGGGTATGCCCGGTATTTTGACAGCAAATTTTCCACCATCGCCGAGCTGAAAGCCGCGGGCGAAGCCAAGGTGCGCGAAGTGGAAGGCGAAGGTATTGTTCTGTTAAAGAATGACAACAACACCCTGCCCCTGGCCGCTGGCAGCAAGGTAAGCCTGGTGGGCGTTACGGTGATGGACCCCGTCTACGGCGGCACCGGTTCCGGCGCTGTGGACGCGGACGGCGCGCCGAACTATTACGACGTGCTGACAGGCGCGGGCTACACGGTGGTGGACAAGCCCCTGCTGGATTATTATGTGGAAAACGAAGCCAAGCGCAACACCTATGAAATCGGCGAAGTGCGCTGGAAGAAGGTCAGCAAAAACCACGATGACACCCTGGGCCAGGGCGAAGACGTGATCTACGTGGTGGGCCGCGTGGGCGGCGAAGGCGACGACGTGACCGCCGAAAAGGAAGACGCTCTGGAGCTGGACAATGGCGTCAAGGATTACCTGACCCTCAACGAGGACGAGCGCTCCATCCTGGAAGGGCTGAAAGAATTGAAGGACGACGGAGCCATCCGCTCCATCACCGTCATCATCAACAGCGCGAACCCCATCGGCACCGCCTTCCTGTTTGAAGAGGACTATGGCGTGGACGCCGCCCTGTGGGTGGGCTCCGTGGGCCAGACCGGCCTGTACGCCGTGGGCGACGTGCTCTCCGGCGCGGTGAACCCCTCCGGCTCCCTGCCTGATACCTGGTGGATGGACAACCAGCTGGACCCCGTGATGAACAACTTCGGCTCCTACACTTATGCCGACGCTGATAAGTACAACTTCAAGGCTCTGTCCGCCTACGGCAAGTACGTGGTGTATCAGGAAGGCATCTACGTGGGCTACAAGTACACCGAGACCCGGTATGAAGACGTGGTGATGGGTGCCCCCAACGCGGGGAACTTCAATTACAGCAGCGTAGTTTCCTTCCCCTTCGGCTACGGCCTGAGCTATTCCTCCTTCGCTTTCTCCGATATGAAGGTGGAAAAGAGCGGCGAAGGTCAGAAAACGGCCTACACCCTGACCGTGAACGTGACCAACACTGGTGACGCCGCGGGCAAGAAGACCGTGCAGGTCTACGCCCAGAAGCCTTATACCGAATACGACAAGCAGAACCAGATCGAAAAGGCCGCCGTGGAATTGGTGGGCTATGGCAAGACCAAGCTGCTGAACCCCGGCGAAAGCGAAACCGTCACCGTTTCCGTGCCCGAATACTATCTGACCTCCTATGACGCCTTCGGCACCGGCGTGTTCATCCTGGATGAAGGCGCGTATTACCTCACCGCCGCCGAAAACGCCCACCAGGCCGCCAACAACATCCTGGCTGCCAAGGGCTTCACCGAAGGCCTGACCGGCACGGGCGACGCGTCCCTGACCTATACCTTCGACCAGGCCTTTGACAAGGACACCTATGCAAAAGCCTACGGCACCGGCGCGGACGTGAAGGCCCTGTTCGCCGACACGGATATGAACCGCTATTCCGGCAAGGGCGGCAACGAAATCGTGTACTATTCCCGCGCCAACTGGGAAGGCACCGTTACCCCCGGCGCCGTGAAGCTGACCATGACCGATGAAATGGCGAAGGGCGTTGTGCTGGACGACGCCGACCTGCCCGACGCTTCCGGCGTTTCCTTCCCCACCATGGGCAAGAACGCCAACCTGCAGCTGGTCAACATGATGGATTACGATTATAACGATCCTAAGTGGGACGAATTCATGGACCAGCTGACCTATGAGGAAATGGCTTCCGTCACCCTGACCGGCCTGCGCGAAACCGCGGGCGTCACCTCGGTCGGCAAGCCTGCCACCATCGACCACAACGGCCCCTCCGGCGTGACCCAGAAGTATTCCATCGGCGGCAACGGTTACGCCACTGTGAACGACGACCCGAACAAGGAACTGAAGGGCACCTGCTATCCCTGCAACGGCATCATCGCCGCTACCTTCAACGACAAGCTGGCTGAGGAAGTAGGCGAGCTGATCGGTGAGGACGCCATGTGGGCGGGCTACGCGGGCCTGTACGGCACCGGCCTGAACATCCATCGTTCTCCCTACGCGGGCCGTGTGTTCGAGTATTACTCCGAGGACGGCATGCTGACCGGCCTGATCGATACCGCCGAAACCAAGGGCATCCAGAGCAAGGGCGTGTACGTCTACAACAAGCACTTCGTCATGAACGACCAGGAAAACAACCGCGCCGGTATCGGCACCTGGGTGACGGAGCAGGCTTTGCGCGAAATCTACCTGCGCGCCTTCGAGCTGCCCATCATCAACGCCGACGCGGCCTGCGTCATGACCGGTTACAACCGCCTGGGCGTGAACTGGTGCGGCGCTTACTCCGCCCTGCTGATCGACTGGCTGCGCGGCGAAGCGGGCATGAAGGGCTTTGCGGTCAGCGACATGTACGATTCCTCCTACATGGTGCCCGTGCATGAGATCGTGGCGGGCAACGACATTCCCGACGGCGAGCTGGACCTGGCCAGCCTGACCCCCTACGGCCCCAAGGGCTCCAACCCCAACGCCGCCGTAGCCCAGGCCATGCGGGAATCCACCAAGCGCGTGATGTACACCGTGCTGCACTCCCGCGGCATGGATGGCATCAGCGAATACACCAAGGTGGTCACCATCACCCCCTGGTGGCAGATGGCCCTGAACATCAGCCAGTGGACGCTGCTGGGCCTGAGCGTGGTCGCTCTGGGCCTGCTGCTCTGGGATATGTACGGCAAGAAGAAGGGCAAGAAAGCATAAGGATTGCAGCAAAAACCGGCGCTGTCTTCACGACAGTGCCGGTTTTTTTATTGCGTTTTCGCAGGAACGGCAACAGTATTACTTCGCCGCGGGAATTTCCCCGGCTTTGGTGAGGGCGATCTTGGTGATGACCGGGCCGATGAGCTCGAACACCAGCACACCGGCCAGCACGATGGTGTTCACCTGAGCGGCCAGGGTGGGGAAGCGGGCGGACACCAGCGCGGCCATACCGATGGCGACACCGGCCTGGGGCAGCAGGGTCAGGCCCAGGTAGTGGCGGATGTGCTTGTCCGCTTTCACGCAGACAGCGCCCAGATACGTGCCGCCCCACTTGCCGATGCAGCGCAGCAGCAGGTACGCAATGCCGATCAGGCCTACGCTGGGCAGCACGGACAGATCCAGGTCCGCGCCGGACAAAACAAAGAACAGCAGGAACAGCGGCGGCGTGAACCGGTCGCACTGCTCCATGAGCACCTCCCGCTGCTGGCTCAGGTTCACCATCATCGCGCCGATCATCATGCACACCAGCAGGGAGCTCAGGTTCAGGATGTCGCACAGCCCAACGCCCGCCAGCACCAGGGCAATGGAGAGCGCCAATTTGTTCCCGCGGCTGGCAAAGAACCGGGCCCCAAAGGCCAGCAACCAGCCCAGGGCCGCGCCCAGGGCGAAGCTGCCCACGATTTCGATCAGCGGGCTCAGGATCATGCTGGACACGGTGATGGCCCCGCCCAGCATGGCCTGGGCCACGGAGGCGGAAATGCTGAACACCATCAGGCCCAGGGCGTCGTCCATGGCGACCACGGGCAGCAGCATCTGGGTGACGGGGCCGTTGGCCTTGTACTGCCGCACCACCATCAGCGTGGCGGCGGGAGCAGTAGCCAGGGCGATAGCGCCCAGCAGCAGGGCCAGGGGCACGTCCACACCAAAGAGGATCAGGCCCACGTCCACGCACACAGCGGTCATCATTCCTTGGAAGAAGGTGATGGTCAACGGCGCTTTGCCGATCTTTTTCAGGTAGCTCAGCTTGAATTCCCCGCCGATGGAATAGGCGATGAAGCCCAGGGCGGCTTCGGAAATGATGCCCATGGACTCCGCCTGTTCGCGGGAGATGATGCCCGCCACGCAGGGGCCGATGATCAGGCCCGCCACGAGGAAGGCGGTCACGTTGGGTAATTTGACAAGCTTCGCGGCGCGGCTCATGATCAGGCCCGCCATCATCGTAATGCCGACAAGCAGCAAAGTGTTCATTTCTTCTTTTCCAGTCCTTCCACCATAGTGAGCGGCATGGCGAACATGATGCCGCTGTCGGGCACGTCCAGTCCGCCCGTCACCTGATTGACGATCCGGCGCGCCTTGTCCACCTGTTCATCGGGCAGCACCATGAAGATGGTTTTGCTGCTGCGGTGTTCCGGCTCCATGATGGCGCGCAGACCGTAGAAGATGGGCATTTCATCCTCGGTGTGCAGAATGCGGGCCATGCCCTTGCTGTCCAGCACGGTGGCTCCCCGCAGTCCCTGATCGGAAAACTCCTGCAATAAGTGCTCCAGATGCTCCGTCCGGTTCAGCACGAATACGAATACCTGCATGTTTCATCTTCCTTTCATGCGTTTTGCGCCTTCGCGCAAGTCCTTATTGTATGCCTGCCGCGTAAAAAATGCAAGGGATTCAAGCGGAAATTGTCAGAAAAAAAACGCGGTTCTGTTACAAACCGCGTTTGAAGATGTTTTCGTAATCCTGTAATTTTTTATAACTGTTCAGTTGCACTCTTTCAATAGGCGCTTTCAATCACTTGCGTTTAGAGTACAGAGCGCAGAGTACAGATTGATGACACGAAGCAACTATTACTGCGAACGTTATTCTGTCATCCCGAGCGAAGTGGAGCGAGAGCGGAACGAAGTCGAGGGATCTGAGAGAAACGCATGCCACCAAGCAACATGATGCCCAGCGCTCAGATCCCTCCACTCCGCTGCGGCTCTCGCCTCCGCTTCGGTCGGGATGACGTGCTGGTTCGTTTTTATAGAGCCTCTTGGTCGAGGGTGTTTACAGTTTGATCATTCATGCGTTTACCCTGCAAGGCTGAATCACGGATGATACAGCTTCGCGGTCTGGTACTGGGGGTCGCAGGTGAGGTTGATTTTGAGGCGGCGGAAGATGTTTTCATCCACGGGGGAGAGGATGACGGTGGAGTGGGCCTCGCAGCCCTCGAGCTTTTTGAGCTGCGTCATGGCCAGGGCGGCGTTGGGATCGGTGGCGGCGCAGATGGAGAGGGCCACCAGGATTTCGTCGGAATGCAGGCGGGGGTTGTGGTTGCCCAGGTACTGACATTTCAGTGTCTGAATGGGCTCAATGACGGAGGGGGAAATCAGGTGCAGGCTCTTTTCGATGCCGCCCAGCGCTTTCACCGCGTTCATCACCGCGGCGGCGGAAGGGCCCAGCAGGTCGCTGGTTTTGCCGGTAATAATCTGGCCGTCGGGCAATTGAATGGCCAGCGCCGGCGCACCGGTGGCCTCTGCCCGCGCGCGGGCCGCGCCGATCACGGGCCGGTCGTCGTCCGTCAGATGCATGGATTGCAGCAGCGCCTGCAGCTTTTCCACCTCATGCGGTTCGGCGTGGCCGGTGCGCAGGCCGCAGCAGGCGGTATAATAGCGCCGGATGATTTCCTGGCAGGCGGCCTCCCGGCAGGCCTGATCGTCGATGATGCAGTTGCCCACCATGTTCACGCCCATGTCCGTGGGGGATTTGTAGGGGGATTCGCCGTAAATGTATTCAAACAGCGCGTTGAGGACGGGGAAAATTTCGATGTCACGGTTGTAATTGACGGTCGTTTCGCCGTAGGCTTCCAGGTGGAAGGGGTCGATCATATTCACGTCGTCCAGATCGGCGGTGGCGGCTTCGTAGGCCAGGTTCACCGGATGCTTGAGCGGCAGGTTCCAGATGGGGAAGGTTTCAAACTTGGCGTAGCCCGCGTTGATGCCCCGGGCGTGATCCTGATACAATTGGCTCAGGCAGGTGGCCATTTTGCCGCTGCCGGGGCCAGGGGCCGTCACCAGCACCAGGGGACGGCTAGTTTCGATATATTCGTTGCGGCCAAAGCCATTCTCGCTCACGATCAGCTTGATATTGTAGGGGTACCCCTCGATGGGATAATGGCGGTACACCTTGAGGCCCAGGTTCTCCAGCCGCGCTTTGAAATTGACCGCCGCGTGCTGATCCTGCCAGCGGGTGATGACCACGCTGCCCACATACAGCCCGATATTGCGGAACGAGTCGATCAGCCGCAGCACGTCCGCGTCGTAGGTGATGCCCAGGTCGCCGCGCAGCTTGTTTTTCTCGATGTCATCAGCGTTGATGGCGATCACCAGCTCCGCCTGATCCTTGAGGTTCAGCAGCATACTCATCTTGCTGTCCGGCCGGAAGCCCGGCAGCACGCGGGAAGCATGGTTGTCATCAAACAACTTGCCGCCCAGCTCCAGATACAGCTTGCCGCCGAACTGACCGATCCGCTCCCGAATATGCTCGGACTGCATGGCGGTGTATTTGTCATGGTCAAAACCGATGCGCATCATTCGTTCCCTCCCCTTCAGGCCGATCGCAACGCTCAAAACAACTCAACCCGAAAAGTATATCACGATTAACCGATGGAAACAAGCGATGAAACGGTTTCTTTTTTGTATGTCCGATACAGGGTTTATACTGCCCCTGTTCTTTATTCTTCACTCCCTGCCTCCGGTCGGCATACTTTGAACCAGGAGGGGGCGATGGGAATGAGTCTGTGGGTGGCGGATGGGGATCAAGGGCTGATGCTGTTGGATGGAAACGGCTGCCGGCATATCGGCCCGCCGGGGGAGGCGCTGTGCCGGACCTGCGGCAGAATCTGGTGCGCAGGCGCGGGGCAAGGCCGCTGCTACGCGGAAACGGCAGGCGAATACCTCTGCGGCACGGCGCTGCCGAAGGATATATGCGCCATGGCGGCCATAGAAAATCAGGTATACGCCCTGTCCGCCGATGCCGACAGCGTGACGGCGTTTTCCGCGGACACGGGTGAAATCCTCTGCTGCGCCCCGGCAGGCACGTATCCGCGGGATATCTGCGCTCATCCCGGCGGCAGGCTGCTGCTGGCGGCGGGCGGCGCTTCGGGGGAAATGCTGCTGCTGAACGCCGCTTTGCAGAATCTGAGGAACTATCGCTTGCCAGGCATGGTATGCGGCGCCTGCTTTTGGGGCCGCGGTATGGCGGCGCTGTGCGCGGTGGAGCGCGGGGAAACGCTGGTTGCCCGCCTGTACGCCGTCAGCTTTCGGGGCGTCGCGGAGGAAGTTTTTTCGCTGCCGATGACGCCAAACTGCCTGTGCGCTTTGCCGGACGGGGGCTGTGTGATGGGCTGCTGCGGGGAGATCGTGCGTTTTGGGGAAAACAAAAAGGCCGCCCATCGGCAACCTTTTTCCTGTCCCCTGCGGCTGCGCGCCGCCCGGGGCTCTATGCTGCTGTGTGAAGCCGGGGAGGGGGTGTTTTCCCTTCCATCCCGGCGCAGGGTCTATCAGGGGCCAAACGCCCAGGATGCCCTGCCCGTGTAAGCCATGGTCATCGTGAGGAAACGGGAAGATTGAATACTGTGTCAGTAAAGGCGGGGCTTCCGTTCGCGGGCGTACATGATTTCCGTTTTGTAACCGCTGCGAATCACAAACTGATAAGCCTCGTCCTTCTGCCCCGTGGGGCGCATCACCTTATAGCGCCGCAGACGGTAGCACTGACTTTCCTGCAGCACCGGCAGATCATCCGCAATCACCTGCGCCAGCGCCCAGGTGCGGCGCGCGTTCAGGGGCCTGTGGCCCCACTCGGACAGCACGTAAGCCCCGATCTCGCCCGGAGGACATACAGAGAAAAAGACCACGCGGGTTCTTTCGATCTGCACCCGGTCGATGTTGTATTTACGTGCTTCCAACACCAGGGGATAAACCTCATAGTACAGCATGCTGTGACGCATGCGTTCTTTATCCATTTCCTCATGCTGACGGCGGCTGCGATCGTACCACAGTATCAGCAGCATGCCTAACGCGGCCGCGCACAGAAACAGCGTCCACCCGCTCATCCGCATGATCTCCTTTCCGCAAGCTCAGGTGTATTGTATCATCGGCTTTTTCCAAATGCAACACGATTTCAGGATTGTTGGCAATTTGTAATAGTTTCGATACCTTCCCTTCATCCCTGCGGAGGGGGCGTAAAAAACCGTGACGGAAATGTGATGACATTATTGCGGGTTTTGCGTCATTTCCGCCTCCACTTTTTCCAGCAGGGGCACGGCGGCGCGGAGCATTTCCTCGATGGTCAGCTTCGGGTCGCGCAGCAGAATCGCGGGGTCTTTGCCGGAGGAAAGCAGCAGGCGCTTGTCGGTCTTTTCCATGGCGGTGCAGAGCGCCACCGGGTCGGGCAAGGCGTTGGGGGCGAACTTACAGATCAGCGTATTCACCACGAAATTGACCCGCTGGACGCCCAGCCGCTGGCAGATGCCCCGCAGATGCGCAATGTCGATCAGGTTCATCACGCACTCCGGCACGTCGCCGAAGCGGTCGATCAGCTCCTCGATCACGTCCTCCCGGGTTTCGCGGGTCTTGATGAGGGCGATGCGCTTGAAGACCTCCATGCGCTGGTTTTCGCCCCGCACGTATTCCAGGGGCAGATAGGCGTCCACCCGGAGATCGACGCGGGTGTCCACCTCCACGGGAATCTCCTGGCCCTTCTCGGCCTGGGCCTCCCGCACGGCTTCCTCGATCAGGCGGCAGTACATGTCGTAACCCACAACGGCCACCTGGCCGGACTGCTCGGGGCCGAAGATGTTGCCCGCCCCGCGAATCTCCAGATCGCGCATGGCGATGCGGAAGCCGGAGCCGAACTCCGTAAACTCCCGGATGGCGGACAGGCGCTTCTGGGCGGTTTCGGACAGCATCTTGTCGGGCCGCACGGTGAAGTAAGCGTAGGCCACCCGGGTGGAGCGGCCCACGCGCCCGCGCAGCTGGTAGAGCTGGCTGAGGCCGAAACGGTCGGAATCGTAGATGATGATGGTGTTGGCCGTGGGCACGTCCAGGCCGTTTTCGATGATGGTGGAGCAGAGCAGCACGTCAAAGCGCCCCTCGTAGAAATCCAGCATCACGTCCTCCAGCAGGCTTTCCTTCATCTGCCCGTGGGCCACGGCGATGCGCGCTTCCGGCACCAGCGCCCGCAGACGGGAGGCGAAAGCGTCGATGTGCTGCACGTGATTGTACAGGAAATAGACCTGCCCCTGTCGGTTCAGCTCCCGCATGATGGCGTCGCGGATCACCGCGTCGTTGTAGTCCAGCACGTAGGTCTGCACGGGATAGCGTTCCTCCGGCGGGGTTTGCAGCAGGCTCATATCCCGTACGCCCACCATGGACATGTGCAGGGTGCGGGGAATGGGCGTGGCGGATAGGGTCAGCACGTCCACGGTCTTTTTCAGGTTCTTGATGGCTTCCTTGTGGGCCACGCCGAAGCGCTGCTCCTCGTCCACGATCAGCAGACCCAAATCCTTAAAATGCACGTCCTTGGACAGCAGCCGGTGGGTGCCTACCAAAATATCCACCTTATGCTCCGCCACCTTGGCCAGCGTTTCCTTTTGCAGCTTGGGGCTGCGGAAGCGGGACAAGACGTCGATGTTCACCGGGAAATCGGCGAAGCGCCTGAGCATGGTGTAATAATGCTGCTGAGCCAGAATGGTGGTGGGAGCCAGCAGCGCCACCTGCTTTCCGTCCATCACGGCCTTCATGGCTGCGCGGAGGGCGACCTCGGTTTTGCCGTAGCCCACGTCGCCGCACACCAGACGATCCATGTTGCTGGACGCTTCCATGTCCCGGCGGATGTCGTCCACGGCTTTTTCCTGGTCGGGGGTCAGCTCATAGGGGAAGGCGTCCTCAAATTCCCGCTGCCAGGGGGTATCCGGGCTGAAAGCATGGCCCGGCGTGGCCTGACGCTCGGCGTAGAGGCGCACCAGGTCGAAGGCCAGCTTCTTTAAACCCGCTTTGACCTTGTTCTTCTTCCGGGTCCAATCGTTACCGCTCAGGGAGTTGAGCGGCGGCGCGGCGTCCGGGCTGCCGATGAACTTCTGCACCCGGTCGAACTGGTCGGTAGGCACGTAGAGCTTGTCGCTGCCCTGATACTGGATCAGCAGATAATCCCGGTAAGTGCCCTCGGTCTGCAATCTCACGGTGCCCTTGAAAATGCCGATGCCGTGGGCCTCGTGAACGACGTAATCCCCTTCCTTTAAGTCGGTGAAGGCCTCAATGCGCTCCCCAGCGTTCTGGCGCTTGCGGGCTTTCCGGTAGCCCGCGCCGAACAGATCGCTGTCGGCAATGACGGTCAGCTTACAGTCCGCCAGCGTGAAGCCGTGGGACAGGGTCTGCGGCCAGATGACCGCGTCCCCCGCGGCGGCGCTGGGATGCTCCTCCCAGGTGGGCGTGGGGGTTTCCAAGCCTTCCAGGGCGGTTTGCAGCCGACGGGAGCGGGCTTCGCCGCCCGCCATCAGCAGCACCAGATACCCCTGCTTTTTCCAGGCCTGCAGGTCGGTGGCCAAATCCTTGAAGCGGCTCACGTACTTCGGCGCGTTCACCCCGCCGAATTTCTTAAGGCGGTTGGGCTTCATTTCGCCCATGCCCCGCAGCAGCTCCATCAGCAGATGGACGGGCCGATCCGTCATGGCATGCATGGCTTCCTGCCAGTCACGCAGCAGGGTCATCTGCTCCGGCACGGCTTCCTGACGCTCCAAGGTCAGCTTGAAATCCTCCTGGAACCCCGCCAGGCGGTCATCGCACCGGGCCTTGACCCGATCGGGCTCCTCGATGACCAGGATGGGATTTTCCAGATACTCCCACACCCAGGCGCAGGGCACGTCCAGCGCCCCGGCCCACAGGGCCAGGTTGGGGGACTGAACGCCCGCTTCCAGCTGGTCGGCATCCCGGAATAGCCGGGCCACGCCGGTATCGTACACCTTCGGCGCGGCGGCTTCCACGATCTCCCCTGGATCTTCTTCGTCGTCATCCTCCGGCAGCGGCGGCAGGTCGGGGGAGAGCAGGCTCTTGGGCAGGCGGTTCAGCTGGTTCCTGACCAACGCGCGAATGTCCTTGGCCCGTTCCTTCGGCAGCAGCCATTCCACCGCCGGGTAGAACGCCGCTTCCTCCATGGGTTCCAGACTGCGCTGGCTGATGGGGTCGAAGGAGCGGACGGAATCCACCTCGTCGTCCCAGAACTCGATGCGGGTCGCCCCGTTTTCCGCCGGGGAAAAGGCGTCCACGATGTCGCCGCGCAGGGCGCACTGGCCCCGGCCCTCCACCATGTCCACCCGCTCGTAACCCATTTTCACCAGCCGGGCGATCAGCTCCCGGGGCTCCATGGTATCGCCGGATTTCAGCGTCACGGCGTATTCCTCGTAAGCCGCCACCGGCATCATCCGGCACATCAGCGCGTCGGCGCTCAGGCACAGCACCTTGATTTCCCCGCGCCGCGCCTTTTGCAGCACGGACAGACGCTGGAACGCGTTCTCCCGGCTGGCGGTGCCCCGGGTGAAGTTGATATCCGGCGCAGGCAGCACCGCCGCGCCGCCCCCCAGCCAGGCCCCGCAGTCGTCCGCGGCCCGCATGGCCAGGGCGTCAGAAGGGGCGATATACACGACAGGGCGGCTGGAAGCGCGCTGCAATAAAGCGGCATAGAAGGGCCGCTGGCCTTCCGCCATATCATAAAGCGCGGATATGCCGTTTGACTGCGCGTCAAAAGCCTCCCGAAACGCAGGGGAGGCCTGTAAAAATTCCAATACGTTATTCAGCATGGCGTTTGTTGAAGCGGTTCATCGCCACGTCGATGCCGTGTTCCGCCCAGCACAGCGCCGCGTCGGCGGCGGTCAGGTAAGCGTCGTAGGCGGTTTTCCGCTCCTCCTCCGTCTGAAATTTGCTCAGCACCCAGTCCGCCAAGTCCCATTCCGGCGGCGGCGCGCCCATGCCCACGCGAACTCGGGGGAAGTCCCCCGAGCCGGTGCACTGCACGATGTGGCGCAGGCCGTTGTGGGTGCCGGGGCCGCCCTTGGCCCGAAGCCGCACCTGGCCGAAGGGCAGGTCAATGTCGTCCACCAGGATCAGCACGTCCTTGGGCTCCAGCTTGTACCAGCTCATGGCCTCCTGCACCGTCAGGCCGGAGAGGTTCATATAGGTCTGGGGCTTGATGAGCACCAGCTTTTTTCCTTTATAAATGGTTTCTCCGATGGTGCCCTGGAATTTCAGCTTTTTGATGGGCGTGTCCAGCTTGGCCGCGATGATGCTGATCACGTCGTACCCCACGTTGTGGCGGGTGTGTTCATACTTTTCGCCCGGATTGCCCAGGCCCACGATGGCTAACATAGCGTCTCCTGAATCAGTGATTATTCCTTTTTATTCTATCCTGAAAGTCTTGAAATAGCAAGGGTTTTCTCTATTCATTTCAGGAAAGAAAAAAACCCGCCATGAGCGGGTTTTGCAAGGCAAGCAATTAAGCGTTCGCTTTGGCCAGAGCCTTAGCCAGACGCGCCTTTTTGCGGTTGGCGGTATTCTTGTGCATAACGCCCTTGGAAACCGCTTTATCAATAGCGGAGGTGGTGGCGCTCAGCTGCGCGCTGGCGGGGGCCACACCCTCGGTCAGGGCGATCTGATACTTTTTCACGGCGGTCTTGACGCCGGTCTTCACCATACGATTCCGCAGGTTCTTGGTTTTGCTCACCTTCACGCGCTTCATGGCGGACTTAATATTGGGCAACTTCCTTCACCTCCTCGTGGATACTTGCTGATAATCAGCATCGACTATATTACCACAGAAACAAATAAAACGCAAGTCTTTTTTCCGCCTTTTTCTCTTCTTTTTTCCTGCAAACCGGGAAGAAAACAAAAAATCGGTTGAAGAACGGGGTGCGCTATGCTATAATTTTTTCTGTCAGAAACAGGGTTTTGCAGCGGCTGACGCTTTTTATGCTTTGATGATGGAGGACAAACAATGGCAGACGTGATCTTGCTTCCCGGAAAAGAAAAGCGCGTGTATTCGGGGCATCCCTGGGTGTTCCGCAGCGATATTGCCCGCACGAAAAACGATCCACAGCCCGGCGAAACCGTACGGGTGACGGCCAGCAACGGGCGGTTTCTGTGCATGGCGGCGTACAACCCTCATTCCCAGATTGCTCTGCGCATTCTGAGTTACAGGGACGAGCCCATTGACGAAGCCTTCATCCGGAGCCGTGTCCACCGGGCGGTGGAATACCGCCGCCGGTTTGCCGACCTGCGCTCCTGCCGCCTGATCTTCGCGGAAAGCGACGGCCTGCCCGCTGTGATCGTGGACAGCTTCGGCGACGTGCTGAGCCTGCAATGCCTGTGCCTGGGCATGGAACGATATAAGGACATGATCTGCGACGCGCTGATGGAGGAAGTCCATCCCCAGGGCATCTATGAGCGCGGAGACGTGCCTGTGCGCGAGCTGGAAGGGCTGCGGCAGGTCACGGGCGTGCTGCGCGGCACGGTGCCCGATCGTGTTTTAATGGAAGAAAACGGGGTCAAGTTCTGGGTGGACGTGAAGCAGGGGCAGAAAACCGGCTTCTTCCTGGACCAGAAAGAGAATCGCGCCGCCATCGCGCCGTTCGTACAGGGCGCGCGGGTGCTGGACTGCTTTACGCATACCGGCTCTTTCGCGCTGCATGCGGCAAAGTTCGGCGCGGCGGACGTGACGGGCGTGGACATTTCCGAGTTTGCCTGTGATTTCGCCCGGGAAAACGCCACCCTCAACGGATTTGACAACGTGCGCTTCGTGGCCGCCAACGCCTTTGATTACCTGAAAGAGCAGTGCGCCGCCGGGGAACAGTACGACGTGGTCATTCTCGACCCGCCCGCATTTACGAAAACCCGCTCCAACGTGGAGGCCGCCGCCCGGGGCTACAAGGAAATCAACCTGCGGGGGATGAAGCTGGTGAAGGACGGCGGGTATCTCGTCACCTGCTCCTGCAGCCAGCACATGCTGCCGGGCCAGTTCAAGGAGGTCGTCCTCTCCGCCGCCCGGGACGCCCGGGTGCATCTGTTCCAGGTGGACTACCGCACCCAGGGCCGCGACCACCCCATCCTCCCCGCCGCTCCGGAAACCCAGTATTTGAAATGCGGCATTTTCCGGGTGGACAAGACGTAAGGAACAAAGAGCAATAATGGGCACTTTAATTCACTACCTACAATCGAAGGAGAGGGAACGCTGGGGGCTGCGCGCCCCCAGACCTGCGCCAGGGCGGTGACCGCCCTGGACCCGCAA
>CADCJO010000025.1 GCA_902801765.1 uncultured Eubacteriales bacterium
AAGCAGTATCCACTAAATGGGTCCAGGGGGCGAAGTCCCCTGGTGCGGGGGTACGGGGGCCGCACAGGCCCCTGCTTCGTTTCACTTGGTGAATTAAAGCGCTCTAAAACAAATCAACGACAGAAAGGAACACCCGCCTTGACCATCCAAGTGCGCTATCACGCCGACATCCTCCCGTTGGAAAAGCTGCCCCAAGGAGACTGGATCGACCTGCGGGCGGCGGAGACGGTGGAAATGAAAGCGGGAGAATACCGGCTCATCCCCCTGGGCGTTTCCATGAAGCTGCCTCAGGGGTATGAAGCCCACGTGGCCCCGCGCTCCTCCACGTTCAAAAAGTGGGGCATCCTGATGACCAACAGTGTGGGCGTGATCGACGAAAGCTACTGCGGGGACAACGACCTGTGGTACTTTTCCGCCGTCGCTCTGCGGGATACCCGCATCGAAAAGAACGACCGCATCTGCCAGTTCCGCATCATGAAGAAAATGCCCGACGTGGATTTGGAAACAGTGGAATTCCTGACGGATTCCGACCGCGGCGGCATCGGCTCCACAGGAGAAAAGTAACATGAATTTTGATTGTATTCCCGCATCCATCCGCAGCCAGATCGACGGCTTGCCCTATACCGTGAACGATACCGGCATGTCGGGCTCAAGCGTGCTGGTGTTTCCGGACGCCGTGCTGAAAATCGGGCAGCACAGCCAACTGACCGACGGAATGCTGCGGGTGCTTCGCTGGCTGGAAGGCCGTCTGCCCGCGCCCCGCGTGCTGGGCTTTGAACGGGACGCGGAGCAGGAGTACCTGCTCATGACCCGGGTGCCGGGCAAAATGGCCTGCGACAAAAGCTATCTGAACCAGCCCGTTCTGCTGTTAAAGCTGCTGGCGGAAGCGATCCACCTGCTGTGGCAGACGGACATCTCGGACTGCCCGCAGAGCCGTTCCTTGGACGGGGAGCTGGCCCACGCCCGGTACAGCCTGGAGCATGGGCTGGTAGACTTCTCCCGCTGTGAACCGGAAACCTTCGGCCCCGGCGGGTTTGAAGGCCCCGAAGCGCTACTGACCTGGCTGGAAAACAATAAGCCGCCCCTGGAGCCCGCCTTTTCCCACGGGGACTGCTGCCTGCCCAACATCTTCTTTGAAGGAGGCCGAGTCAGCGGGTTCATTGACCTGGGCGATTCCGGCGTCGCCGATAAATGGCGGGATTTGGCCCTGTGCTACCGCAGCCTGAAGCACAACACCGACGGCTTCTATGGGTTCAAGATTCCCGGCTTCCAGCCCGAAAAGCTGTTCGATGCGCTGGGTATCGCCCCCGATTGGGACAAGCTGCGCTATTATATCCTGCTGGACGAATTTTTCTGAGGCTTGCTTATTTGCCTGATATGGTATATAATCGACCAAAAGGAGGAATGAGAATGGCTACTTTGCATAACGGCGCGCAGCCCGGCGATTTCGCCCCCACCGTGCTCATGCCCGGCGACCCGCTGCGTTCCAAGTTCATTGCCGACAATTATCTGGAAAACGCCAAGCTGGTCAACAACGTCCGCGGCGTGCAGGGCTATACCGGCGAATACAAAGGCAAGCGCGTGTCCGTGATGGCGTCCGGCATGGGCATGCCGTCCATCGGCATTTATTCTTATGAGCTGTACAACTTCCTGGGCGTGGAGAACATCATCCGCGTGGGCTCGGGCGGGATGATCAGCCCCAAGCTCAAAATCCGCTCCATTGTGGCGGGCATGAGCGCCTACACCAATTCCAATTACGGCGCGCAGTTCGGCTTCCACGGCAACCTGGGCCCCTGCTGCTCCTATGAGCTGCTGGAAAAAGCCGTGGCCGCCGGGCGCAAAATGGGCCACGAGATCACGGTAGGCCCTGTGTATTCCACAGACACCTTCTACGACGCATCCGTGGTCAAACCCGCTGCCGTACTCAAGGATCTGGGCGTGCTGTGCATCGAAATGGAAGCCTACGCCCTGTACCTGAACGCGGCCCGCGCCGGGAAGAACGCCCTGGCCCTGCTGACTATTTCCGACAATGTGTTCACCGGAGAAAGCCTTACTCCCCAGGAGGTGCGCGAAACCTTTACCCAGATGATGGAAATCGCGCTGGAAATCGCGTGAGGATCCTGGTCAGCGCGTGTCTGCTGGGCGTCTGCTGCCGGTATGACGGGCAGAGCAAGGCGTGCCTGGCAGCGCTGGAATTGCTGAAACATCACGAACTGATTCCCATCTGCCCGGAGCAGCTGGGCGGCTTGCCCACCCCGCGGCCGCCCGCCGAAATCCAAGGGAACAGGGTCATCAACCGGGAACGTACGGACGTGACCGCGCAATACCAAAAAGGCGCGGAGGAAACCACGCGGTTGTATCAGGTATTAGGCTGTGACTGCGCCGTTCTGAAAGCCCGCAGTCCCTCCTGCGGCTGCGGAGAAATCTATGACGGCTCCTTTTCCGGCGCCCTCGTTCCAGGCGACGGAATCACCGCGCAGGCGCTCAAACGCCGCGGTGTCCGCGTGCTGACGGAAGAAACACTGACCACTTTCGATGATGCAGAATGATGAACAGCGGCAGAGAATAGCTCTCTGCCGCTGCTGTTTTTTACTGTTTACAGTCTTGATTACATGGATGATTTTCAAAGTCAGCAAAAAAAGAACGCTGGGGTTTCACCCCAGACCCCACCAAGGGGATGATCCCCCTGGACCCGCAACTGGCGAAATTACGTTGTTGGGATAAGCGAACAAGCTCCGCATGGCGCGCTGGGGTTACGAAAAGTTTGAGGGCTTCTGGCCCAAGAAAGCCTGGAAAAATCCGAGGGGGAAAGTGAACTTTCCCCCTCGGATTATTCCCTGGCTTTCCCCGGATGCAAAGCATCCGGGCTGGCGGCTTCGCTGTCGGGCCAGAAGCACAACGGCACCAACTCAGACTTCCACATTCCTTCCAATATCAGCGGGAACCAAGTTTTTTCCAATTCAAGCAGTATCCGCTATTGAGGTCCAGGAGATGAAATCTCCTGGTTCAGGGGTACAGGGGACTGAAGAAGCCCCCTGCCTCGTTTCTGTTTTTAACTCTTCTTAATATAACTGTAAATAGTATCATTCCGGCTGGCTGACTTCCCGGGCATATTCCCGGGCGCGCTGCATGGGCCGGGTATTGCCGGGGTCGGCTGTATCGGTCAGGTCGGGGATTTCCTTTGGTGGTTCCCTGCCCGTGAGCGCTTCTCCCGCCGCGTTCATCACCGCCATCGCCATACGCTCAGCGGTGTCGGGCTCATAGCGCTGGGCCAGTTCCAGGGCCATGTTCTGCCACATGGCCAGCATTTGGCGGGCAAACGCCTGCTGCTGGATATTCCGCAGCAGCTCGTCCTTCTTGCTGAAATCCATCATGGAAAGCAGCATGGTGCTCTGCTCGGAAAGCTGCGGATTGAACACCCCCGCACCCAGCAGCTGCAAAGCCAATTCGTTCTGAGCCATCTTGCTGTAGGCGTTCTGCTTCTGGGCGCTGACCTGAATATCGAATACCGGCTTGCGCCATCCCATGTCCAGTCCGGCCATGGGCGGATTGGGCTGCAAAACCAGCCCGGAATTGTCATACCGGACAAATTCATAGGCCGCGTTTTCCCCTAAAATGCGGAAGGTGCGGGGCACATCGTAAAACTGGCGGATACGCTCGATCACCTTTTCCAGTACCTTGCTGTACGCCCGGTAGGTGCCCCGGTTGCCGTCGCGGCTGCTGCGGCCCGCAGCCTCCATCTGGGCGGCGATGCCGCTGGCCGCGGTGACGCCGGAGGTGATGCCGTTGGATACGTCGTTGTTGCCGCAGGTCTGTTTCAGTTCTTCGATCTTGTTGTTCAGGTGCTGCACATACGCGCCGTCCAGGGCATAATGCTGCACGGGCACCATGTCCGTGTCGCTGAGTCCCCCTTCCACCTCGATGACCGGGTTGGTGAAGTCGAGAAACTGTTCCAGGTTGATGGCGCTGTCCCGGCGGCGGAAGTAGCGGGGAATGGCCCCGGCCTGGGCGTTGATGGTAACGGCCTGGTTCAGCAGGTCGATTTCCTCCTGGGTGTCGCGGCCCAGGTCGATGTAGCCCCAGCCCGCGGGGCTTTCCTTCTGCGGGAACAGCACGTCCAGCACAAAAGGATATTCTCCGTCGGCGTACCAACCTGTTTCCCGCAGATTGGGGTCGTCTTCGCTGGCATAGAGCACCGTGTCGCCCACGAACTTGCAGTATTGCAAAACTTTCCGCCCGCCTGCCACCGTGTGGTAATACCAGTCCACCACCAGCGCTTTGCTCGCCTTGCCAGGCGCGTCCTCCGTGCGGTATTGGGGCAGGGTGAAATCCGATTGCAGGTTGACGTTTTGAAGCTGCGGATAGCGCTGCACCAGCGTTTCCCTGTCCAGCGGGGACACCAGGAACACGTTACGGCTCTGTTGAATATCCTCGACGCCCGGCTCCCAGAACAGGTTCGCCAGGTCGATACCGCATACCGTCACGTCCCCCAGGCCGTTCCATTTGCCGCTGTCCCAGTAAATGGCGTATACGCCGGTGCCGTGCTTGTTCTTTTCCCACGCCTGGCGGCTGTACACTTCCTCAAACTGATTCTGTTCCAGCACCACCGGCAGGATGCTGGTCAGGCGGCGGGCCTCCTCCTCGTCGCCCTGCTCCCGGGGCAGAATGACGGGTTCGGGGTAAGCGTCCATCATGTCGGAATGCTTGCCCATGATTACGTTCACCAGCCATTTGGTGGAGCGCTTCGCCGCGCCGGGATTGCCCTGCTCCCGCATGGTGTCCCAGGCATGACCTTTCCACCACATTTCGTCGGCGATCAGCCGGGCCTCGAGACGGGCTTTGCCCGCCTTGTACTTTTTCAGGGTCTTGCCGGCCTCCAGGATTCTCTCCGGGGTCATTTTCGCCGCAGGCGACTGATGAGGTGAAATCCATTCATTCATATTCTTTTCCTCCTTCTGGCAAACTGATTCAGCGGGTCAAAGCCCACGTCCATTTTCCGCTGTTCCTGCTTGGGCTGGATGGGGTTGGTCATGCAGAAATAGCGCCATTCGTCCGCGGCGTGGTCCTCCTGGCTGCTGTCCAGATCCTCCGCCGCGTGGGGGTCATAGCATAGCAAGGGAATTGTGCGGATAAACGCTTCGCAGGTTTTGAACACATACATCATGGGGTAGCCGTTCGCGTCAAAGCTCAGGCGGTAATGGCACTGCATCCAGCCGGGCACGCGGTCGTTGTTGCCCCGCTCGAAGTACACCCCATGCTTCACCGCCGCGTCATAACGGCTGACGCCGCTTTCCTCTCCCGCCCAAATGCTGGGGTCAGCCACGCCCTGGATGCTTTTTCCCGCCAGCCAGGGATGTTCCCGCTCCATGCGGGCGATGGCCGAAAAGATTTTATCGTCCACCCATTTGACACCCTCGTTGGGAATGTCCCGCCCGTCCTGATCCTTGCGGCAGCCGTACAATTCCAGAATGCGGTAAATCACCCCGTCGTAATCCACCGCCCACCAGGCGCAGGAAAAGGGCCTGGCATAGCCCCAGTCGAAGGAGCGGTAAATCCTCCAGCCGGGCGGCGGGGTGAAGGGTTCGATCACGTGGGTGAAGCGCTTGTCGCCGTAGTGCTCGGGATTGTCGGTGAATTCCTCGAAGAACTGCCCCTCGTAAATGTCCCAGTTGCCGTACAGCCAGGCGTCCCGCATTTTGGGCGGCAGGGCTTTGAGCTGTTCGATATAGTCCGGCTGCTCCCGCATGAGGGCCGCGTTGTCCGTGACCAGCGACTGGATGAACACGTAATCCTCGGGCTTTTCCCCCTCGCGGAACTTCCGTTCCTTCAGCCGCTTGATGTACTGATGCCCCTTTCCGCCGGGGTTGCAGGTCATGTACAGCCGCTTGGGGAAAGCGTTCACCCCGCGCACACAGGCGGCGATGGTCTTGATCTGATACTCGGTCATCTGCGTGGCTTCGTCAATACAAATGATGTCGTACTCGTGACCCTGGATGTTCATCAGATCGTCGTCCCCGGCGCAGTACATGAACTTGATGGTACTGCCGCCCGGAAAGCGGAATTCGTGCTCCGTGCCGTTGTATTCCGCGAATCCGTGTAGCAGCGCTTTCAAGGGGTTGATGTGGTTGGCCAACAGTTCGGGATAGCTTCGCCGCATGATGAGCACTCGGATACCCGGATACTTCCCGCACATCAGCACCGCCTTCCACCGCACGGCCCAGCTCTTTCCACCGCCCCGGGCCCCGCCGAAGATCACATACTTCTGCTTTGCCTGGAAAAAGAGGCGCTGACGGGGATTCGGCCTTGGCATCCGCAGGAGGCGGGAAGGTTTCAGAGTACAGAGTACAGCGTTCAGAGTACAGTTTGAAGGATCGTTGCTCTCAACATACTCCGGCTGGTCATCTATTCCATCTGTGCTCCGCACGCTGCACACTGACCGCTTCATTGTGCCAGTTCCTCCGTTTCTTTGTCCATCGTGATAGACATTCCCCCCGATGCTTCCTGCTGTTCCTTGCGCTCCTCCAGGTTTTGCTTCCGGCGCATGAGGGCAATCTTTTCTTCCTCGTCCTTCGCCATGATGCCGGAAAGCATCATCCGGGTTTCCGCCTGCTTGCCGATAGCCGCCACGATATGGTTCAGGTTATCCGCCCAGGTCTTTTTATCAGTCAGGGTTTCGCTGCCGCCCTCCCCCTCCAGGTACGCGGAAAAGGCTTTCGCCGCCAGCAGCAGGGCTTTTTCCAGCTCGTCCGATGCTTCCAGCAGCTTGCACAGCTCCCGGGCTTTCTTGTTCACGGCTTTGACAGCGGCCTTTTTGAAAGCTTGATCTTCGATGGAAGCCTTTTCCTTCGTCCATTCTTCCTTCCGGCACCAGGCTTTCACCTTGGACAGGGGAATACCCATTTCCTCCGACAGCGCTTTCAGGCTGATGCTTTCCGTCAAATACCGCTGTTTCGCTTTGATTTTATCTGTTTCTGAACACAATGCTGTTCACCTCCGGAGTCATTTTCCCAAAGGCGACGGAAAATTAAGAGTCCCCCTTTTCATCATCTTCCTCGTAGGTTTTCATGATCGCCCGGTACATTTCGCAGTTCTCATACTTAAAGCAGCAGAACAGATTGTAGTGCAGCTTCTTTTCGCTGGGCTTGCCGAACACGATCTTGGCGTGCGTATCCGGAATCAGGCTTTCGCAGGTGACGCTTTCCTTCATGTGATAGGCAAAAAATGGGCATTTCGCGTCCCGGTCGTTCAGCTTTCCGTTCATGAATTCTGTCCTCCGTTCATGGTACAAGTTTGATTTGCAAACATTATAGTTTGATTATAAAACTTTGTCAAGCGCTTTTTG
Source organism: uncultured Eubacteriales bacterium (assembly GCA_902801765.1). Taxonomy (GTDB): domain Bacteria; phylum Bacillota; class Clostridia; order Christensenellales; family Aristaeellaceae; genus RUG563. Next base: position 7,343 of record CADCJO010000025.1, read on the forward strand.
TTTATTTTTTAAACTTTTATTCTGAAAACTTTCCCTTCCTTCCCTGTTGTTCCATGGAAATGATTGTGTTATAATGAAACAGTATTTTTTCAAGTCAGGGGGCGGAGCCATGCTTCTGATTGACACCCACGCCGACACGCTGTACCGCCGGTTCCGCAGACCGGACGCGGATTATGACATCGCCCCGGATCAACTGAAACAGGGCTGCGTGACCGTGCAGACCATGGCGCTGTTCGTGGGCGGTAGTCCGGAATTGAACCGCATTGAGGAAACGTTTTCCGGTATGCTCAAAGAGGGCGCGGAGCTGGAAAAAGAGGGTGTAAAACGCCTGGATGATTACCGGGACTGTGCGGATGGAGAGACCGCCTTCATCTATTCCGTGGAGGGCTGCGACCTGCTGAACGGCAGTTTGTCCCTGCTGACCGATTGGCGGTCAATGGGTGTCCGCATGGCGGCGCTGACCTGGAATTATGAAAACTGCGTGGGCACCCCCGCCTTCATGGATCAGAGCGCGCCGCTCAAATCCTTCGGCAAAAAGGCGGCAAAGGAAATGGCCCGGCTGGGCATCGCGCCGGACACCTCCCATTTGAGCGAGCGGGGCTTTTATGACCTGCTGGAATTGGGCGTTGTGCCGCTGGCCTCCCATTCCTGCTGCCGCGCCCTGTGCGATCATTTCCGCAACCTGACCGACGATCAGCTGAAAGCGCTGTTCCAGGCAGGCGGCTATGTGGGCGTAAACTTCTGCCCGGAGTTTCTGCGGCAGGACAAACAGGCGGATTTGGATTCCGTCTGCGACCATGTGATTCATATCATGGAGCTGGGCGGCGCGGGAAACGTGGGCTTCGGCTCCGACTTTGACGGCATCGACGCGAAGCCGGAAGGGCTAACCGGTCCCCAGGATTTTCCCGCCCTGCTCGCCGCCCTGCGAAAACGCGGCCTGAGCGAAGAAGAAATCGCTGGCGTGGCGGGACGAAACCTGCTGGCGTATTATGATCGGATTGACCCGCAGTAAAATGTTTTCTGTAGGGGCGGATATCATCCGCCCGTCCTGCAAGGTATACAAATGTTGGAATATATCGCAGACATAATGAAGAATGAAAAAACGGGCGGATAATATCCGCCCCTACAATGGATCGACGATTTTGTGATAAATCGAACCCTCATTTCTCATCATCAATCAACTCCCTCACGAAAGGAAGATGACAGTGCTCGGCATCATCGGCGCGATGGACAAGGAAATCCAGGATTTATTGCAGGACATGACGGATGTTCAGGAACAGCAGACCGGCTTCGCCCGTTATTATGTAGGAACGCTCCACGGCCTGCGGCTGTGCCTGGCGCGGTGCGGCATCGGCAAGGTGCACGCAGCGCTGTGCTGCCAGGGAATGCTGCTCCAGCATCCTGAAATCAAGGCCATGCTGAACATCGGCGTGGCCGGGGCGCTTCGGCCTTCCCTGAACATCGGCGACATTGTGATCGCCCGCAGCGCGGTGCAGCACGACATGGACACCACGCCCATCGGCGACCCCCTGGGCCTGATCTCCGGGCCGAACATCGTGCACATTCCCTGCGACGAAGAATTGGCCGCGCTGCTGCAAACCGCGGCGGAGGAAGCGGAGCTGCGCACCGAGCACGCCGCCGTCGCCACCGGCGACCAGTTCATCGTGGGCACGGAAAAGAAAGCCTTCCTGTCCGACACCTTTGACGCCGCCGCCTGCGACATGGAGGGCGGGGCCATCGCCCAATGCTGCTATGAAATGAACGTACCCTACGCCGCCCTCCGCGCCATTTCCGACACCCAGGACGGGGACGGGCGCGAATACATGGAAAAGGCGCTCATCGCCTGCGGGCAGGAACAAAAGCTGGTGCGGCATTTCCTGCCGCTTTATGCTGACTGGGAGGAGAAACACCATGGATAAGTGGGATATTCGGTTTATGGAAATGGCGAAGGTGGTTTCCACCTGGACCAGCTGCTTCGCCCCCGGCCGGGCCATCGGCGCGGTGATCGTGAAGGACAAGCGCATCATGACCACCGGCTACAACGGCGCGCCCGCCGGGATGAAAACCTGCAAGGAAAAGGGCGAATGCCTGCGCCGCAAGCTGGGCATCGAAAGCGGCACCCGGGCGGAGGTCTGTTACGCCGCCCACGCCGAGCAGAACGCCATTCTGCAGGCCGCCAAGCTGGGCATCAGCATCGACGGGGCGACTCTCTACTGCACGCACCAGCCCTGCTCCATCTGCGCCAAGATGATCGTGAACGCAGGCATCCGCCGGGTGGTCTACGAGCAGGGCTATCCCGACAATTTCACCCTCGAAATCTTCGGGGAAACGGGCGTGAAGCTGGAAAAGTACGACCAGGCAGCAGAAGAATAGGATCGTAAACGCTTATGTTCACCATTACCAGGCAGCAGGCAAGACAGTTTATTCTGTCAAAGCAGGGATTGATCGGCGCGTACCGTTTTATTGGAAAAGACGGAGCCTATGCCTATGTCCGCCAGGCGGGCTGTATCCAGTTTGATCCCGTGGATGTGTGCGGAAAGAACGCCGAGCTTACGCTGCAGTCCCGGGTCAAAGGGTTCCAAAAATCCATGCTCCAGGAGCTTTTGTATCAGGACCGCGTTCTGGTGGATTACGCGGATAAGGAGCTGTCCATCTGGCCGGCCGAGGATTGGCCTTACTTTTCTTCCTACCGAGACCGCAGCCGCAGGCTGGGCGACACCTTTGAAGGTTTGGAAGCGTTAAAGGAAAAGGCACTCGCTTACATTCAGGAGCATGGCCCGGTCTGCAGCGACACGCTTCCCATTGAAGGAGAAATCTTCTGGCATTCCTCCATGCACTGGAGCGGGAACTGGGATAAAAAATCCCAGGCCGCGCGATCGGTTCTGGAACAGCTGTACACAGACGGCGAGCTGGTCATCCATCATAAAAACGGCAGCCGGAAATACTATGACCTTGCCAGGCGGCATTTGCCGGAAGCTGTTCTGCAGGCGGAGAATCCCTGCAAAAATGAAGAAGAGTTTCTTTCCTGGCGCGTGCTCCGCAGAATTGGCGCGGTGGGACTGCTCTGGGATAAAAACAGCGCGGCGTTTCTCGGTATGGATCTGAACGCGGAAAAGCGCAAAAGGGCCCTTGCCAGCCTGGCAAGCTCAGACCGGATTCGTCCTGTCCTGGTGGAGGGATTCAAACCGCTTTTCTATTACCGTTCGGAAGACGATGCAATCCTGCAATCCATCCTCGTAGGGCAGGCCGATCTGAAACCCCGGATGTCATTCATTGCTCCGCTTGATCCTCTTATGTGGGATAAAGCGCTGATCCTGTCCTTATGGGATTTCCGCTATTCCTGGGAAATCTATACGCCCGCGGACAAGCGCAGGTACGGCTATTACACCTTGCCGATGCTCTATGGAGACCGTTTTGTCGGCCGCATCGAGGCTGTACCGGATCGCAGGGAAGGTGTTCTGCGGGTAAAAGGACTTTGGTGGGAACCCGGCGTCCGGCAGACCAAAAAGCTGAACACCGCATTGGAACAGGCCCTGCGGCGCTTTGCCGCATTCAACAACTGCCAGGGGATGGAAATGGATCATTGCCCTGGCGGAGAGGGATAATACGATTCGCGTTCCAAAATCTTAACCGTATTGTTTTCAACAGTAAATCATTATCAGCAAAGGGGGACGCTGGGGCTATTCGCCCCAGACCCCAACCAGGGTCCTGAGGACCCTGGACCCACAACTGGCGAAATAACATAGTTGAGGTAAACGAACAAGCTCCGCCTGCCGCGCTGGGGTTACGGAAAGTTTGAGGGCTTCTGGCCCAAGAAAGCCTGGGAACATCCGAGGGGGAAAGTAAACTTTCCCCTGCGGATGATTCCCTGGCTTTCCCCGGATGCAAAGCATCCGGGCTGGCGGCTTCGCCGCCGGGCCAGAAGCATCATAGCACCAAGCCAGACTTCCGCGTTCCTTCCCGCTTCTGCGGGAACCAAGCAGAACTACTCACGCAAGCAGTATCCGCTATAGAGGTCCAGGAGGCGAAGGCTCCTGGTGCAGGTGCACGAGGGCCGCATAGGCCCTCGCTCCGCCGTTACCCTTTGCAACAATACTGTTAAAACTTAGAAGACGAAACGCACAAAACTTTTGGAGGTTCTCATGAAACGCATTCTTGCTTTGATCGTCCTGCTTTCTTTGCTTCTTGGCTGCATCCTGCCGGCAGCGCTGGCCGCGGATACGCCCAACCCCATTCCCGTGGTGGACAAGGAAAACCGCACCCCGACCTCCAAGGGCGTGCATCACTACATGCTCATCTGCGTGGACTCCTGGGACGCCAAGGGCTCTTTCGCCAAGAAGCAGTGGGGCAACCATACGGACGGGCTGATGCTGGTGACCGTGGACGAAAACGCCCAGCGCGTAATGCTGACCAGCTTCATCCGGGACATGCTCATCCAGCGCCCGGACGGCAAATTCGGCCGCATCAACAACTTCCTGGACGTGGGCGGCTGGTGCTATGAAAACGGGAAGACCTACAACGAGGGCTTCCATGCCCTGGTGGAAACGATCAACGGCCACTTTGACCTGAACATTGAAAAGTTCATCGTGGTGGATTTCCGCCAAGTGGAAAACATCATCAACGCCGTGGGCGGGGTGGACATCAATATCACCAACCGGGAAGCCACTTACCTCAAGCGCTATTCCATTTCCAGCACGTCCACCACCCCCGCCATTGCCGAAGGCCGGGGCGGCACCTATCATTTCTCCGGTCATGCAGCGGTGATTTACATGCGCATCCGCAAGATCGAAACCGCGGCGTATCTGCACGCCGACGGTCAGGTGTATTCCGACCATCAGGACTATGGCCGCACCTACCGGGACCGGATGGTGCTCACCTCCATCGCCGACAGCCTGAAGGACATTTCCTATGACGACGCGCTGAAGCTACTGGACGTGATCCTGGCCAACACCGTGTATACCAACATGACCATGGACGACCTGTTCGCCGCCGTAGAACTGGCGATGCGCATGAAAACCAATCCCGTGGAAAGCATCCGCATGCCCGTCAGCAACCCCTCCAAGCAGAAAGACAGCGGCGAATGGTACGAAATCACGCCCACCGTGGAAAGCTACAACAAGAACAATTACAGCTACTGCGAATTTGCCTATGACGGCATGGCGACAAAGCAGATCAATTTTGAGCTGAACCGGGAAGCGCTGAAGGATTTCCTGACCGACAATTTTGTGGTGGTGGACGACGAATGAGCTTTCAGGCAGTGATTTTCGATATGGACGGGCTGCTCATGGACAGCGAGCGCGTCGGGCTGGACGTGATGCACGAATGCGGGTTGCTGCAAGGCTATGATATTCCTATCGCCATGGTGCGGGAAACCATCGGCTCCAACAAGCAGTCCTCCAGCGATCTTTACCATCGGTTCTTCCCCGATCTGGACACGGACCGGCTGTTTCTGGATTTCAAGAACGCCATGTGCAATCTGGCGAAGGAAGGAAAAATCCCCCTGAAAAAAGGCGCATTGGAACTGCTGGACGAAATCAGGCGCCGGGGAATCCCCATGGCCGTGGCTTCTTCCAGCGGGCAGGAAACGATCAGGATCTATCTTCAATCCGTGGGGGTGATTGCGTATTTTGACGCGCTGGTCACGGGGAACGGCCTGCCCAGCAAGCCCGCGCCGGATGTGTTTCTGAAAGCCGCGTCCGCGTTAGGCGCGGTGGCGAAGCGCTGTTTGGTATTGGAAGATTCTCTCAACGGCATCAAAGCGGGCCGGGCGGCGGGCATGACGGTGGTGATGGTGCCGGATGTGTTCCCTTATACCGATGATCTGGCCCCTTACGTGGATCACGTAATGCCCGATCTTGCGGCAGTCATTCCGCTGCTGGACGCATGAACGCCGCCATCGTATGCGTGGGGCGGCTGAAAGAAAAGTATTTCTCCGGCGCGGCGGAGGAATACACGAAGCGCTTATCCCGCTACGGACGCTTTGAAATCGTCGAGCTGCCCGACCTGCCCGAGCCCGCCAACGCCTCCGACGCCGACCGCCGCCAGGTGATCGAAAAAGAGGGCGAGAATATTCTCGCCCGTCTGAAATCCAATGATTATGTGATCGCCATGTGCATCGACGCTCCGCAGTTTACCAGCGAAGCCTTCGCGGAAAAGCTCGCCGCCAACGACCAGCGCGGCACACGCCTGGTGTTCGTTATCGGCGGCAGCCTGGGCCTCTCCCCCGCCGTCGTCAGGCGCGCCGACGAAAAGCTGTCCCTCTCCAAAATGACCTTCCCGCACCAGCTTGCCCGGGTTCTTTTGCTGGAACAAATCTACCGCGGCTGCAAAATCAACGCCGGGGAAAGGTATCATAAATGAAAACGCGCCTCCAAGCGAGGCGCGTTCAGAGGGTCGAAAAAGTATTTCGACCCTCTGCGAATGGAAGGCAGATAAACCGGCCTTCCATTCGAAACATCAATTTGCTGTAAAATGGCATTTCAAGCATCAAAAGATGCCTGAAACGCTCATTTTACGGGCGCAAATTGATACAAGAAGCAACATTCTGTTGCTCCTCGGCGACGTACATGCCGCCGCCTGCGGATTACAATCGAAGGGCTGTGGCCCTTCGATGCATCCCGGGAACTTTGCCGACAGTCAGAACGCGCCTCCAAGCGACGCGCGTTTTTTTGTTCCTACTTCTTCTATTGAATCGTGCAGAAGATTACTGGAATCCCCAACTCCTCAGGTACTGGTAGGAGCGGCGCAGGCACTCGAGGGGGTCTTCGCCGTTGCAGTCGTCCTGCTCGACCAGCATGTACTTGGTGCCGCCCGCTTCGGCTTTTTCAAAGACGCGGCCAAAGTTGATGTTGCCTTCGCCGACGACGGCCATCTTGCGGCCGTAGGCGTAGTCCTTCAGGTGGATGCAGGGGATGCGGCCCGCCAGCTTTTCCAGCCACTGCGCCGGATCGCCGCCGCCCGCCTGCACCCAAAAGGTGTCCACGGTGAAGCCCATCTGATCGGCGGGCATGGCCTCGGCTAGCTTTTCAATGATCAGCTTGCCGTCCAGCTTTTTGAATTCCTGGTCGTGGTTGTGGTACATGAACAGCTTGCCGCTCTCGGCGATTTTCTTCGCAATGGGCGGGAAGATTTCCATCCACTGGTCATAGCTCATGTTCTTTTCCGGGTCGAAAGCCCACCAGCCCAGGCCGACGTAATCGCAGCCGAACACGTTATGGTCGGCGATGACCTGATCCAATTCCCCGGTCAGCCGCGGCACCGGCGTATGGGTCAGCACGCAGCGCAGGCCGTTCTTGTCCAGGTTTTCTTTCAGCCATTCAGCGGGATAGGGGCAGGTGCCGGAGATCTGGACGGTTTTGTAGCCGATGTCCGCCACCTTTTTCAGAGTTTCGGCGAAGTCGTCCAGGTTTTGACAGAGATTCCGTACAGTGAAAAATTGCGCTCCGATTTCCATAGAATTACCTCCTGTATTTGTTATTCTGTTATACCAGCGCCGCGTCCAGCAGCGCCATCAGCGCGTCGATATTTTCCGGGGGCGTGGCCCAGGATGTGGCGAAGCGGACGACGGAGTGGGTTTCGTCGTATTTCTGCCAGTAGGAATAACGCACGTTGGGTTCCAGCCTGGACAGGATTTCATTGCTCACGATCACGAACTGCTGGTTGGTGGGGGAGTCGATGAAGAACGGAAAGCCGCGTTTTGCAAAGCCCTGTTTCAGCTTTTTTGCCATGTCGATAGCATGGCGGCTGATGTCAAAATACAGATTGTCTGTGAAAAGCGCGTCGAACTGCACGCCGATCAGCCGCCCCTTGGCCACCATGGCCCCGTGCTGCTTGATGTGGGTGATGAAGCGTTTTGGCGCGCTGTGCCGGGGGAACACCACCGCCTCCCCGCACAGCGCTCCCACCTTGGTGCCGCCGATATAAAATGCGTCGCACAGGGCGGCAATGTCGGACAGGGTTACGTCGGTGTTGTCGCTCATCAGGCCATAGCCCAACCGGGCGCCGTCGATAAACAGCGGAATTGCATAATCTTTGCATACTCGATGCAGGGCTTCCAGTTCCGCCTTGGTGTACAGCGTGCCGTATTCCGTGGGATGGGAAATGTATACCCCGCCGGGATAGACCATGTGGGGATAGGTGGGATCGGCGTAGAAATCATGAAGAAGCACTTCCAGCTCTCCCGCGTCGATTCTGCCGTCATGGGCGGGCAGGGTCAGCACCTTGTGTCCGGTGTACTCGATGGCCCCGGCCTCGTGGACGTTGACGTGGCCTGTGGCGGCGGCAATCACGCCCTCCGTGCTGTGAAGCAGCCCATCGATGACCACCTGGTTGCTCTGCGTGCCGCCGATGAGAAAGAAAATGTCCGCCTCCGGGTCGCCGATGGCGGCGCGGATTTTGTCCTTCGCCCGAAGGGAATATTCATCCTCGCCGTAGCCCACCTGCTGGACAAAGTTCGTTTCTGTCAGGGCTTGCAATAATTTCGGATGCGCGCCTTCGGAATAGTCGTTTTCAAATGAAAGCACAGGGAAATCCTCCCGCGTATTTTTCTTCATTATCCCATGTTTTCCATGCCGCGTCAAGCAGGCGCGAACCGTTTTTTCTCTGTTTATTTTTGCTTTCAGGCTTCTTTCATGTCAATTGTCCATTGACAAGGAAAAGTGAGCGATATATAATAATGTATATTCATGCAGAAATGAAAGAATTTTGCATGAATATACACATCGAATGCATTGGAGGAACTGCCAATGAATTTACAGGGACGGAGTTTTTTGACGCTGCTGGACTTTACGCCGGAGGAAATCAGCTATTTATTGGACTTGGCGGCGGACTTGAAAGCGAAGAAAAAGGCGAAGATCGCCCATCGGATGCACGAGGGCAAAAACGTGGCCCTGATTTTTGAAAAAACCAGCACCCGCACTCGGTGTTCCTTTGAGGTGGCGGCAGCAGACTTGGGCATGCATTCCACCTATCTCGACCCCAGCGGCAGCCAGATCGGCAAAAAAGAAAGCATCGCCGACACCGCCCGGGTGCTGGGCCGGATGTACGACGGCATCGAGTACCGGGGTTACGGCCAGGAAATCGTGGAAGCGCTGACCAAGTATTCCGGCGTGCCGGTGTGGAACGGCTTGACCAACGAGTACCACCCCACCCAGATTCTGGCCGACTTCCTCACCATCCGGGAACACTTCGGGGATTTGAAGGGTAAGAAGCTGGTCTACATGGGCGACGCCCGCTACAACATGGGCGATTCCCTGATGGTGGGCTGCGCGAAGATGGGTATGCATTTTGTGGCCTGTGCGCCGAAAGCCTACTTCCCTAACGCCGAACTGACCGCGAAATGCCAGGCCATCGCCGCCGAAACCGGGGCCACGATCGAATTCATCGAAAATCCGATGGAAGCCACGAAAAACGCGGATGTGATCTACACCGACGTGTGGGTGTCCATGGGCGAACCCGACGCGGTCTGGGCGGAGCGTATCGCCGCCCTCAAGCCCTACCAGGTGAACGCCGCGCTCATGGCGAACGCCGGGCCCCAGTGCCGCTTCATGCACTGCCTGCCCGCCTTCCACGACCTGAACACCACCATCGGCAGGCAGATTCATGAAAAGTTCGGCCTCACCGCCATGGAGGTCACCGACGACGTGTTTGAAGGCCCCCAGTCCATCGTGTTCGACGAGGCCGAAAACCGGATGCACACCATCAAAGCCGTGATGGCAGCGACTTTGTAAGGGGAACGTGTACTTTCTCTGGGTCAGAGAAAGTACCAAAGAGACCAAATAACAGGTGGGAACATGAAAATAGAAACGGAGCTGGCACCCGAGGGCGGTTCCGAGGAAGCACCCCGCACAGACTTCGTTTCCAATAAAAGAGTATCACAATCAGCAAGAATCGTCAATCCTCCCTTCCAAAATGAAAGATATGACCATTCCATTGCTATACCGATCAATGCATGAACCATTGATCAGCGAAATGATGGGATTAAGAGCGGAGGAAGTATGTCATCCTGAGCGAAGCTGAGCCAGAGGCGAAACGCAGCCGAAGGATCTGAACGCTGGGTATGCTGTTGTTTGAATAATATTCAAACTCAGATTCTTCGACTCCTTTTTCCCTAATTGTATTTGCTTCGTGATTGTTTGAAATCCGAGATATAAAAAGGACGGTAAAAAACCTATGCCAAGAGATAAATCAATCCATAAAGTCATGGTCATCGGTTCAGGCCCCATTGTGATCGGCCAGGCGGCGGAATTTGACTACGCCGGGGCGCAGGCCTGCCGGGTGCTCAAGGAGGAAGGGCTGGACACGGTGCTGGTGAACTCCAACCCCGCCACCATCATGACCGACCAGCATTTGGCCAATGAAATCTATTTGGAAGCGCTGAACGCGGAAACCGTGGCGCGGGTGATCGAGAAGGAACGGCCCGACGGTTTGCTGGCAGGTCTGGGCGGGCAGACCGGCCTGACCATCGCCATGCAGTTAAAGCGCAACGGCACCCTGGAAAAGTACGGCGTCAAGCTGCTGGGCACGGACATTGACGGTATCGACAAGGCGGAGGACCGGGAGCTGTTCCGGGAGGCCATGGCGGAAATCGGCCAGCCCTGCGTGCCTTCGGACATTGCCATGGACGTGGACACCGCCCTCAGGATTGCCGCCCGAATCGGCTATCCCATCATCGTGCGGCCCGCGTTCACCCTGGGCGGCACGGGCGGCGGCATTGCGGACACCCCCGAAGAATTGAAAGTGATTGCCAAGACCGGCCTGGATATGTCCCCCATCACCCAGATTCTGGTGGAAAAGTGCATTTCCGGCTGGAAGGAAATCGAGTTTGAAACCATGCGCGACGCCACCGGCTGCGCGGTGTCCGTCTGCTCCATGGAGAACATTGACCCCGTGGGCGTGCATACCGGCGATTCCATCGTGGCAGCCCCAGCCCTGACCTTGACCGAGCGGGAGTTTTCCATGCTGCGTCAGGCGGCCCTGGACATTGTGGCGGCCATCGGCATTGTGGGCGGCTGCAACTGTCAGTTCGCTTTAAAACCCGATGGCAGCGAGTACGCGGTGATCGAGGTGAACCCGCGGGTCAGCCGTTCGTCCGCCTTGGCTTCCAAAGCCACGGGCTATCCCATCGCCAAGATCACCACCCGGTTGGCCTTGGGCTACACCCTCAGCGAAATCAAGCATCCGGAAACCGGCTTCTCCCTGGCGGGGTTTGAGCCGGCGGTGGATTATATCGTGGTCAAATTCCCCAAGTGGCCCTTTGACAAGTTCGCGGGCTCCAGCCGCAGGCTGGGCACCCAGATGAAGGCCACGGGCGAGGTCATGTCCATTGCGCCGACCTTCGAGGCCGCCATGATGAAGGCCGTGCGCGGCGCGGAAATCGGTTTGGACACCCTGAACGCCGCCCCGCTGAACGACCAGCCCATCCGGCAGCGCCTGGCCGCCCAGGATGACCGCCGGATCTTCACCGTGTTCGAGGCCATCAAGACAGGCGTGCCGATTGAGGAAATCTATCAGATCACCATGATCGACCCCTATTTCCTGAACAAGCTCAAGAACCTGGCCGATTATGAAGCCAGGCTGGAAAAGGAGGGGGCCACCCCGGATAACATCCGCGTGGGTAAGGAACTTGGGTATCCCGACGCGGCCATCTGCCGCATCAGTGGGGCGAAGGAAATCCCCGCCACCCCCTTTGCTTTCCAGATCGTGGAAACCTGCGCCGCGGTGTTCGGCACCGAACGGCCTTACTTCTATTCCTCCGTGGGCGAGCCCTGCCAAAGCCGCCCCTTCCACCGCAGCGGAAAGCCCGTGGTGATGGTGCTTGGGTCCGGCCCCATCCGCATCGGCCAGGGCATCGAGTTCGATTATTCTTCGGTGCATTGCGTATGGACATTGCAGGAAATGGGCTATGACGTGGTGATCGTCAACAACAACCCGGAGACCGTTTCCACGGACTATGACACCGCCAACCGCCTGTATTTCGAGCCTTTGACCCCTGAAGATGTGATGCAGATCATCCAGGTGGAGCAGCCCGTGGGCGTGGTGGTGGCTTTCGGCGGGCAGACCGCTATCAAGCTGACCCAGTATCTGGATCAGCACGGCATCCGCATTCTGGGCACCTCCGCCGAGTCCATCGACATTGCTGAGGACCGCGCCCGGTTCGATAAGCTGCTGGAGCAGTTCGGCATCCGCCGTCCCCGGGGCATGGGCGTGAACACCCTGGAGGAAGCGGTCAGCGCTGCGGAGGAATTGGGCTATCCTGTGCTGCTGCGGCCTTCCTACGTCATCGGCGGGCAGAACATGACCATCTCCCGCTCCAAGGCGCAGACTGTGGCCTACATGGAAAAAATCCTGTCCGGCGGCATCGAGAATCCTGTGCTGATCGACCAGTATCTGCCCGGTATCGAATTGGAAGTGGACGTGATTTCAGACGGTCAGGACGTGCTGATCCCCGGCATCATGGAGCACATCGAGCGGGCGGGCGTCCATTCCGGCGACTCCATCGCCGTGTATCCACCCTTCAACCTGAACGACGTGTTTCTGAAAAAGATCGTGGACTGCTCCGAAAAGCTGGCCCTGGCCCTGGGCACCAAGGGTTTGGTCAACATCCAATATCTGATATACAACGATGAACTCTATGTGATCGAAGTGAACCCCCGGGCCAGCCGCACAGTGCCCTACATCAGCAAAGTGACGAAGGTGCCAATGGTGGATCTGGCGGCAAAGGTCATGCTGGGGGCGAAGCTGATCGACCTGGGCTACGGCTGCGGCCTGTACCGCACGCCGCCGTATGTGGCGGCCAAGGTGCCGGTATTCTCCTTTGAAAAGCTGAACGACGCCAACAGCATCCTGGGCCCTGAAATGAAATCCACCGGCGAAGTACTGGGCATCGGCAAGACGCTGCCCGAAGCCTTGTTCAAGGGTCTCACCGCCGCGGGCTTCAAGGTGCCCTCCGCCCAGAGCAAGGGCAAGACCGGCGTGCTGCTGAGCGTGGAGGAAAACGATTATCAGGAAATCATTTCTCTGGCGAAGCGGTTCTATGACCTGGGCCTGAACCTGTACGCCACCACCGGCACGGCGAAAGCCATTGAAAGCCTGGGCATTCCCGTCACCGCCGTGGCCAACGCCACCGAGAACGACGAAATCACCAGCCTGATGGAAAGCGGAAACGTCCATTATATTGTGTACACCGGCGCGGTGAAGGATGCCACCATCGGGGATTACACCGTGCTGCACCGGAAGGCCATGCAGCTGGGTATCCCCTGCCTGACCTCCCTGGACACCGCCGGGGCGCTGGCCGACATCATGGCCTCCCGGTTCACGGCCCAGAACATCGAGCTCATCGACATCAACCACATGCGGGCCTGGCGGCAGAAAATCCACTTCGCCAAGATGCAGTCGTGCGGCAACGATTACATCTTCATCGAGAACTTCGACGGGGCCATCACCTGTCCCGAATCCCTGTGCGTGCAGCTCTGTGCGCCGCATTACGGCATCGGCGGGGACGGCATCGTGCTGATCGAAAAGTCCGGCATTGCCGACGCGAAGATGCGCTCCTTCAACAAGGACGGCAGCGAAGGCAAGATGGCGGGCAACAACATCCGCTGCGTGGCGAAATACCTGTACGACAAAGGCTACGTCCGCAGCGAATACCTGAGTATCGAAATGGCGGGGCAGGTGCATCACCTGAAAGTGTATCTCCGGGACGGCAAGGTGAATTCCGTTTCCGTGGATATGGGGAAGGCGTCCTTTACCGCGACGGACATTCCGGTGATTGCTGAAAAGGATGAAGTCATCAATCAGGCCGCGAAGATCGGCGGTAAGGATTATTCCATCACCTGCGTATCGGTGGGCAATCCGCATTGCGTGCAACAAGAGCACCCTGCGCCTGCGGGTCTGGGAGCGGGGCAGCGGCGAAACCCTTGCCTGCGGCACCGGGGCTTGCGCCGTGGCGGCCGCCGCCGTGCGCAACGGTTTCTGCGAGGCGGGCAGGGATTTGACCGTCAAGCTCCCCGGCGGTGATTTGACGGTCAACTGCACCGATGAAAAAATCACGCTGACAGGGGAAGCCGCTCTGGTGTTTGAGGGAGAATTCGCTTACTGATACAAAAGGAAAAAAAGACGAGGCAGGGATGCGCAAAGCCCTGCCTCGTTTTTTACTGTTATTTGGTTTGGATGGTGTCAGCGCTTCTTCAGTTTGTCGATGGCTTCCCACAGACCGTTGATGTAGGCGGCGCCGAGGGCGCGGTCATACAGGCCGTAACCGGGGCGGCCTTGCTCGTCCCAGATCATGCGGCCATGGTCGGGGCGGATGTAGGTGTCGGGGCAGGTGTCGTAGATGGCTTCCACGATCTTGAACAGATCCAGGTCACCGGTGCAGGAAAGGTGCGCCGCTTCGCGGAAGTGGTGATAGCCCAGGTACTTCACGTTACGCACGTGCATCGCGCCGATGCGGTCCATTTCGCCAAAGTGGCGGATGATGGAAGGAATGTCGTTGTCCGGGTTGCTGCCCAGGGAGCCGGTGCACAGGCACAGGGTGTTGGCGGGGCTGTCGCGCAGCTTCACCATTTTGTCGAAATCGTCCTGGCTGTGGGTGATGCGGGGCAGGCCGAAGATGGGCCAGGCGGGGTCGTCGGGATGGCAGGCCATGCGTACGCCCACTTCCTCGCAGACCGGAATCACCGCGTCCAGGAAATACTTGAAGTTCTTGCGCAGGCCGTCAGGGGTCATGCCCTCGTACTGCTTGAGGGTGGTTTCCAGCAGCGCCAGGCGTTCGGGCTCCCAGCCGGGCAGGGTGAAGCCGTGGCTGTCCTCGGCGGTTTTGCGCACGATTTCCAGCGGGCCCATTTCGCCCAGGTCTTTTTCATCGAAGTACAGGCTGTTGCTGCCGTCCTCTGGGATGACCCGGGCCAGGTCGGTGCGCAGCCAGTCGAACACGGGCATGAAGTTGTACACGATCACCTTCACGCCGTGCTTGGCCAGCATCCGAATGGTGGAGATGTAGTTGGCGATATACTCGTCGCGGGTAGGCAGGCCGGTCTTGATGTCCTCATGAACGTTGACGGACTCGATGACCTCGATTTCCAGGCCCGCGTCATTGACTTCCTTTTTCAGGGCCACGAATTCATCCTCGGGCCAGTCCACGCCCGCAGGCTTGTCCAGCAGGCCCATCAGACCCGTCATGCCGGGAATCTGCTTCACGTATTTCAGGGGAATGGGGTCGATGGCGCTGCCATACCAGCGAAAGGTCATTTTCATGGGGCATTCCTCCTAATGATCTCTTGGTAAAAACGTCTTTGCATGTTTATTATGACAAAGATACGGACAGATGTCAAATCCCTTTCACGGCGGAAACAGCGCCATACACGACACAATTACAGCGCTTTCAGCGTTTCACGCACCGCGCCTTTCCCAGCAATCAGCCTGCTCAGGTTCTCGCACACCGCGTCGGCCAGGCCGGCTTCGATCAAATCCACGCCAAAGATGGAAGCGTTGCTCAGCAGCCCGGACAGCTTTTCTTTCAGCGCGGCAGGGGAGAGACTGTCGCCCAGGTGAATGTCCGCGAGCATGGGCCGCAGGGTATCCAGCAGCGGGTCGCTGCTCAGCTCGAAGGGTTTGCCCTCGTCGTCCACCGCCAGCAGATACCGGATCCAGCCCGCCAGCACCAGCAGGATGGCTTTCAGGGAATGGGCGTTCAGATCGGGGCTGGCCAGATACGCTTTGATGGTTTCGCCGAAGCGGATGGGGATTTTCTGGCTGGTGTCGGTGGCGATGCGCTGCGGCGCGTCGGGCATGAAGGGGTTGGGCAGGCGCACGTTCACCACGGTGTCAATGAATTCCCGGGGATTGATGACGCCGGGATCGGTGACCACCGGCAGGCCCTCCACGTAGCCCACGCGCTTGACCAGCTTCACCAGGTCTTCATCCTTCATTTCCTGCCAGATGCGGGTGTAGCCCAGCAGGCAGCCGTACACCGCCAGGGACGTGTGCAGGGGGTTCAGACAGGTGCACACCTTCATCCGCTCCACCTTGTTGACCGTCTCCCGGTCTGTGAAGATGAAGCCCGCCTTTTCCAGAGCGGGGCGGCCATTGGGGAAGTCATCCTCGATCACCAGGTATTCGCTTTCCTCCGCGTTCACGAAAGGCGCGATATAGGTGTTTTTGGAAGTAATCACCGGGTCCAGCCCCTGCAGGCCGTCTGCCCGCAGCATGGCTTCCACGGAGGCGTCGGGCCGGGGGGTGATCTTGTCGATCATGCTCCAGGGGAAGGAGACCTTTTTCGGGTCGCTGATGTAGGCAGTGAAGCCCGCGTTCCCCCAGGCTTTTGCAAAGGCACTGATGGCGGCGCAGAGCTTTTCACCGTTGTGGGAGCAGTTGTCGGTGCTCACCATGGCGATGGGATAGGCGCCCGCCTGATACCGGGCATAGAGCAGGGAAGCCACCTTGCCGATGTAGCTCATGGGCTTTTCCGGCCCGGCGGCAAAGTCGGCCGCTACGGCGGGCAGGGTTTCGCCCTTGCCGTTCACCAGGCTGTAGCCTTTTTCGGTGATGGTGAAGGTGGCCAGCTGCAAGGAAGGATTGCGGAAGATTTCCTTGAGGCGGCTGTATTCCGCTTCGTTTTCGCTGTCCAGCATCAGGGATTCCGCGATGCTGCCGATGACCGTCTTTTCCACCTGGCCGTCGGCTTTCAGCGTGACCAGCAGGGAATAGTTGTCGCAGGGCCGGTAGCCCTTTTCCACGATCTCGTAGTCAAAGCCCTCGATGGCCACGATGCCGGTGTCCATGTCGCCCGCGTTCAGCATCTTCTGGGCCCCGGCGCACTGGAACGCCCGGAAGATGTTGCCCGCGCCAAAGTGCGCCCAGATGGGACGCTTCGCGGTATTTTCGATCATCTTCGCCCGGTCGAAAGCGGGCAGGGTATAGCCCTTCTGTTCCCACTCGGCGCGATTGAGCAAGCCTTGTTCACTCAGTTTCAGCATGGTTTTTCCCCCTTCATCAGTTCCACGGAGAGTACAGATATGTCACGCGGACGACACGGCAATTGTCGTCAAAGGTGATTTGCATGTTATCAGGCAGGAACGGCTTGGGGCTGTCATACGCTGCGATCAGGTCTTCGGCTGTACGAACGACGGGCTCGGCTTCCTCGTCAGAAGCGTCCACAAATTCAAAGCCGTCCGCTATATAGCATTCCACCTGGAACGCGTTCAGCCACAGGGTATGTTCCGTGTCATCCACCATGTAATAATCGCCGTTTTCGTCAGGGTACAGATATTTGACCTCGTCCCATTCGCCGGTGAGCGCATAGCCCGTTTCGTCCGCTTCGATGGCCTTGATTTTCAGTTCCATTCCCGTGCCAAAGAGCGTGTCACCGGGTTGGAGGGCTTTCACGTCCTCGGCAGCGAAATGAGCCTTTTCAAACAGGGAGATATAGAGCGTGGCCAGGCCATTGCTATTCGTGGTGTAGCCGTTCACCGTGGCGGTCAGGGTCTTTCCCGCCAGGAGGGGACGCAGCATTTCGGCGGGCAGGGTGTACACGGTCTGGGCCATCGCGGCGCAGGAGACGGAGAGAAGCAGCACAGCGCAGAGCAGAGCAATCATTTTTTTCATGAGCGGAACCGCCTTTCTTTTCAGATGCCTGAAAGCATCGTTTCGTCATTGTAAACGTTTGAACACGGGGATATATTCCAGCGGAGCCTTGGCCGTGACGGTCTTTCCGCCCTGCACGGTCTCGCCGGTATGGATTTCCTGCCAGCTTCCCGCGGGCAGGTAAACGTTCCGTTCAAAGGTGTCGGGGGTGAACACGGGGGCCACCAGGTAATCCGGGCCGAACATATACTGATCGGGCAGGTTCCAGCAGGCTTCGTCCTCCGGGAACTCGTAGAACATGGGCCGGATCAGGGGCGAACCGTTTTCGTGGGCTTCCTGGAAAATGGCTTTCAGGTAGGGCTTCATAGCAATGCGCAGGTCGTAGCCCTGCTTCATGACGCGGAAGATTTCGTCACCAAGGGCCCACATTTCCGTGGGCTGGCCGGTGTGCAGATAGCCGCCGCCCCGCTCCCGGTCGTCCAGGGCAGGAATGGTGAAGGGCTCCCGGTCGCCGTGCAGGCGCATGACGGGGGTGAACACCGCCCACTCGTACCAGCGCAGCAAAAGCTGCCTGAAATCCGGGTCGTTCACATTGCCCTCCATGAAGCCGCCGATGTCGGTGTTCCACCAGGGGATGCCCGCCAGGCCGATGTTCTGGGCCGCAGTGATCTGATCCCGCAGGGATTCCCAGGAGGAGGGCACGTCGCCGCTCCAGAGCACGTTGCCGTACTTCTGGCTGCCCGCCCAGCCGGAGCGCAGCAGGTTCACGGGCTGCGCGCCCAGGGCGGTCATGGGATCAAAGTAGGTGCGGCTGTACCACTGGGGGAAGATGTTGCTGCATTCCATGGCGGGGCCGATGAAATAGCGGAAGTTGTCGAAATCGTACTTGGTCAGGTCGGGCTCGGAGTTGTCCAGCCAGAAGAAGTCGATGCCGTAGTTGTAATAGTGCGCTTTGCACTTTTCCCACACGTAGGCCCGGGTTTCGGGGTTGGTGGGGTCGATGGTCACGCAGTCGCCCTGGTAGTCGTAGGTCTGGGCCGCGCCGCGCTCGGTGCGCATGAGCAGGCCGCGCTCCATCATCTCATTGAAGTTTTCGCTGCGCCGGTCCACGCTGGGCCACACGGACACGATCACCTTGATGCCCATGGCGTGCAGCTCGTCCACCATGGCCTTGGGATCGGGCCAGTATTTTTCGTCAAATTTCCAGTCGCCCTGCACCGTCCAGTGGAAGAAGTCGATGATGATCACGTCGATGGGGATGTTGAGCTCCTTGTATTTCCGGGCCACGGACAGCACTTCGTCCTGGGTGCGGTAGCGCAGCTTGCACTGCCACAGGCCCATGCAGTCCTCCCGCATCATGGGCGCGCGGCCCGTGACGGCGGTGTAGTTGAAGAGCAGCTCCTTGGGGGTGTCCGCCACGGTGATCCAATAGTCCATGTCCTTGGTGGCGTCGGCCTTCCATTCGGTCACGTTCTTCCCGAAGGTCACCTGGCCCACAGCAGGATTGTTCCACAAAAAGCCGTAGTTCAGATTGGACACGGCGAAGGGCACGGTGGTCTGGGAATTGCGCTGGATCAATTCGAGCGTGCAGCCCTTCATGTCCATATACGGCTGCTGATACTGGCCCATGCCGAAAATCTTTTCCCCGTCGTTGGGCTCAAAGCGCACGGTGAGTTGGTAATCGCCCGCGGTGTAGGGCAGCCAGTCGCGGGAGGGACGCTTCAGGCAATGGCTTTCCCGGGTCACGGAGCCGTCGTAGAAGCGGTAATGCTCCTTGAGGATTTTTTTGCCGTCCCGGAAAAAGGTGATCACGCCGCTGCGGTTGACGGTGGCTTTGATGCGCCCGTTCTCGATGCTGGCCATGGGGGATTCCCAGAAGGAGCCGTCGCCGTTTCTGAGTGTTTCGGTGTACACTTCGGTGGTTGCGGTTGTCGCTTCCGGCACTTCCGTCAGCGCCCAGTCATTGCCAGTGAGCTGCGGGAACATGGTCGCCCGCACCCGCAGGCTGTCCTTGCCCCAGGCTTCAATGCGCAGGGTTTCGCCGTTTCGTTTTGCAATCAGGGCATTTTGTTCTTGCTGGAAAATCATACGCTTTTCTCCTTTACAGTTTATACTGCATAAAGTTTCCGTTCTTTGTAAATCCATAACTGCCGTACAGGTACACGCCCATATCCGAAGCGGTAATCTGCACCGCGCCGCAGCCGCGAAGCCGGGCTTCCTCCACCACCCGGCCAAGCAATTCCCGGGCGATGCCCTGTCTGCGGTAGGCTTTTTCGGTGTACATGCTGGACAGCAGGCCGATTTTCCCGGTTGGACAGCCGAAGTAGGGCGGCTTTTCCACGATGGATATGCCGCTGGTGGCCACGATTCTGTCCCTGTCCACCGCCAGCCAGGAAACAAAGGTATCGTCCGCCAGGTGGCGCCGGTAATAATCCTCCAGGGCGGCGGTCAGGTCGATGTCCTCCGTCGCGCCTTCCTCCCGGAGCTGGACGATGCGCATTTCGATAAAACGCGCCACATCCTGGCCGGTCAATTTCCGATAGGCAATCGGCATGAGCGCATCCTCCGTTTATTGCTCGTCCATCAAACGAAGCAGCGTTTCCGGATCAGGCGCGGAAATCAATCGGCGGTAATCCTTTTCCTTGAGCAGCTTATCCTGATAGGCGCGCTCCAGCTGCATGAGCAGCCCGTCGTAATAATGATTCACGTTCAGCAAAGCCATGGGCCTGTCCAGCAGCCCGGCCTGAATCACGGCCCAGACCTCCATCAGCTCGTCCAGGGTGCCCACGCCGCCGGGCAGAGCGATATAGGCGTCGCCCCGCTCCATGAGCAGGTTCTTGCGTTCTGAAATGGTTTTCGCCATCAGCAGCTCGCCGGTGCCGGGATAAGGCGGGAAGTCCCGGTAGCATTCCACGTTGATGCCCACCACGAAGCCGCCTTCCTCGATCGCGCCTTTCGCTACCCGGCCCATGAGCCCCACCATGCCGCTGCCGTAGACCAGCGTCCGTCCCTGTTTGGCAATCAGCCGTCCCAGTTCCTCCGCCGCGTCCAGGTACGCTTCCGGGCAGTCGTCCGCCGAGCCGCAGAAGACGGTGATATTCTTTCGCATCTTTCACGCTCCTTACAGTCAAATCTTGTTACTGGGGGAAACCTCTCTTTACAGCCCAAAGAGAGGTTTCCCCCAGACCCCTTTCCGAGAAAGGCGAAAAGGGCAAAGGAAAATTTATGGAAATATATTAAAAAACACAATGATATTCTGTTAACAAAAGCGGGCCGCGAAAATCGCAGTCCGCAAACAAGCCCGGCTTAATCCAGGTTTTTGAAAGGAACGTATTTGTGGATCTGGGCAGGGACGTTTTCTCTCTCCCAGAACATTTCGAGCAGGGTGTTGTAGCGATGATGCTCACGCCACGCGCCATGCGCGCCGCCGGTGGCGTTGTCAATGCGGCATCCGGGCAGACCGGCGCGCAGCAAGCTTACAATGGAACCGGAAACGGGGCCGTTGTTGGAGCCCATCGCGCTGTTGTAAATAAACAGGCGGCGCAGATGGGAAAGCTTGGTCAGAGGGCTGAAATCGCCGATGCTGTTGTTGGCGATGTTCAGGTCCACCAGGCTTTCGCAGCCTGCCAGGGGCGTGACATCGGTGACCTTATTGGAAAACAGCTCCAGATATTCCAGCTCCTTCAGGGAACCCAGGGGGGTAATATCGGTGATGTTGTTTTTCCCCAGGATCAGCACCTTGAGCTGCGGCATCTCATACAGAAAATTCAGGTTGTCAACGGCGTTGTGACCGATGTCCAGGGCTTTCAGATTGCGGCAGAAGCGCAGGATCTGCAAATCCCAGGTCGAATGCAGGGCACACTGGCTGTTGTGCAGGGTGGAGAACGCCGTCTGATCGGTGCGGACCCGGTGGGGCGTGCGTTCGGGATGCAGGGGGTTGTCGCAGGGGATGACCATCGTCCAGCCGAACTCCACCTGCGGGCAGGCAGCGTGCAGCGATTCCACCTGGGCGGCATACACCTCGGTGTTGTACATATCCAGCTTTTTCAGGTTGGGCAGCTGGTTGATGAAAGCCACCAGGTTGTTCAAGTCGTTCCCCTGGCGGGACAGGATGACTTTGCCCAGATCCACCGCTTCGGCGTCCTTGTTCACTCGGATGCTGGCGCCGCGTTCCGTGGTAAAGACGACGGTCTCCGTTGCCGCTTCCGCCATACCGACGGCGGCCAGACAAAGCAGCAGCACCGCCACAGCAAACACAGTCAGCTTTTTCATGCGCGTCCTCCTTTGTTTACGGGATGCAAACTTTTACAAATGAATTATAGCATGAGAATGGCAGAAAGACAAATTTCTATGAAAAATTTAACAATTGAAACGCAAAGAGAGACCGCCTTGGAAAAAGGGGCGGCTTTGAGCGCTCCGGAAAAAGAGTGAAACGCTTTCTTTACATGCGGGGGAATCTTTGGTAAAATAAATAAAGGAACACAAGCGTTCAGAACCAGGAGGAGGGCGGGCGCATGACCATCGAGGAAAAGCGGCGGGAAAAAATGAACGCGGCGCGGACGCGGATGCAGGGGTGTCTGCAATCGCTGATTCTGCCGGAAGGAATGCTGGCGGGGCTGGATACCGTCCGCGACTGCATGAAGCAGGATACCCTCCGGGCGTTCCTGGGGCATGCGCTGCTGCACGAGATCATGCCTTGCCTGGGCGAGCACCGGGACATCCTGGACCCTGTGGCCATGGCGGTGTGCAAAGAAATGGAGGAGCCTTCCATCGTTCAGCCGCTGGCCTTGCTGCTGCCCAACGCCGTGCGCGCCTGGGCAGATCAGGCGCTGCCCATCCTGAAGGATTATGAGGACAGGGACGGCCATCTGCCGCCCTGCCTGTGCATGAGCCTGGCCTGCCTGATCATGCTCTTCGCCGGCGTGCGGCAGGAGGACGACGGACGCTATGCCATTCTGAAAAACGGAGAAAAGTGCTTTGTCAGTGAGGATGAGGACATCCTGTCCTCCTTCTCCCGCCTCTCCTGCGATATGCCGCCCGAATCCCTGGCTTATGCAGCCCTCAGCGACCGGGCTATCTGGGATGAGGATCTGCGGGAGATTCCCGGTCTGGAGGATCTGATCACGGACCAGCTGCGGGATTTGCAGCTCCTGGGCCTGCTGGACGCGCTGGCAAAAGCCTGGAAGCCTCACGAATAAAAGGAAGAAGATATCATGCATGTGGTTTTATACGCGCCGGAGATTCCCCAGAACACCGGCAACATTGCCCGCACCTGCGCCGCCACCCGGACCGGACTGATCCTGATCGAGCCGCTGGGGTTCCAGTTGGCGGACAAGTACATGAAGCGGGCGGGACTGGATTATTTTTCCATGGTGGATATCCAGGTGTTGCCCACCTTTGAAGCGCTGATGGAAAAGTATCCGGACGCCCAATACCATTTCGCGTCCACGAAAGCGCCGCGCTCGTACACCGAAGCGCAGTACGGCGCGGAGGATTTCCTGGTGTTCGGCTGCGAAACGAAGGGCCTGCCCGAATCGCTGCTGCAGCGGGTGTATGATCGCTGCGTGCGCATCCCCATGCGGCCGGATGCGCGGTCGCTGAACCTGGCCAATTCCGTGGCCATCATCGTATACGAGGCGCTGCGGCAGCAGGGCTTTCCCAACCTTTCCGCGGAGGGGCAATTGACCGGTCGGCAGGATGAGGCTGCGCCGTGGATGGATTATGTTTAAACAAGCAGGAGGTTACGCCATGTCGCAGACAAGCCGTCAGCAAATCGAACAGCGCTTGAAAATGGCGCGGGAGGAAAGGCGCGAGCGGTTTAGCCTGATCTACAAAATGCTGGATTTTTTGGGCGTGGTGCTGGGCGTGATTTGTATTTTTATCCTGCTGGCGCTGCTGTTCAGCCTGGTTTCCTGGCTGTCCCAAGATTTTTCCAGCACCTTTTCCCTCATCCGTACCCGGCTGCAATAGCGCATGTTTTGCAGCCCGCTTCGCCATACTACAAAAGGAGGCCGCGGCGATGGAGGTTTCCTGGGATTCGCTGCACGCGGAAATCGAAGCGTGCAATACGTGCGATTTGTGCCGCCGCATTCATCATAAGGTGCCGGGCCAGGGCGACGGGAACGCTGACCTCATGTTCATTGGCGAAGGGCCTGGCGCGGAGGAGGATATGCAGGGCCTGGCGTTCGTGGGCGCTGCGGGGCAATTGCTGACAAAAATGATTGCCGCCATTGGTATGACGCGGGAGCAGGTGTATATCTGCAACGTGGTCAAATGCCGCCCACCGCAGAACCGGGTGCCAACCCCGGAGGAAGCGGCCGCCTGCCTGCCGTATCTCAGGGCCCAGTTCGCGCTGGTGCGGCCCAGGGTGGTGGTGGTGCTGGGTGCGACTGCCGCCCGTGCGGTGCTGGGCGACCAGGCGCGCATTACCCGCGACCGGGGAAATTGGGTGGAACGCAAGGGCGTTTGGTTCATGCCCACCTATCACCCCGCCGCCCTCCTGCGGGACGAAAGCAAAAAGCGCGACGCCTGGCACGATTTGCAGGCGGTGCGGCAGAAGCTGACGGAGGTCGGCGCTGAGGTTGAAACGTAAAGGACGCTTTAATTCACTTAGGGGTTACGCTGGGGCTGTTCGCCCCAGACCCCAACCAGGGTCCTGAGTATCCGCAGCCTCAATCGTCGCAACTCGCCTTCATGGCGAGATTGCTCGTT
>CADCJO010000026.1 GCA_902801765.1 uncultured Eubacteriales bacterium
CCTTTTCCCTTCAAATCCTGATGGCGGCTGACGCCCCGCAGGGGGTAGCTGCGTCCGTTCAGGTAAAATCCCTTCTCAGGATCGATCCTGAATACCCGGCAGCCGAAGCGGGCGCTGGTTTCATCCCCGCTTTCCAGCTTAGCTGTTGCCGTATACAGATAGGGATCGTCCACACCATCCCACAGGTGGACATTTTCAATGACAAATTCCGCCTGAGCGTGGCCGTTTTCAGAGGGTACGGTTTTGCTTTCGCCATGCACGGTCACGGTGACAGCTGCCGCATTCTGCCAGGTTTCCACGGTTACGGAAGCGCTGTGTTTTTCCAGATCCACAATGGGCGTCACCTTGATGCCGGGTGTGCCGTCCCGGAGCAGTTCAAAATGCTCTCCAGGCACCGTGATCAGCCTGACTTCCCGGTACAGACCGCCGTAGAAGGTGAAGTCCGCCTTCTGCGGATACACGCGATCATTGTCCTCGTTGCTGACGGAGATCTCCAGCAGGTTCTTGTCCCGCAGCTTCCCGGTCAGTTCCGCCCGGAATGTGGAATATCCGCCCTCGTGGTGGCAAAGTTTTTCACCATTCAGAAACACTTCACAGGTGTGGGCAGCGCCGTTCAGCTCCAGGAACACAGCATCTCCGGCGGTTTCCTGCACGGACAGTTCCCGCGCATACCAGCAGGTGCCCCGGTAATAATCGTTGCCGCCGTCCTGTCCGTCCACATCGTTCCAGGTGTGGGGTAAAGAAACGGGCTCCAGGGCGGCGTCCCGGCTTTTGCCGAAACGCCAGCCATCCCTTAATACTGTGATTTTACGCATTGGCAGGATCTCCCTTGTGCAGTTCTTTTTCAAACAGTTCTTCCTGAGCTGTGGCTTTCTTATCCTCAATCCGCTTCTGCACGTTGACCATTTCATTCTTGTCCAGCTTGCAGAACCGCATGGCGATCAGGGTAACGATCCAGCCCAGGATGGCCAGGCCGTAGCGCAGGAACATGGTCATCCAGAACACGCCGGAAGTAGCGGGGTCGCCGGGCTGAGGCATAGTGGCTGTATAGCCGATCAGGGCTACGCAGCCGGTGGCGATGGCCGCGGAGAGGGAGGAAACGATCTTATCCACCAGGCTGTAGGTACCGGTGACGACCGCCGGGATATACTTGCCGCTGCGGTCCAGCTCATAGTCGATGATATCCGCCATGAAACCGGTGTTCGCCGTGGTCACGCACATGGCGAAGCCGTTGGTTATGAAGGTGAGGGCTACAAAGAGGATCATGGTCACGCCCATATTGGCAATGGTTTCTGTGCCCACCGTATGGCGGGTGATGATGAAGAAAGCGATGAGAACCAGATTGGCCAGGATGCAGTTCCGGGTCCAGGTGACAATGCTCTCCTTATGACCATGCTTGCCGGCGTAGCGCGCACCGTAGGCGGCAAAAAGAATGGAGGGCAGCATACCGATCATGCTCAGGGTGGTGGCCAGGCCCATGTTGCCGATCAGGATGCCGTTGAGCATGGTGCTGACGATGGACGCGGCGGACGCCTGCTGGGCGATCTTATCGGACGCGGCGGAAGCAATATAGCTCTGCAGGGGCTTGTTATGCTTCAGCACATCCAGCATATCCCGCACCTTCAGGCGTTCGTTCTTGATACCCTTAAAGTTTTCGGGTTTATCATACTGAGATACGCCGATGCACGTCAGTACCACACCGACAAAGGAAATGCCAACGCACATCCAGGTGACCACGTTCAAAAATTCCTGGTTAAAGCTGCCGCCCATGGCAGGCATCAGTTTGGTGTACACGATGATGTTCAGCACCATGGGGGTCAGATAGTTCAGCACCGTCTGCCACACACCCACAGTGGGACGCTGCTTGGGGTCGTTGGTGATCAGCGCAGGCAGGGTCTGGGCGTACACCATGTAGAACAGCAGGAATACCGGCACGCCGTGTCCCTTGCTGGAGAAGAAGTTGAACATGCACAGCAGGCCGATGGTCTGGATAGCCCAGCCCAGCAGCATCAGGGGACGGACTTTTCCCCAGCGGGTATTCACCCGGTCGTACAGAAAGGCCAGCAGCGGGTCGGTCACAGCGTCGAAAATGCGGGTGAACGTCAGCAGGCCGCCCACAACCAATGTGGCGATGCCATAACCGATACTGGCAGAATAGCTGGCCAGACCGATCAGGAAATAGACGGCCATGCCGTTGAAAGCATTGAAAGCAATCAGGATGATCTGCCACAGTTTCGCCTTGCGATACTTGACTTCATTGGTTTGAGCTGGGATCGTGTTCGCGGTTGTCATGGTATACGCTTCCTTTCTTTTCGTTTCACCGGTCCTTGGAGGCACTTCCCGTGTCTTCTGGCAGTATTGTACAGAAATAAAGACAAATCCGTAAAGTCAAAAAACGCAAATGAATGTCAAAAATTCAGGTTCTTTTGCAATGAACGGATTGTTTTCTTCCTCGTTTCGCGCTATAATGAGAAAAAAGCCGGGAGCGGATGACCATGAACACAGCGATCACACAGGCAGAGCAGGATTTGTATTTGCTGCAGTCCCTGATCCCCAGTGGCGAGAGCTTCCATATCTGGGGCTATTCCAATGAAGGTCAGCTATTGGGCTGCTCCTGTCAGGGCGTGATTCGGGAAACACTTCATCATGCCTTTCAAGCTTTGGGAGCTTACGAAAAAATGTTGGAATATGCTGTCGGGACCGATCATCATGCGCCCCGCATCCTGGGCTCATCCATTGGGATTCAGTGGGCTGTAACGCTGGAAAAGGAACGAAAGAATCATGTGATATTCGTTTTGGGACCGGTGTTGAATATGCCCGCCAATGAGAAAACCATACGCTCCATGCTGATCAGCAGCCGGCTTTCCATGAAAGATACGGCCTGGATCGAACCGCTGTGCACCTTGATTCCTATGCTGCCGGTGATGTCCTACGCGGTCTTTGGACGGTATGTCATGCTGGTGCATAATGTTCTGACCGGGGATCAGCTGGGAATGGAAGCACTGAACCGGGACGCAAAAATTCAGGAAAAAGAACAGCCTTATGAGATCAATCAGCGCAACCGCATCGATGTATATCAGTCGGAACAGGCGCTGCTGGATGTAGTCAGAAGAGGAGATATCAATTACTACCATGTATTAAACCGCAGCAGCAGCCTGAGCCCCGGCGTGCCGGTGCAGGGCAGAGACCCTTTGCGCCAAATGAAAACCAGCATCGTGGTATTCACAACGCTGGTAAGCCGCGCCGCCATGGAGGGCGGCTTATCCCCTGAGATCGCTTATCCTTTGGGGGATTCCTACATTCAAACGGCGGAGGATTGCCGGGATTCCGGCGAACTGAATTCTCTGGCGCATGCCATGTATCATGATTTTATCTACCGGGTGCATCAGCTGCGGGCAAATCCGCATTGTTCGCATGCTATCCAGAAATGCTGTGATTATATCGAATTGTCGTTGGATCGAAAGATTCATGCCAAGGATTTGGCTGTCCTGGTCGGCTACACAGAATACTATCTGACGGAAAAATTTAAAAACGAAACGGGTCTGTCCGTCAGTGATTATGTCCGCAACGCCAAAATCAACCGTGCGAAAATGCTGCTGCAATCCACTGACCTGAGCGTCAGCGAAATCGCGGAGCGGTTAGCATTCAATTCAGCGAACTACTTGATCCGTGTATTCAAGGAATTGGAAGGCTGCACGCCTGCAGTATTTAGGGAGAAGCTGCTGGAAAGGCCACATTGATCCCACATAAGGTCAATACCATATGTGTTTGCCGATACTTTTCTGATCATCAGGCAAGAAACGTTTTTTCAGTGTACTTTCAACTCAAACACAAGAGTATTACGGTGATCAAACTGCCAAATATCTTTATGGTACCATTGCTTCCTTTATAGATAGTAAACAGATGCGTGCAATGCTATTGAATCTCTGTGATCAGTATTATGTGCAGGATGAGCAGGCGACGAGGCAGGGCTTTTGCGGCTCCTCGTTTTTTAATGCTCCGCCTTGCGCATGCGTTCACGGCGGCGGCGGGAGGGTTGGTGCTTGTCAATCGGCGTATCGCCGCGAAGTGCGAAGAGCTGGTCGCGCAGCTTGGCGGCTTTCTCGAAGTCCAGCTCGGAGGCGGCGGTAAGCATCTGATCCTCCAGCTGCTTGATCCATTCGTCCTTCTCGTCGGCCTCCATGGTGTCGGTGATTTCGGCGCTGGTCTTGTCAGTGATTTCCAGCAGGGCGCGCACGGCGGTTTTCACGGATTCGGGCGTGATGCCGTTCTGCCGGTTGTATTCCTCCTGAATGGCCCGACGGCGGTTGGTTTCGCCGATGGCGGCCATCATGGAGTCCGTAGGGGCATCGGCGTACATGATCACGCGGCCCTCCACATTGCGGGCGGCGCGGCCAATGGTCTGAATCAGGCTGGTTTCGGAGCGGAGGAAGCCCTCCTTGTCTGCGTCCAGAATGGCGACCAAAGCCACCTCCGGCAGGTCGAGCCCTTCGCGCAGCAGGTTGATGCCCACCAGCACGTCGTATTCCCCCATGCGCAGTTCCCGGATCAGCTTGGTGCGCTCCAGGGTCACGATGTCGGAATGAAGATAGCGTACGCGAATGCCCAGCTCGTCCAGGTAATCCGTCAGACGCTCCGCCATTTTCTTGGTCAGCGTGGTCACCAAAACCCGCTCGCCCTTCTCCACCACCTTGTGGATTTCGCCCACAAGATCGTCCACCTGGCCGGTAGCGGGTCGCACAATGATCTTGGGGTCCAGCAACCCGGTGGGCCGGATGATCTGCTCCACGATCTGGCTGGCCCGCTCCCGCTCGTAAGGCGCGGGGGTGGCGGACACGTAAATCACCTGCTTGACGCGGGCGTCGAATTCCTCATAGGTCAGGGGCCGGTTGTCGAAAGCGGAGGGCAGACGGAAGCCGTACTCCACCAGCATCTTTTTCCGCGCCCGATCCCCCGCGTACATGGCGCGGATCTGAGGCACGGTCACGTGGCTTTCATCGATCATCACCAGGAAGCCCTTGGGGAAATAATCCAGCAGGGAATAGGGCGGATCGCCGGGCTGGCGGCCGTCGAAGTAGCGGCTGTAGTTTTCGATGCCGCTGCAAAAGCCGATCTCCCGGAGCATCTCAATGTCGTACTTGGTGCGCTGTTCGATGCGCTGGGCCTCCAGCAGCTTGCCCTCCGCCTCGAACGCGGCTTTCTGGGCGAACATATCCCGCTCGATACGGGCAATGTTCTCTTCCCGGTTCTCCACGCTGGTGGCGTAGTGGGTTGCCGGGAAAATGGCGGCGTGCTGCACGATATGCAGCAGATGGCCATCCACCACGGAGAACTCCCCGATACGGTCGATCTCATCGCCGAAAAACTCCACTCGGACGCCATTTTCCCGCTGTCCGGCGGGGATCACCTCCACTGTATCCCCACGAACCCGGAAATTTCCGCGCTCAAACGCCACATCGTTGCGTTCGTACTGGATTTCCACCAGCCGCCGCATCAGCTCTTCCGGGGTCATTTCCATGCCGGGCCGGAGGGAAATCATCTGGCCCTCGTATTCGCTGGGGTCGCCCATGGAATAAATACAGGAAACGGAGGCGACAATAATCACGTCGTTCCGTTCCTTCAGCGCGGCGGTAGCGCTGTGGCGCAGGCGGTCGATTTCCTCATTCACCGATGCGTCCTTTTCGATGTAGGTGTCGGAGGAAGGGATGTAAGCCTCGGGCTGGTAATAATCGTAATAGGATACAAAGTATTCCACCGCGCTGTCGGGGAAAAACGCCTTGAACTCGCTGCACAGCTGGGCTGCCAGGGTTTTGTTGTGGGCGATCACCAGCGTGGGCCGCTGCACTTTTTCGATCACCGACGCCATCGTGAACGTTTTGCCCGAGCCCGTCACGCCCAGCAGCACCTGGGCGGGCATCCCCGCCTGCACCCCCGCCGCCAGCGCTTCGATGGCCTGGGGCTGGTCGCCCCGCGCGGTGTAGGGGGCTTTCAATACAAACTGACCCATGGGAACCTCCGGTTAGGAATGAAATAATCTATCATATTCCGTCCGTGTATCCGCAATATGATGAATATAAATTGAATCCGCAATCTTTTTGTAAATAGCCACATGACGCCCGGCAATGTCCATTTTGAATCCATTCTGAACCAACCATTCATCTGGTGGTAAAGATCCAGAATTCGGAAACTCCTCCAGTCGTGAAATTGTGTTAACGATTGAATCCATGACTTTCAGGGCTGTCCTGTCGTCAAAATGCAGTCGATACCAATCTTCAATTGTCGCAAGGTCCTCCCAAGCGGCAGGCAAATACTTAATCTTGTATTTCATGAATTCGATCCTTCAGCATTTTCCTGACTTCTTCCGTCGAGATAGTAGGTTCGCCTGCAATTCGCTGGGCTTCCGCCTTCATCACCCGTTCTCTCAGCTTCATCATCTGTTCATGCTTTTCATATGCCTCAATACTCATCACCACTAAATCCCCTTCTCCGTTTTTGGTGATATAAATCGGCTGCTGGGTGGTTTTGGCTAACTCGGAAATGGAAGCGTAATCGTTGCGCAAAGCGGCAGACGGACGAATCATCATAAGATCATCCTCCTTCATATCAATTTTATAATAAAATTATATCATGCTTTGACATCTCTGTAAAGGAGAAATTCCATACCGTTTATTTCCAAGAAATAAAATTTGGCTGACAGACATTGAAAAGAAACAAGCTTCCTTTCGATATGCTGAAAAAAACTTGCTGGAAGCGGGTTTTCGGCCCGTTTCCAGCAGAAAGCGGCGGCGATCAGCCGGGCACAATGACCGCGAAACAGATTTTTCTTCGCGGAGGTGTGCCCCATGTCCCAGTATCGGATTTGCCATTCGCCCCGGCTGAGCGGGGAGGTTCAGATCAGTACGGCGAAAAACGCGGTGCTGCCCATTTTGGCGGCAGCGCTGCTGACCCAGGAGGAAGTCATTCTGCATCAAATGCCCCGGCTGACCGACGTTGACCACATGCTGGGCATCCTGCGCTCCTGCGGCGCGGAGACGGAAACGGAAGGAACGGACGCGCGGGTGCGATGCGTGGCTGTGGACAGTCCCGGCGACCACGCGCTGCTGCGCACGATGCGGGCGTCCGTGCTGGCGCTGGGCCCGCTGGCCGCCCGGAACGGGCAATGCAGCCTCACCATGCCGGGTGGCTGCGCCATCGGCCAGCGGCCCATTGATCTGCACCTGAAAGGACTGCAAAAATTAGGCGCGAAGGTGGAGCAGGAGGGCGGCACGGTAACAGTCAGCGGAACGCTGAAAGGAGCCAACGTCTATTTAGACTTTCCCTCCGTTGGGGCCACGGAAAACCTGGTGATGGCGGCGACCCTGGCGAAGGGCGTTACCCGCATCGAAAACGCCGCCAAGGAACCGGAGATCACTGACCTGTGCCATTTTCTGACGCTGATGGGCGCGCGCATCGCGGGAGCGGGCACGGCGAACATTATCATCGAGGGCGTGGAGCGGCTTCACGGCGCGGAATACGCCCCCATCCCGGACCGCATCGAGGCGGGTACCCTGGCCTGCGCCGCCGCGCTGACGGAGGGAAACGTGCTGCTGGAGCGGGCGAGAACCGACCACATGCGGGCGCTGCTGTTCAAATTATCCGAGTCCGGGGTGATCATCCAGGAGGACGCCCGCGGCCTGCGCCTGCGCGGCAAGGCGCGGCATCCCATGGAGGCCCGCACTTTATCTTATCCCGGATTTCCCACCGACATGCAGGCCCCGCTGATGGTGGTGGCGACCCAGACCCACGGCCTGTCCGTATTCCTGGAAACGATCTTTGAAAACCGCTATATGCACGTGGTGGAGCTGGCCCGCATGGGCGCGCAGATTCGGGTGGAAGGGCAATTGGCCCTGATCCAGGGCGGCCACATCCTGACCGGCGCCAACGTCACCGCCACCGATTTACGTGCCGCCGCTGCCCTCATGCTGGCCGGGCTCGCCGCTCAGGGCGAAACTATTTTGTCCGACACAGCAGGGCATTTGATGCGCGGATATGAAAGCCTGGAGGAAAAGCTGCGCCAGCTCGGCGCGGCGACGGAAAAGCTCCAATAAACCTTCATCAGCAGACAAAAAAAATATGTTTCTTTGTTCTGCCGCCGCGATCATACTTCCTCCGCCCAATACAGCGCTTCCGTCAGCGCCAGCGCCACGAGGGACTGTCCGTAAGCCATGGGCCGGATAAGGATATCCTTGTAGTGCTGCTCATCCATGCCCATGCTGGTGCCCGCGGAAACGCTGCCAACGGTGCCATCCTCCCCGATATACTCCAGCAACGCTTCCACGGCCTTTTTCGCTGCGGGAAGGCAGCCCTGATCCAGATACCCATACCGGATTCCTGCCAGGATGCCGGCGGTGATTGCGCCGGAGCCCGACGTTTCGATGTAGGTGCCGGGATTGGTGAGCACGGTGTGCCACAGTCCCCCTGCATCCTGAACAGACAGCAGCGCGCGCACCTGGTTCTGCCATGCGCTGAGGATGAAGCGCTTGTCGGCGGCGCCGATATGGCCCTCCATCGCCCGCAAAAACGCCACAGCGCCCATGGTGAACCAGGAATCCCCCCGATTCCAGAAGACGCCGCCGAAATGGCTGTGCTCCAGGAACGTCCAGCCATGGTAAAGGAAGCCGGTACGGTTATCCGCCAGGTATTTTATGTGGATCAAATACTGATACACGGCTTCGTCGATCCACGCCTGACGCCCGTACCGCACCCCCATTTTCCCCAGAAACAGCACCGCCATAAACAGCGTATCGGCCCACAATTGCTCAGGGTTGCGGTTCACATCGTTCCGATCCGTGTTATTGCTGGTCACATGCTCAAAACCGCCCCACTGGGTTCTGGGCAGGGACTGGACCAAATAATCCGCCCGTTCCATGCACAGTTTTTCCCATGCCGGCCTGTCGTACCGTTCCGTCAGTTCAAACAGGGTTAGAAAAGGGGCGGTCGTATTGATGTTGGCGGAAGGCAGGCCGATTCGCAGGTTATTCTCCACCCAATCCAGCAAAAAGGCGTCATATTCCCGCGTTCCCCGGGCTGCCTGCAATTGCAGCAGACCGTACAGGCCCACGCCCTGGGGCCAGTCCCATTCCCGGATGCCGAAATCCCGGGTGTACAGGCCTTTTTTCATTTCCTCCGGAGCGGCGGCCTTGTCCATTTTTATATCGGGGGTATCCAGGTTCATCAGTTTATCCATCACCAGATCCAGTTTCTGATTGATCAGTTTTTTGTCCATCAGCCGCTCCTCCTGTCAAATATGCAGATGCAGAATCCTTTTTCATACTGGCAGTATATCAGGAAGCGCGTCAGTTTGCAATGTTTTTCAGCACTTGATTCCGCGCATGTGATTCGGCAAAAGGCAAACGTTCATAAAAAGAAACCGGCTGTGCCAGTCGGTTTCTTTGCGTCGTGCGCTGTTCAACGAACAGGGTAGCTGTCATGAACCGCGTGCAGGGCTTCCGTGAGGCCATACAGGTGGTTCGGGGCGGAATAGGGGCAGGGATAATCCGAATAGATTGCAAACAGGTAAGGCCCCTTTTCGGCATAGACCACGCCGGTGTCGTTGGTGGCGCATTCATCGTTCAGCGGGTTGCCGTCGGTAAAGCGGGCGGGGATGACCGCGTGCTCATAATCCTCCGCGTCGTCGCCGATGCCGTTCTCCCAGCCCGCCTTGGTCTGTACGGGAAAGCGCCCCCGGAAGCATTCCTTGGCGGCGGACATGGCGGAGTCCGCAAAGTAGCGCCCCGCGTTGGCGGTGTCAGAGCCGTCGTTCAGGAAGCAATACAGCCGCGTCCACAGCTTGAGCATGTCCCGGGCGGTTTTGTCGCGGGGATAGGGCGGGTCGGCAAAGGTTTCATCCACGCCCGCCTCCCGGCACCAGGCCTGAATCGGTTCCTTGCCGTAAATTTCCCGCAGGCTCTCGTAGGCCTCGTTGCTGGACAGGACGACGGTGTCCCGGATGTATTGGCCGTTTTCTTCGAAGGCCTGCGGGCGGGCGTTCAGCAGCGCTCCCACATAAATCGCTTTCACCGTGCTCTGGGTGCACATGGGAACGGTGGAATGAAACGCCACACCGGACCGGGTTTTCAGATCGACCATGATCAAGGAAACCTTATGATGATCCGCAAGGATTTTTTGTATTTCCGCATTCAGCTTTTCAACAGCTTCCGGCGATGGGCTGAACGCGCCGAAGCAGGTGAGCGCATCGTCCTTCGGGATGCCGTCGATCAATGCCCGAATATGGGGCATATCGGCGATATACTGTTTCGCCGCCTCCACATCGTAAGCAGGCGCAGCCTGAATGGCGGCGGATTCCTCCGCCAGCGGAATGGCCACCGGCCCGGAGCAGGGCGGCATTTTGTAATTGTTTTCGCTCATTTCCTTGTATTCCTCCGTAAGAATTGTCCGGCGCGCTCGTCGGTCTGTCTGCCGTCTGCCAGGGCCACTTTGCCGTTCACCAGCACAAACCGCACACCCTGCGCCAGCTGTACCGGCTGCAAATAGGTCGCGCGCGGAGCGATGGTTTCCGGGTCAAACACCGTAATGTCCGCTGCCATGCCCACCGCCAGCCGTCCCCGGTCGGGAATCGAAAAAAGATCCGCCGCTTTGCCCGTCACCCGTTGCACGGCTTCTTCCAGGCTGCACAGCTTCTTTTCCCGGGCCAGGCGGAAAAATTCCGCAATAGCCCCATAGGAACGGGGATGAGGGTTGTAGTGCAGCTTCGCCGGGTCGCCGGGCAGGGCGTACCCGTCCGAACCGATGCAAATATCCCGGCCAAGGAAATACAGCATATCCCGCTCATCTATCACGAAAAACACGCACCATGCCTTCGCCTGCGTCCGCAGCAGCACTTGGGCGGCGGCTTCGGCGTAATCCGCGGTATGCAGGGTGTTTTCCGCCACATCCCGCAGCGTCCGTCCCACGATCTCGGGCCACAGCCCGCCGTCGTCGCTGAACAGGCAGGTTTCCGCCCGTTCGGCATTAAAGTAATGGCTGCGGATGGCGTCGACGATTTCCTGCCGCCGTGGGCCCTGCAGATGGCGCAACAGCCCTTCGCGGCCACCGTCCATGCTCCAGCGCGGGCAGCGGATGCTGAGGGTGGTGGAGGAGGCAGTATAAGGGTACGTGTCTGCCGTAAAGCGAATTCCTTCCCGGTTGGCCTGTTCGATATCGTCCCATACCTGCGCCGCCCGGCCATGCACGGTGTAGTTGTCCAGCTTCAGGTGCGACGCGTGCACATGCGCGCCGGAGGAACGTCCGATTTCCGCCAGTTCCGCCAGGGCGCTGTCGATGTGCAGGCCCTCGCTGCGCATATGGCAGGTGACGATGCCGCCCGTTTCCGCCACGGTTTTGCCCAGAGCGTTCAGCTCGGCCTGGTCGGCAAAGCAGCCCGGCGCGTATTCCAGTCCCAGGGACAAGCCCCAGGCCCCGGCTTCCAGATCACGGCGCAGAAGCCGCTGCATTTCCGCCATTTCTGCGGGGGACGCGGGCCGGTTTTCTTCCCCGATCACAGCTTCCCGCAGGGTGCCGTGGCCCGCCAGCAGCGCCTGGTTCACCGCCATGCGGCAGCCGCGTTCCTGAAAAGCGTCCAGGAAATCCGTATAAGACGGAAGCTGCCAGGGATCTTTGTTCCCCGGCGCAGCGGGAAAGGGGCTGTCCCCGCAGTTGCCTGAGATTTCCGTAGTCACCCCTTGATACAGCTTGGACGCGCCGCTGTCGTCCCGGGTGAACGCCGTGTCGGAGTGGGCATGGGCGTCGATGAAGCCCGGCGCGACGACGAGCCCTTCCGCGTTGATTTCCGTCCTTCCCCGCAGCCCGGCAAGGTCGCCAATCGCTGTGATTCTTCCGTTTTTCACCGCCACATCGCTCCGGAAGCGGGGGCGTCCCGTCCCGTCGATGATCGTGCCGCCGCGAATGACTTCGTCTGCTGGTTCAATGCTTTTGGTCATGGTATCGCCTGCCATATCTGACAAATTGTTTTCGCATATTGTAGCATAAACAGGGCGGAAAATCAAACGCGCGGCTTCGGGCAAAAACCATTTGCTTTTTACACGATCATCATTTAATATAAGATAGGATAAAGAGGAACAGTCCGCTTTACCCGCGCCGCGTATCCATCCATTTCATTGAACCGGGGGGCTGAAAATAATGCGTATCAAGCAAATCATCGCGCTGCTGCTGGGGCTGCTCCTGCTGCCGGGCTTTGTCAGCGCCGAAGCGGAGGAGGCAAAAATGACCGCGTATGAAACCTATCTGGCGGGCGGGGAAGCGCCCGGCTTGGCACAAAATTATGAGGGCATGTTCTTAATCGGCGTGGCGACATCGCCGGAGGTGCTGCGGAACGAAGCGGCTGCGGGCGTCATCGCCGCCCACTTCAATTCCCTGACCTGTGAAAACCAGATGAAGCCCGACTTTACGATGGACCGGTCGGCCAGCCGCCGATCCAAGGACAACACCCGGGTGAAGCTGAGCTTCATCCAGGCTGCGCCGGCGCTGAAATTCGCCCAGGAGCACGGCATGAAGGTGCGGGCCCACACCCTGGTGTGGCATTCCCAGACGCCCCGCTGGTTCTTTGCCGAGGACTGGTCTGACCGGAAGGACGCCCCGCTGGTGGACCGGGACACCATGATCCTGCGGATGGAGAATTACATCCGGGATGAAATGGACTACATCAACGCCAACTATCCCGGCCTGGTGTACGCCTGGGACGTGGTGAACGAGGCCATCGAGCCGGGCAACGGCCATCCGGAAGGGCTGCGCACGCAGAACAATCTGTGGTATGAAACCATCGGCGACGACTGGGTGGAGCTGGCTTTCACCTTCGCCCGCAAATACGCCGCCGAGGGGCAAAAGCTGTTTTACAACGACTACGGCTGCACCGGCGCGCTCAAGCTGGGGCTGCTGAAAAACCTGCTGCAAAAGCTGGCAGACAAGGGCCTGGTGGACGGCTTAGGCATGCAGAGCCATATCGCCGTGGATTCGCCCAGCCTGTCGGAGTATGAAAACGCGGTGCGGCTGTACGCCCGCCTGGGCCTGACCATCCATATCACCGAGCTGGACATCAGCACCGGCGACAATACACCCCTGGGCCAGATGCGGCTGGGATACCGCTACCGCAGTCTGCTTTCCATGCTGGAGCGGCTCAAGACAAAGAATGACGTGGATATTGAAAGCGTCACGGTCTGGGGCCTGACGGATAACGCCTCCTGGCTGAACACAGCGACGGAGAAAAAGTATCCGCTGCTCTTTGACAGCAATTACCGCTGCAAGCCCGCCTTCTTCGGCTTCCTGCAGGACGCTTCCATTCCCCTGGTTTCCAGCGACAAGCGGCTCCAGGAAGCGGTGGACAGGCTGGGTTTGGAAGAATTGATGCGCCGGGAGGAGGAACCCGTGAGTGTATATAAAACCCTGAAGGATCACAATCCCGTGATGGTGCAGCGCTTCGGCGCGGACCCCTGGGCGATGGTGTACGATGGCCGGGTGTACCTGTACATGACCGGCGACGAGCCCATGATCGGCCTGGACGGAAAACCCAGAACCAACAATTACAGCAACATTACGACGCTGCGCGTGGTCTCCTCCGACGATCTGGTGAACTGGCAGGATCACGGCTCGGTGAACGCCGCGGGCCGCACCGGCGCGGCCAAGTGGGCGGGCAATTCCTGGGCCCCCTGCGCGGCGTGGAAAACGATTGACGGGCAGGACAGGTTCTTTCTGTACTTCGCCAACAGCGCGGGCGGCATCGGCGTGCTGACGGCGGACAGCCCCACCGGCCCCTTCACCGACCCGCTGGGCCGCGCGCTGATCAGCCGCACGACCCCCACCTGTGATACCATTACCTGGCTGTTTGACCCCGCCGTGCTGATAGACGGCGACGGCAGCGCGTACCTCTATTTCGGCGGCGGCGTGCCGGAGGGCAAGGCCGCCGACCCCGGCACCGCTCGGGTGGTGAAGCTGGGGGAGGACATGATTTCCCTGGACGGAGACCCGGCGATTATTTCCCCGCCGTGGCTGTTTGAGGATTCCGGCATCAACAAATTCGGCGATACCTACGTGTACTCCTACTGCTCCAATTTCAGCGTGCCTTCCGGGGGCAGCAGCCAGGGCTTCCTGAGCGGCGAGATCGTGTACATGACCTCCGATTCCCCCATGGGGCCGTTCACCTTCGCGGGGCGGGTGCTGAAAAATCCCTCGGCCTATTTCGGTGTGGGCGGCAACAACCACCACTGCATGTTTGAGTTTAACGGAAAGTATTACATCACCTACCACGCCGCCACCGTGGACAAAGCCATGGGCTGGAACGCGGGCTACCGCAGCACGTTCGTGGACGAACTGGAAATGAACGAAGCCGGGCTGCCGACGCTGTCTCAGGGCTCTTTCGCGGGAGTGGAGCAACTGCATGCCTTCGATCCCTTCCGGGAAGTGCCTGCCGGCACGCTGGCCTCCCTGGCGGGCGCGGAAACAGCCCTGATTCACCCGGAGGATAAAGCCGCGGGGACCGGCGATATGCTGGTCCGGAGCAGGTTGGCGGGCGGCTGGATTAGCGTCGCGGGTGTGGATTTCGGCGCGGAAGGGGCGGGCAGCGTGCAGCTGAGCTTCACGGCCAAGGAAGGAGCGAAGCTCGAACTGCTGCTGGACGATTTGAACAGCAAACCCGCCGCGGTGATAGGCCTGCCCGCGGCAGGCGAAGCCCGGAGCGAGCTGTTCCCCCTGCCGCAGCCCCTCACCGGCACTCACGACCTGTATTTCCGCCTGAATCAACCCGACACCG
Source organism: uncultured Eubacteriales bacterium (assembly GCA_902801765.1). Classification (GTDB taxonomy): domain Bacteria; phylum Bacillota; class Clostridia; order Christensenellales; family Aristaeellaceae; genus RUG563. Next base: position 14,801 of record CADCJO010000026.1, read on the forward strand.
CGCTGCTGCAATGGCAGTTCTTTTCCCCTATCCAGGGTCAGTAAGAACGACTGAAAACCGGCGCTGTCCTGCGCACAGCAGGACAGCGCCGGTGGTTTTTTCGTGTGTATTCGGTTTGAATGCCGCGCTATTCTATTTCTTTTCTTAGTTCGTTCAGGGAAAGACCATATTGCTCCGCAAGAGCGGCCAGATCATCGTATTCCGCTTTGCGGCGCTGTACGCCCATCCCCGAAGCGTTTTTCACCCGCACCGGGCCGTAAGGCGTTTTCAGTGTTTCGATGCCGCGGTTCAGCGCATAACGGCTCATATCCTGACGGCGAATGCCCAGGGTGGTGGTGTGCTTCATCATCACGGCGGCCAGCCGGTCCGCGTCCTCCGGCAGGCAGATCACGCTGAGCAGCACGCCCGGCCGGGATTTCTTCATGCTGATGGCCTGGGTGTACACGTCCCGGGCGCCTGCTTTGAACAGCTGTTCCGCCGCGAAACCGATGTCCTCCCCGGTCATATCGTCCAGGTTGCATTCCAGCTTTGTGATTTCTTCCCGCGGCCCTTCGCTCTCTCCCAGGAACGCCCGCAGGCAGTTGGCCCGTTCAAAGTCCTTTTTGCCCATCCCGTAGCCGATAGCTTCGGTGGTCATGACCGGACGGTCGCCGAACCGGGAAACAAAGTGCCTGAGCAGCGCCGCGCCGGTGGGCGTGCACAGCTCGCCCTGCACCTGACCGCCATAGGTGGGGATGCCGTTTAATATCAGCGCGGTAGCGGGAGCGGGCACCGGCAGGATGCCGTGCATGCAGCGCACGTGGCCGCAGCCCACATGTACCGGGGAAGCCGCAATCTTTTCCGCGCCGATTTCTTCCATCAGCAGACACACGCCTACCACGTCGGCGACAGCGTCCATCGTGCCCACTTCATGAAAGTGAATTTCGCTGACGGGATGCCCATGCACCTGGCTTTCGGCTTCGGCGATCAGGGCATAAACCGCTTTGGCGTCGGATTTCACCTTTTCGGAAACGTTCAGGCCGTCGATGATTCCTTCAATATCCACCACGGACGCATGATGATGGGGATGATGGTGTTCGTGATCCTCCTCATGATGATGGTCATGTTCGTGGTCATGGTCATGATGATGCTCATGATCGTGAGGATGGTCGTGGTCATGGTCATGATGATGGTCGTGATCGTGATGGTGGTCATGAACATCCTCGGATTCTTCTTCCTCCCCGTTGACCGTCACCTTCATATGGGTGCCGGTAATCCCGCATTTGACCATCTGCTCCGTTTCCACCCGGACACCCGGCAGCCCCAGGGCGTTCATTCTGTCGAGGAAAGCCTGCTTGTCCGGCAGCAGTTCCAGCAGCGATGCCATCAGCATATCGCCCGCAGCGCCCATGGCGCATTCCAAATACAAGGTTTTCATATCGATTCCTCCTTCGATGTTTGCGGCTTCATTTTCTCTATTTCAAAGTCTCATCTCAGCATACGTCCGTCCGCGGCGCTGCAAAATGTAAAGTATTTGAAAAACGGTGTGTACTGCCGTTGTCAGTACGCCGTACCATTGTTCCAAAGCGCTCCTCCCGCTGTTCTCACTCCATTGCAAACACGATTTGCATTGAGCGGCGCAATTTTTCGATCAGGCGTCTGGCAGTCATTCCACCGTGATCTGGCAGCTGCGCATGGTTTCCAGGGCGGCGGCGTGCTTTTCAGGCGTCACGCCGGCGCAGCAGTCCGCGTGGACGGTAAAGTCCGTTTCCGGGAACGCCGCTTTCAGCAGCAGCGCGTTGGACACCACGCAGATGTCCGTGCACAGACCCAGCAGCTCGATTGCGGCAGGGTCCTCTCCCCCGGTCTGTTCCCGGATGATCCGCGGCAGGCGCACGCTGCCGAAGGTGGGCTTTTCCACCAGCGCCGCGTCATCCCCCAGGGCGTCCATCACCTCGGGCCGGATGTGCCAGCCTTCCGTTCCGCGGATGCAGTGAGCCACGGGCAAATGCTTTCCTTCCCGCGTGTTCAGATAGTTTTCTTCATGGGTGTCGAGCGTTGCGATGACGGTATAACCCGCTTCCTTGCATGCCCGGATACGTCTGCAAACTGCGGGCACGATCCCTTGTGCTTCCTCTGTGCCCAGGGAACCGTCGATAAAATCCTTCTGCATATCCACCACGATCAGGAATCTTTTCTCGTTCATCTGGTTGCACCTCCTTGCTTTCCGGCAGGCCATTTGGTTTGGAAACAGTTTCCCGTTTATTATACAGTATTTTCCTCAGTTTTTACAGCGTTTCCTTTGTTTTTTATCTTTTTTGGCTCAATGCAAAGGTTTGTGGGGGGAACCGCTCTTTGGATGCCAAAGAGCGGTTCCCCCCACACCCCCCTCCGAGAAAGCAATAAAGGAATTGATAGATACCGATCTTCCTTGAGGAAAGAGAAAAGAATTGATTGCTATCCCCACAAGATTTTGTATTGAACCTCTTTTTTTCAGCCATTCAAATCAGGATTTCCGCAAAACGCGGCGTTTGCCCTTGCTTATCCGAGGGGGGTATGCTATAATTTCCAATGGAAAAGCGCCCGGTTGCGGCGCGTATCGCACAGGAGGAGAGAAGCATGGGTTTCTTTCAACGGTTAAAAGAGGGGCTGTTCAAGACCCGCACCGGGCTGACCGATAAGGTGGACGAGCTGGTCAAGAACACCCGGATCATTGACGACGATTTCTATGATGAACTGACGGATATTCTGATTCTGGCCGACGTGGGCGTGGAAGCGACCACGGACATTATTGATAAACTGAAAGCCCAGGTGGACGCAAAAAAAATCAAGGACGCCGACCAGGCCAAGGAAATCTTCAAGCAGATTCTGATCGACGAAATGAACATCCCCCGGCCCAATCTGCGCTGGCCCATGGTGATGTTCGTGGTGGGCGTAAACGGCGTGGGCAAAACCACCACCATCGGCAAACTGGCCTTGCGCTTTCAGGAAATCGGCCGCAGCGTGATGCTGGCCGCCGCCGACACCTTCCGCGCCGCCGCCGACGAGCAGCTGGCCGTGTGGGCCGAGCGGGCCAAGGTGCCGATCATCCGCGGCCAGGAGGGCGGCGACCCCGCTTCCGTGGTCTATGATGCCGTGCAGAGCGCCAAGGCGCACAAGACTGACCTGCTGATCGTGGACACCGCCGGGCGTCTCCACAACAAAAAGAACCTGATGGACGAGCTTTCCAAAATGCGCCGCATCATCGACCGGGAATATCCCGAAGCCGAAATGCGCTGCATGCTGGTGCTGGACGCCACCACGGGGCAAAACGGCATCCAGCAGGCCAAGCAGTTCAAGGAAGCCGCCGAAATCAACGGCATCGTGCTCACCAAGCTGGACGGCACTGCCAAGGGCGGTGTGGCCATCGCCATCCGCAAGGAGCTGAATATCCCCGTGTGGTATATCGGCGTGGGCGAGGGCATCGACGATCTGCAGGCCTTTGACGCCAAGGAGTTTGTGAACGCGCTGTTCTGATGGGGACGGTGGGGGAACCGCTTTTGCGTCAAAAGCGGTTCCCCCACACCCCTTCCGAAAACCGGCTGTGGAATCATCTTGTACGGCTTATCCTACTAAATTTTTCTGATTATTCAAGCCAAGGATACTCAGTCCCCTTATAGCTTTCTCGGAAGGGGGATGAACCGCCGATTCCTGCCAGTGGCAGAATTTGAATCGGTGGTGAAATCAAGCGAAACAAGCAATGTCCCCATGAAGGGGACTTGTGCAGATTGAGCCTCCGGAATTGGGGGAAACCGCTCTTTGGCTCCAAAGAGCGGTTTCCCCCAGAAAACTCCTTATCTGAGGTGAACCTTTCATGCGCTTCCTCCGGCTGTTTTCCCGCAAGCCCACCTTTTCCGACGACGCGCTGGACCTGGTCTTATCCAACGAAGACGTGTCCGACCCGGAATACGGCATTGACGACGGCTACACCTTCAACATTTTCCGTCACAAAACGCGGGACTATGTGGGCTATGTGAGCCTGCGCCTGGGCGAAAGCCCTGGGCTTTATTACCTGGGCCATATCGGCTACCGCATCGAGGAAAAGCATCGGGGCCGCGGCTACGCGGCGCAGGCGTGTTATCTCATGCTGCCGCTTTTGCAAAGGCTGCACCTTGGTTCTGTCGTTATCACCAACAACGTGGAGAACGTCGCCTCCCGCAAAACCTGCGAAAATCTGGGCTGCGAGCTGGAACGCATCGCCGACGTGCCCCGGGAGTACCGCACCCTCTGCGCCGGGGCGACGCAAAAATGCCGCTACATCTGGCGCATGGACGGGGCGGAAAAGGCATACAATAAGACGTAATGGAGCCTTCTGGGGGAAACATACTTATGAGCTATTTGATAGCAATTGCAAGGAGGGCAGTTCCGTGGAATTAACCGCCAAAGGCGTTCGCGTCCATTACGAGCAGATGGGCGAACGCGGGAAAAACGTGCTGCTGCTCCATGGCTGGGGCTGCTCCATCCAGCATTTCCAGCCCATCGCCCAGGACCTGAGCCAGGATTACCGGGTCACGGTGATCGACTTTCCCGCCCACGGCGCGTCGGGTCGTCCCCCCGAACCCTGGGGCGTGCCGGAGTTTGCGGCGTGCACCAAAGACCTGATCGAGCAGTTGGGCATCGCTCCCTGCGACATCATCGCCCATTCCTTCGGCGGACGCGTAGCCCTGTGGCTGGCGGCCAACGAGCCGCAATTGGTCAGCCGCCTGGTGCTCACCGGCGGCGCAGGCCTGCGAAAAGAACCCACACCCGAACAGAAAAAGCGCAGCGAGGAATACAAAAAGAAAAAGGAAAAGCTACTGGGCCTCACTAAGCTGCCCCTGGTGGGCGGCATGGCGCAAAAGAGCCTGAAAGCCTTGCAGGACAAATACAGCTCCCCCGATTACAAAGCCCTGGACGATGAAATGAAAAAGACCTTCGTGAAGGTCATCAACCAGGATTTGACGCCCCTGCTGCCGCAAATCAAAGCCTCCACCCTGCTGATCTGGGGCGAGATGGACACCGAAACGCCCCTCTGGATGGGCCAGAAGATGGAGCAGGACATTCCTGATGCGGGGCTGGTCATCTTTGAAAATGACGATCATTTCGCTTATCTGCGGCAGTGGCAGCGGTTTGTGACGGTGGTACGGGCGTTTTTGACATGAAGGAGTTTTCTAGAGAAAACTTCCTCTGCAAGGCAATGCTGTCAACCGAATGTGAAGCAATAACAATCAAGTGACTGTAATAAAATCAACAAGCATTGTCATCCCGACCGAAGCGAAGGCGAGAGCCGAAGCGCAGTGGAGGGACCTGAGCGTTTTGCTATCAATCAAGTAACAGGGTGTCCGGCATACAGGTCCCTGAACTTCGTTCCGCTGCCGCTCCACTTCGCTCGAGATGACAGCATTACTTGTTACATTTTATTATCCTCTTTCATTACCGACAAAGGAAGGACAGATCATGAGCGCAACGAATCTACCCAGCGGCTTTATCATGGGGATTTATGTGTTTCTCCCTATTCTGGCCGGGTCTGTCAGCCTGCTGCTGGCCGCACGGCGGCTGGTGCATTTTTTCCAACTGGAGAGTTATCAATTTCAAGGGTATTTTAAAACGCTGCGCCGCCAGCATGCGTTCATTGATTGCTTGATTCTTACCGCGTTTTATTTTGCCGGCAGCGTTGTGGCTTATCTGCTGTATGCTGTTTTCGGCGATTTGCTTCTAAAGCGCAGTCATACATGGCTTTTTATCGTCATTGCGATGATTTATTCTGTTCTGTGTGTTTTCATTGGGTATTTCTACCGCAGACAAGGCATGAAAAAAGCGGAAAAGAAAAAGTTCGCTTTGACAGCCCGCCTAAAGAGATTTTATGGTTCTTTTGTCATTCTTTTAATTCTTCTGCACGCGCTTTGCTGGTTCGCCTTATATAGCATTCAATCACCGGTTTTTCTATTACCTGGTGTCAGCACCATTGTACTGGCACTGTTGCTTCCATTGATCGTTGCCTTGGCTGGTATCCTGGCTCTGCCGATTGAAAAACTGATTTTCCATCTGTACTTTAAAGACGCGGAAAAAAAGCTGCTGGAAAATCCCCGGCTCATCCGCATCGGCATCACGGGCAGCTATGGCAAGACCTCTACGAAGTTTATCTTAGCGGAAATCCTTTCCCAGAAATACAATGTGCTGGCCACCCCCGCGTCCTTCAACACCCCCATGGGTGTGACGCGCATCATCCGGGAGCGGCTGACCCCGGCTCATCAGGTGTTCATCGGGGAAATGGGCGCCCGGCACGTGGGCGAAATCAAGGAGCTGTCGAACCTGGTGCACCCCGCCATCGGCATCCTGACCGCCGTGGGACCCCAGCATCTGGATACCTTCAAGACGATCGAGCGCATCGAAAAGACCAAGTATGAGCTGATCGACGCGCTGCCGGAGGACGGCCTTTCCGTATTCCTGAACGACGACGGGATCGTAACCAGGCTGTACGAAAAGACCGGCAAGCCCAAAATGCTGGCCGGGAAAGAGGGGGCCGACGCCTGGGCCGGCGACGTTTCCGTGTCGCCCCAGGGCAGCCATTTCACCCTGCATTTGGGCGACTGGGAACCCTTTGAATGCACTACGCCCCTGCTGGGTCGCCACAACATCGGAAACATCTGCGCCGCCTGCTGCGTGGCAAAGCATTTGGGCTTGAACCGGGAACAGATTCGGCGGGGCATCCAGCAATTGAAGCCCGTGGAACACCGACTGCAATTGCTCAAAACCGCGGGCGGCGTGACCGTGATCGACGATGCCTTCAACACCAACCCTACCTCCAGCAAAGAAGCTTTGAAGGTGCTGTCCTCCTTCCCCGGGCGGCGGGTGATCGTCACCCCCGGCATGGTGGAGCTGGGCGCAGAGGAAGCCCGCTACAACGAGGAATTCGGTCAAGCCATGGCCGACGCTGTGGACGTGGCCGTGCTGGTGGGCAAGCGCCACACCGAGCCCATTCAGAAGGGCCTGAAGGAAAAAGGCTTCCCGCCTGAAAGCATCCATGTGGTGGCCAGCCTGGACGAAGCCATCACCGTTGTGAACGGTATCCTCCGCCCCGGCGACGTGGTGATGTATGAGAATGACCTGCCTGATCATTATAATGAAGGATAGATGAATACCCCTTTATGGGTTTCTTGGAAGGGAGCCTGGGGGAAACCGTTCTTTGACCTTCAAAGAACGGTTTCCCCCAGAAAACTTATTCTTGGAGGTTTCTATGAGCAAAATCCAATTGGGCGTGATGTTCGGCAGCCGCACGTGCGAGCATGAGGTGTCGATCATCAGCGCGGTGCAATTGATGCGCAATGTGAACCGGGAAAAGTACGACGTGATCCCGGTATATATCAGCCAGAAGGGCGAATGGTTCACAGGCGAACCCCTGCTGGACATCAAAACCTATACGCCCTTTGATCCTTATAAGAAGGGCATCGTGTCCGTGCATCTGGATCTGACCGCCGGTTCCGGGGCGCTGCTTCATTACATGCCCGCCAAGGGCTTGCTGGGCGGCGGCAAGGAAGAAATCGTGGCGCGGCTGGATTGCGTGATTCCCGTCATGCACGGCCTGCATGGGGAGGACGGCTCTCTCCAAGGCGTGCTGGAAATGGCGGGGCTGCCCTATTCCTCCACCGGGGTCACGGGTTCTGCCGTGGGCATGGACAAAATCACCATGAAGCGCTTCTTCCGGGGCTGCGGTTTCCCCATCCTGCCGGACTGCGCCATGACCCGGGCGGAGTTTGAGCAGGACGCAGACAAAGCCATGGACAACGTGGAAGCGGCGCTGCCCTATCCCGTATTCGTGAAGCCCGCGTGCCTGGGCTCTTCCATCGGCGTCAGCCGGGCGGACGACCGTGCCGGACTGAAAGACGCGCTGGAGCTGGCCTTCTCCTATGACCGGCGGGTGCTGATCGAGCAGGGCCTGGATAAGCCCATTGAAGTCAACTGTTCCGTGCTGGGCTTTGACGGTGAGCGCGAAGCCTCCGTGCTGGAAATGCCCAACAGCGGCGCGGCGTTCCTGGACTTTTCCGAAAAGTACCTGGCGGGCAGCGGCGGCAGCAAGGGCATGGCCAGCCTCAAGCGTATCGTGCCCGCGCCCATCGGGGAGGAACTGACAAAGACCTTGCAGGAGCTTTCTTTGCAGGTATTCGACGCCATGGACTGCAAGGGTGTGGTGCGCATCGACTACATGCTGGACCGCCACAGCGACAATTACTATATCACCGAAATCAACACCATTCCCGGATCCCTGGCCTATTACCTCTGGCAGGAAAGCGGCCTGAAATACGGCCAGCTCATTGACCGGATGGTGGACTGCGCCATGAAAGCCTATCAGGAAAAGGAACGCAACTCCTTCGCCTTCCATTCCGACATCCTTTCCGGCGTGCAGCTGGGCGGCGCGAAAGGCGCTAAGGGCGGGAAGCTGAAGCTGTAAAAAGAATGAACAAAGCCTGCGTGGATTATTGAACATCCATGCAGGCTTTTTTTCTAACCAAAGACGAAGCAGGGGGCTTCTTCAGCCCCCTGTACCCCTGAACCAGGAGATTTCATCTCCTGGACCTCAATAACGAAAGCAACTTGAATGCATAAGACAGCCCGGTTCCCGCAGAAGTCTGGCTTGGTGCCGTGGTGCTTCTGGCCCGGCGGCGAAGCAGGCGGAGCTTGTCTGCTTAACCCAACAACGTTATTTCGCCAGTTGCGGGTCCAGGGCGGTCACCGCCCTGGTGGGGCCTGGGGTAAAACCCCAGCGTTTCCTTCTTGCTGGGTTTATTACTTATTCTTGAGAACACGACCGTTAAGAATGACGAAGTGGAACAGGATGATTCAATTATCCGATCACCTTTCCGGGGTTCAGGATGCCGTTGGGATCGAAGGCGGCCTTGATGCCGCGCATGAGCTGCACCTGCCTCTCCCCCACGCTGTCCCGCAGGAAAGCTTTTTTCGCGTGGCCGATACCGTGCTCGCCGCTGACCTCGCCGCGTATTTCGCGGGCGGTGTCATACAACTGGTGCATAACAGCCTCGACTTTTTCCTTCCACTCCACTTCGGGCAGATCATCGCGGCAGACATAGATATGCAGATTGCCGTCCCCGGCGTGGCCGAAGGAACGGATGCGAACGCCCACGCGCCTGCCGATTTCCACCGTCTTATGCACAAACTGCGGAATCACGTCCCGAGGCACCACCACGTCGCACTCGTCCATGGTGGTGGTGCTGCCCTTGATGGCTTCCAGGAACGCCCCGCGGGCGTTCCAGATGCTTTCCTTGCGCTCGTCGGTGTCGGCCAGCAGCACGTCCCGGGCGCCGATGGACAGGGCAAGATCGGTCAGGGTGTCGATGGCGGGCTGCAAGGCTTCCACGCTTGGGCCGTCCAGCCGCACCAGCAGATAGGCGTCGGCGCTGGTGTCAGGGAACTGCTTGCCCAGGTACGTTTCCGCGCAGGAGATGACCTCCCGCTCCATGAACTCCACCGCCGTGGGGTCGCAGCCGCAGGCCAGCACCTGGGGCACCGCACCGATGCAGGCGTCCAGGTCGTCAAAGGGCATGAGCAGCGACAGGTTCACCTTCGGCTCTGGAATCAGCTTCACCGTCAGCTTGGTCAGGAAGCCCAGGGTGCCTTCGCTGCCAATCATCAGGTCGATCAGGCTGTAACCGGAGGAGGTCTTGACCGTCTTGCCGCCAAGCTGAATCAGGCTGCCGTCCGCCAGCGCCACTTCCATGCCCAGCACATAGTCCCGGGTGACGCCATAGCGCACGGCGCGCATCCCGCCCGCGTTGGTCATGGCATTGCCGCCCATGGTGGCGGTCTTTTCGCCGGGATCGGGGGGATAGAACAGGCCGGTGCCCTCCAGCGCCTTGGGAAACTCCATCAGCAGCACGCCGGGTTCCACGGTGGCGGTCATGTTGCGGGTGTCCACCTCCAGCACCTTTTTCATCTTTTCCGTGCTCAGCACCACTCCGCCGTGAATGGCTACGCACCCGCCGCACAGGCCCGTGCCCGCGCCCCGGGGCGTGACGGGGATATGATGCTCGTTGCAGTATTTCAGCACCGCGCAGATTTCTTCCGCGGTCAGGGCCTGCAAAACAGCTTCCGGCAGGAAGTGGCCGTACTCGGTCATTTCGTCGTGGTCGTAGTCGGTGGAAATGTCCGCCCCGCTGAACACGCGGCCTGGCAGGAGGGAGCGGAAATAAGCCAAATCTTGTTCCGTGACGGGATGGAATGTGCTCATGCTTGCTCCTCCTTCAATTGCCGGATGAGGCGCGGCAGGATGTCGTACAAGTCGCCCACGATGGCGACGTGAGCCACGTCGAAGATGGGGGCGTTGGGGTCGCTGTTGATCGCCACGATGTGGTCGCTGGCGTTCATGCAGGCGGTGAACTGAATGGCCCCACTGACGCCGCAGGTGATGATGAGCCGGGGCCGCACCGTGCGGCCTGACAGACCGATCTGGCGGTCGTTGGTGGTCCAGCCCTTTTCCACTAAGGGGCGCGAGGTGGCCCAGTCGCCGCCCAGCAGCGCAGCCAGTTCCTTGACCATCTCCAGGTCGGCTTCCTTTTGCAGTCCGCGCCCGCCGACCACTAAGATCTCCGCGTCGGAAATGCTCTTTTTCGGCGGCACCGGCGTCACGCTGACACAGGTGACCTTGGATTCGGAAACGGCCTTGGGGATGTTGCGATTCAGGATTTCACCCGCCGCTTCGTCACTGCGAACCGGCGTGTTCATGACTTTATAGCGCACGGTGGCGAACTGGGGCCGGGTATTGGTGGTGATGATCTGAGCCATGATGTTGCCGCCGAAGGCGGGACGAATCTGCACCAGGTCGGTGTTTTCCCGCAGTTCCAGCTTGGTGCAGTCGGCGGTCAGGCCGGTATGGAACCTGGTCGCCAGCCGGGGAGCCAGGGACCGTCCCAGGGACGTGGCCCCCACCAGCACCACGGAGGGATGGGCATATTTAATGTAATCCTCCACGCAGGCGGCATAAGCGTCCGCGCGGAAGAAAGACAAGGCTTCGTCGTCATAGACCGCCACTTCGCTGACGCCGTAGTGACGCAGCTCTTCCGCGAAGGAAGAAAGGTTGCTGCCCACCAAAACCGCTTTCACGGAAAAGCCCACCGGCCCCGCCAGCTCCTTGGCCTTCCCAATCAGCTCCAGCGACACGGGATGCAGCCGCCCGCCGTGGGCTTCGGCAAAGACCAGAATATCTTTCCACTGGGATTTATCGACTTTATCCACCTTGGTTTCCAGCTTGACGATGGCCTTTTCCGGGCAGACCTTCACGCAGATGCCGCACACCTTGCAGGCCGCGTTCAGCTCGGGCCTGCCCTCCTTCATGTCGATCGCCCCGAAGGGACAGTTCTTCGCGCAGAGGCCGCAGCCGGTGCACTTGCGTTCCAATACCGCGATTTTTGCCATGTCTGCGAACCTCCTTTAGATAAATTTCCACTTTTTCAGCTGATCGTGGAGCCGTTCGGCGCAGTCGCCGCCCGTCCAGACCTCGTGCTCCGCGTCGTTTTCCGGCGGGAAAATACGCTCCACCTGGGTAGGGCTGCCGCTGAGGCCGTAATGGTTTTCGTCGGTATCCAGGAAGGAATCCAGGCCCTGAATGTGGATTTCCTTGTCCTTTACCTGCCGCGCCGTTTTCAGCGAGGGCAGGCGGGGCATATAAATGTCCTGCTCCACCGTGACGAGACACGGGAAGGGAATATGCACCGTTTCCACCACGTCCTGCAATTGCTGTTCCGCATCCACGCCGTCGCCGCTGACCGTCAGCTTCGACACCCACGCTGCGTGCGGGATGCCCAGATGCTCGGCAATGGCGGGGCCCACCTGGGCGGTGTCGCCGTCGGTGGTCTGGCGGCCGCAGAGGATCAGGTCAAAGTCCCCCACGCTGCGGATGGCCTGGCTGAGGGTATAGCTGGTGGCCAGCACATCCGCGCCGCCCAGCCGCCGGTCGGAGAACACATAGCCCTCGTCCGCGCCCATCATGTACGCTTCCCGGATGATGGCCTGCGCCTGGGGCGGGCCCATCGTGCCCACGGTCACCGTGCCGCCATGGGCTTCCCGCAGGCGCAGCGCCGTTTCCAGGGCGTAAAGGTCGTAGGGGTTCATTTTGCTCTGCACGCCCGCGCGCTTGAGCACGCCTGTTTTTTCGTCCACCTGCACCTTGTTCGTGGCGGGCACCTGCTTGATGCAGACAAAGATTCGCAATGCCGCTCCCTCCTTCTGTTTCGATCATGCAACATGAAAGGCACTATAAATCACAACGGGGCGAGGGCCTGTGCGGCCCTCGTGCACCTGCACCAGGAGATTTCATCTCCTGGACCTCAATAGCGGAAGCAGCTTGTTTGGATAAACCAACTTGGTTCCCGCTGTTGTGTGGAGGAACGCGGAAGCCCGGCTTCGTGCCATGGTGCTTCTGGCCCGGCGGCGAAGCCGCCAACCCGGATGCTTTGCATCCGGGGAAAGCCAGGGAATCATCCGTAGGGGAAAGTTTACTTTCCCCTACGGATTTTCCCAGGCTTTCTTGGGCCAGAAGCCCTCAAACTTTTCGTACCCCCAGCGCAGCAGGCGGAGCTTGTCTGCTTATCCCAACGATGTTCATTCGCCAGTTGCGGGTCCAGGGTCCTCAGGACCCTGGTTGGGGCCTGGGGCGAATAGCCCCAGCGTTTCCTTTCGTGATTCAGAATGCACTTTCATTGCTTATAAACCAATGCCTTCCCCGGCAGGGAAGGCAAAAATGACATAATCAATTACGACCCCAAATACGCCTTCTGCACCGCGTCGTTGTGCAGCAGCTCCTGGGCGGGGCCCTGCATGGTGATCACGCCGGTTTCCATCACATAGGCGCGATCGGCCACGGCCAGGGCCATTTGGGCGTTCTGCTCCACCAGCAGGATGGTAGCGCCAGATTGATGCAGCTCGGTAATGATATCGAAAATCTGCTCCACCAAAATGGGGGCCAGGCCCATGGAGGGCTCGTCCAGCATCAGCAGCTTGGGCCGGGACATGAGCGCCCGGGCCATGGCCAGCATCTGCTGTTCGCCGCCGGAGAGCGTGCCGGCGATCTGCCGTTCACGTTCCTTGAGGCGCGGGAAGCGCTGGAACATTTCGTCCAGCGACGCAGGGATTTCGGCGGGGTCGCGGCTGTACGCGCCCATTTCCAGATTTTCCTTCACCGTCATCTGCTGGAAAATGCGCCGTCCTTCGGGGCAAAGACTCAGGCCCTTGGGGACGATCTTGGACGCGCCCAGGCCGTTCAGCACCGCGCCGTGCAGCTCGACGGTTCCCTGTCGGGGTTTCAGCAGGCCGGCAATGGTATTCAGGGTGGTGGACTTGCCCGCGCCGTTGGCGCCAATCAGGGTCACGATCTCGTTTTCATGCACTTCCAGGGAAATCCCCTTGATGGCGTGGATGGCCCCGTAATACACATGCAGGTCGTTGACCCGCAGAAGGGGAGCAGCGGTTTGAACTTCGCTCATGCCTGTCCCTCCTTCTTTTTGCCCAGATAGGCTTCGATGACCACGGGGTTCTGTTGAATCTCGGTGGCGGTGCCCTTGGCGATGACGCGGCCGAAGTTCAGCACGCAGATACCTTCGCACACGCCCATGACCAGGTTCATGTCATGCTCGATCAGCAGGATGGCGATCTGGAACTGGTCGCGGATCTTGGCGATGTTCTCCATCAGCTCTTCGGTCTCATGGGGATTCATGCCCGCCGCGGGCTCGTCCAGCAGCAGCAGCTTGGGGTTGGTCGCCAGCGCGCGCACGATTTCAAGCCTCCGCTGCACGCCGTAGGGCAGGCTGCCCGCCCGCTCGTCGGCCAGGTTTTCCATGCCGAAGATATGCAGCAGCTCCAGGGCCTTTTCGTGCTGCCGGTTTTCCTGAATCCAGTAGCGGGGCAGGCGCAGGATGCCGCTGAACATATCGTACTTGATGTTGTTGTGCAGGCCGATCCGCACGTTTTCCTCCACCGTCATGTTGTCGAACAGGCGGATGTTCTGGAACGTGCGGGCAATGCCCAGCTTGGACGCCTGGGCGATGCCCAGGCCATGCAGGTCGCGGCCATTGATCAGGGTCGCGCCGCTGGTGGGCTCGTACACCTTCGTAATCAGATTAAAAACGGTGGTTTTTCCGGCTCCGTTCGGGCCGATCAGCCCGGCAATTTCGGTTCTGCCGATGGTCAGGTTGAAGTCGTCCACGGCTTTCAGGCCGCCGAACTCGATACCCAGGTGCCGCGTTTCCAATACGGGAATGTCGTTGATGTCGCGCTCGGGCACGATGCTGTTGGTGGGCACGGGCACCATTTTGGTGCTGGAATGATGCTTTTGCTGGCTCATTGCGCGTCACCTCCCGTGGTTTCCTTGCGCTTGAAAGGCGCGATCAGCCGGTTCAGGAAGGAGCGGATGGTGGGGTTGTTGGTGAAGATCATCACCAGGATCAGCACCACCGCGTAAACCAGCATGCGGTAGTCCGCGAAGGCGCGCAGCATTTCGGGCAGGATGGTCAGCAGGGTGGCGGAAATGACGCTGCCCAGCACGTTGCCAAGGCCGCCCAATACCACGAACACCAGCACGTTGATACTCTGGTTGAAGGTGAACTGAGTGGGAACGACGGTGGAGGAGTTCAGCCCGTACAGCGCCCCGGCCATGCCCGCCAGCACGGCGGCGGTAACAAAGGCCATCATCTTGTACTTGGTCACGTTCACGCCCATGGACTCGGCGGCGATGCGGTTGTCGCGGCAGGCCTTGATGGCCCGGCCCGCCCGGGAATTGACCAGGTTCAGCACCACCACCAGGGTAATCAAAACGAGAATGAACCCGGCGGTAAAGGTGGAGATGGGCTTGATTTTGACCGCACCCTTGGCCCCATCCACCAGCATGGTGATGCCCTCGGGCAGCTTCTTGTTCAGGAAGGAGCCGTACAGCCGCCCGTCCCCCGTGCCGATGTACAGCACGTTCACCAGGTTGCGGATGATTTCGCCGAAGGCCAGCGTCACGATGGCCAGGTAGTCGCCCCGCAATCTCAGTACGGGAATGCCGATCAGCGCCCCGACGATGCCCGCCAGCAGGCCCCCCGCCACGATGGCGATGACCAGCCGCAGGGTGGGGTCCTGAATGTCATACACGTGCATCAGCAGGCCGCTAACCACCGCGCCGGTGTACGCGCCGACGCTCATAAACCCGGCGTGGCCCAGGGACAGTTCTCCCGAAATGCCGATCACCAGGTTCAGGGACACCGCCATCACGATCCAGCAGCAGATGGGCACCAGCTGGCCTTTCAGGGAGCGGGTGATGGTCTTGTTGGCGATCATGGACTGGAGAATCAGGAACGCCCCGATCACCAGCGCGAAGGTGACGATATTGTAAATGAGCTTGTTGCGCTTGGCCTTTGTCAGTTTCATACCGTCACACCTTCTCTCTCACCGGCTTGCCCAGCAGTCCGGAGGGCTTCACCAGCAGCACCACGATCAGGACGGCAAACACGATGGCATCCCCCAGCTCGGTGGAGATATACGCCTTGCCGAAAATCTCGATCACGCCCAGCAGCACGCCGCCCAGCATGGCCCCGGGAATCGACCCGATGCCGCCGAACACGGCCGCGGTGAACGCCTTGATGCCAGGCATGGAGCCGGTGGTGGGCTGCAAAATGGGATAGGACGAGCACAGCAGCACGCCCGCAATCGCCGCCAGCGCGGAGCCGATGGCGAAGGTCACGGAGATCGTGCGGTTCACGTTGATGCCCATCAGCTCCGCCGCGCCCCGGTCCTCGCTGACGCAGCGCATGGCCTTGCCCATCTTGGTCTTCGCCGTGAACAGCGTCAGCGCGATCATAATGACCACGTTGGCCAGGATGGTATAAATGGTGGCGCTGGAAACGTTCAGCCCGCCGATATGCAGGATGGAGCTGTTGATGAACGTGCGGGGGAAGGACTTGGGATTCGCCCCCCAGATCATCAGCGCCACATTCTGCAGCAGGTAGCTCATGCCGATGGCTGTAATCAGCACCGCCAGGCTGGCCGCCTGCCGCAGCGGACGGTACGCCAGCCCCTCGATTGTGATGCCCAAGACGGTGCACACCACCATCGCAGCCAAAATTGCCACGATGGGCGGCAGGCCCCAGTATTGCAGTCCGCAGAAAGCAATATACGCGCCCACCATGATCACGTCGCCGTGGGCGAAGTTCAGCATCTTGGCGATGCCGTACACCATCGTATACCCCAGCGCGATGATGGCGTAAATGCTGCCAAGGCTGAGCCCGTTCATCAGGTTATCCAGGAAAATCATTTTACCGCATCCCCCGATATGAGTTTTTTCTGGGGGGAACCGCTCTTTGGAGGCCAAAGAGCGGTTCCCCCCAGACCCCCTTCCGAGAAAGCCATAAGGGGGTATAATACATCCTTGGTTCCTATTTGTAGGAAAAAAGATTGCTGAATTAAACGAAAAGGCGGAACTGGCCCGAAAACCGGGCCAGCCCGCTGTCATTCACAAATCGGAATGAATCAATACGCGTATAGGATTATTCAAACACGTATTCGCCGTTGACGATGGTAGCGGCCATAGGCGTCTTGGTAACAGCGCCGGTTTCGTCCCAGGTCATGGAGCCGGTGATGCCGTCCACGGTGATTTCCTGAATGGCGGCGATCAGCAGGTCGCAGGCTTCCTCGGCGCTCATTTCGCTGGTGATGCCGGCCTTTTCGGCAGCGGCCACCAGGATGTAGATGCCGTCGTAAGCGTCCGCCGCGAACTGGATCGGGATCTCGTTGTAAGCGGCCTGATACTTGGTGACGAAGTTGACCACCTTTTCATCGGTGGAGGTGGCTACGAAGGGGGTCAGCAGCATGACGCCTTCGGCCAGGCTGGTGTCGAAGCCTTCCACGCTCAGGATGCCGTCCATGCCGTCCACGCCGAAGAAGATGGGCTTGTAGGCCTTGTCAGCGGCAGTCTTGAGAATCAGGGAAGCGGGGGTGTAATAGATGGGCAGGAACACGATTTCCGCGCCCGCGTTCTGAGCGTCGGCCACCTGAACGGTGAAGTCGGTGGTTTCATCGGTGAAGGTGGTTTCGGACACGATTTCCAGGCCCAGCTCCTGGGCGGTGGGCACGAAGGTGTCGCGGATACCGGTGGAGTACACGTCAGCGTTGTTATAGATCACGGCGATCTTCTGGCCCAGCTTGTGCTCGGCGATGTACTGCGCGGAAGCCTTGCCCTGGTTGGGGTCGGTGAAGCAGATCTGGAACACGTTGTCCTTGTCCTCGATGACTGCGGTGGAGGAAGCGGAGGGGGTCAGGAAGAACACGCGGTCGGTGTAGCCCTGAGCGCCCGCGGCTTCGCAGGGCTTGGAGGTGGTAGTGCCCAGAATCATCTGCGCACCGGCGTCCAACGCGGCGTTGTAGGCGTTGATAACCTTTTCCACGTTGTGCTCGTCGTCTTCGTTGATCAGTTCGATCTTGTACTTGCCGCCCGCTTCGTTGATTTCAGCGGCGGCAACTTCCGCGCCGTGCAGGGTCGCCAGGCCGTACAGGGCAGCCGCACCGGTGGTGGGGCCGATATGGGCGATCTTGAGAGTAATCGCGTCTTCCGCAACGACGGAGGCGACACTCAGCAGCATGGCAAGCGCCATCATAAGAGCAACCAGTTTCTTCATAACGAAAATACCTCCTTGCAAAACTTTCGGCGGGTGGGAAAACGTTCACGTTTCCTCCCGGAGAAATCATGTATGCCTTATTATAAGAAAAAACCCCTTGTACCGCAAGGGGGAAAAGTGTCTTTTCGGTGTACTTTTCGGGAAAAAAATACAGTTTTCGATCGGATTTTCATTCTTCCTGAAAACGGCCGCAGCGTGCACTTCCGCTGCGGCTGTTCGCTGCTGTGGAGTTATTCCAGGTCAGCCCTGGCAATAATACTTTTCCGCGGTTTTCATGAGGTGAATATGCAGCAGAGCATCGCAGATCAGGAGCACCGCGGCCATGATAAAGAAATAGGGGATCATGGCGATTTCCCAGCGGAACACCAGGAAATAGGTCAGCACGCCCAGGGCGATCAGGAGAGCCCAGCCCACGAACATGCTGATGGCCGCGCCGAAGTTCTGCTTCATGGCTTCCTGTTCCGTCACCCAATCCAGCTTGGGATGCTTGATGTCCCGGGCCAGGCAGAAGCAGGACGTCGCGTAGGTGTACAAGGCGCAGAGGACGAACGCCAGCGCCGCGTGGAGCGCCACCTGGGGCAGCAGCACCGCGATAGCGACCGCTCCCACCAGCACGCCCGCAATGGACAGGGCATAGCCCACCGTCAGTTTGGACAGGATGATGGTTTTCGCGGATACCGGCAGGGCGTTCATGAAGTCGTGGCCCTTGCCTTCACGGGACACGGCGGTGGACAGCGCGGGGTTCAGGCCTGCCATGTAGGCCATCACGGCGGTCACGATGGGCAGAATCCAGTCCGTGTTGATCTGGGACAGCAATGCATTCACGCTTTCGCCCTCGTTGGTGATGGAGCGCTGGAACACAAAGTACATCATCACCACCATGAACGCGGGCATAAACGCCGTGGGGAAGCTGTTGGTCGCGTAGGAGGGCACCCGCAGAAGCTGCTTGAATTCCCGCAGGCACAGCGCCTTGAAGGCGGAACCGCCCGCGAAGGAGGCATTCTTCGTGCCGCCCTTTTTACGGGTTTCTGTGGGGGTTTCGCTTTGCAGCAGGCTCA
Organism: uncultured Eubacteriales bacterium; assembly: GCA_902801765.1. GTDB lineage: Bacteria > Bacillota > Clostridia > Christensenellales > Aristaeellaceae > RUG563. The sequence goes on from CADCJO010000026.1 coordinate 33,513, forward strand.
GCTTCTGATACCAGAATCCAATGGCCCACACCGCCAGCGCCATGGCCGCGGCGCTCACCGCCAGGAACAGCGCCAGCTGGCCCCAGTCGCCGATGATGCCCTTGGCGGCCCATCCGGCAGGCGGGAAGGCGCGGGTCACGGCTGTGATGCGGGCGGTGTTGCTCTCCACCAATTGCTGCACCAGCTCGGTGCTTTCGCCGCCGCCGCTGACCGCGCCCATGTTGAAGGCCAGGAACATATACGCCGCCAGGAACACGATGCCGCTGACAGTGGCGATGGTGTCCCGGTGTTTCCACAGCGCGGAGAAGCGGATGAGCAGCGTGGATACAAAGGCGATGATCACGATGGGCAGCACCGGCGCGCCCAGCGCCACCAGCAGCGCCCGGAGGTAGAACAGCGGGTCAACGCCCACCTTGATGCCGTACAGGATGGCGGCAGGCAGCACGATGATCAGGCTGAACCCCACCTCGCTGATCCACACCTGGCAGAGCTTCGCGGACAATACTGTGCGGGGCCGTACCGGCAGGGCAGCGATGAACGCTGCGTCCCGGCCAAAGTACAGGGAGCTCATAATGAAGAAGAAGCTCATCACCAGGGTGCCCAGCATGGCCAAGGTCACCGCCATGGACAGCAGCAGGTCGGGCATCCCCATCTTGATCAGCACGTCCAGGATGGTTTTCTCCATGAAGTACAGGAACACCGCCAGGTAAATCACTAGCACGATCACGCCGAGAATTTTGAACACGGAACGACCCCGGTTGTTTTTGAATTCCGCTTTCAGGTTTTTCGGTTTCAGGTCGGCGTAGCGGGACAGCAATTGCAGCCGCAGCAGCGCGAAAAAGCTCGTCATGCGTCCTCGCCTCCATCGTCGGTCAGCTCTAGGAACAGCTCTTCCAGGCTGGCCCCCACTTCGCCGGAGCGCAGCTCCTCCAGCGTGCCCTGGGCCACCAGCTTGCCGTGGGCAATCACGCCGATGCGGGTGCACAGCTTTTCGGCCACCTCCAGCACGTGGGTGGAGAAGAACACGGTGTTGCCCGCTTCGCAGTGGCGGATCATTTCCTCTTTCAGCAAATGCGCCGCCCGGGGGTCCAGGCCGCCAAGGGGTTCGTCCAGAATCCACACGGGAGGATTGTGGATCAGCGCGCCGATGACCACCAGCTTTTGCTTCATGCCCTTGGAATAGGAGCGGATCTGGTTGTTGATGGCGTCCTCGAGGGAGAAGATGTCCAGGTACTTTTCGATGTGCGCCTTGCGCTGGGCGGCGCCGACCTGATACACATCGGCCATGAAGTTCAGGTATTCCAGGCCGCTCAGGCGGTCGTACAGGTCGTTGCCGTCCGGCACAAAGCCGATCAGCCGCTGGGCCTCCAGGCGTTCCGACGCCAGGTCGTGCCCCGCCATGGTGATGCTGCCCTGGTCGGGCTTCAAAATACCGGTCATCATTTTGATGGTGGTGGTTTTGCCCGCGCCGTTGGGGCCGATGAAGCCGAACAGCTCGCCGCCGCTGACGTGCAGCGTCAGGTCGTCCACCGCCCGCTTTCCGTTCTTGGCATAGGTTTTGGTAATATGCTGCAAATCAATCATAAAGGGTTTCCCTCCTAATGCTTGGATTTGTGCATATCATACCAGTATGGCGGAAAAATGACAAGAGGCTTTGCTCCAAAGATACAGTTTTGCGGCTCAAATGACAACCTTCGAGCATCCAATTGGAAAACCATACCAGCGTAAACCCCGCCCTTTTCCGGGCATACTTTCCAAATGAAGAAACGCAAGGGAGGCGCGGACAGATGCGCAAGGGCAGATGGGGAAAGAGCGTCAGGCGGATGGAGAAAAAGGAGAGCCGGGAAAACCTGCGGGACCTGAAAAAGCTGGATGGCGTCCGCCGGCGGGGGCTTCTGCGCGGGGTGCTGGTTTCCCTGCTTTTGCTCCTCATCGGCGGCGCGGCGGCGTTTTACTTTGCGTTTGACGTAGGTTCCTGGCAGACGCTGGACAAACGCAAGCTGACGGAAATCCCCCAGACCGGGGCGATCTACGACCGGAACGGAGACTTCGTCGCCAAAATCCAGTCCGCCCAGAACCGGGTGAGCGTTCCGCTGTCCGAGGTGCCGAAGGAGGTGCAGAACGCTTTTTTAGCGGCTGAGGATCTGCGCTTTTACCAGCATAACGGCATCGACCTGGTTCGCATTTTCGGCGCGCTGCGCTCCAATCTCCGCGCCGGGGACTACGCCGAAGGCGCGTCCACCATCACCCAGCAGCTGGTAAAGCTGAGCCACCTGAGCGCCAGAAAGACTCTGGCCCGCAAGCTGGAGGAAATGTGGCTGGCGCTGCAGCTGGAGGCCCAGGCCAGCAAACCGGAGATTCTGGAAATGTATCTGAACTACATTTATTTCGGCCGGGGCGCTTACGGCATCGAGGCCGCAGCCCAGGCGTATTTCGGCGTGCACGCCTCCCAGCTTTCCGCCGCTCAGGGCGCGTCCCTGGCCGCGGTCATCAAGGCTCCTTCCGCCTACGCGCCGCATCTGCATCCCGAAGCCAACCGGCAGCGGCGGCAGTACATCCTGCGTACCATGCGGGAGAACGATCTTTTATCCGAGGAGGCCTACCAAGCCGCGATTGCTCAGGAGATTGCGCCTATCGAGCAGGAGCAGAAAACGGCGCGGTACGGCTGGTATGTGGACGCGGTGCTGGACGAGGCGGAAAGCCTGCTATCCATGCAGGCGGAAAACCTGCTGGGCGGCGGGTATCACATCTACACCGCCTTGGACCGGGAACAGCAGGACATCATCGACGGACACTTTGAACCTGAAAAGAATTTCCCCGCCAACGCCTCCGACGGCGTGCAGCCCCAGGCGGCGATGGCCAGCATCGACGTGCACTCCGGCGCGGTGCGGGCGATCGAGGGCGGGCGGGAATACACCGTGCAGCGGGGCCTGAACCGGGCCACCCAAATGCGCCGCCAGCCGGGTTCCTCTCTGAAACCTCTGGCCGTGTACGCCCCCGCCATTGAAAACTACGGTTATATGACCGCCAGCGTGCTCAACGACACGCCGCAGAAGTTCGGCAGCTACTCCCCCCGCAACAGCGGCAACCTGTACTACGGCAACGTGACCATCCGCACGGCGCTGAAAAACAGCCTGAACGTAGCGGCGGTGTCACTCCTCAACAAAATCGGCGTGGCAGCGGGGCGGGATTATTTACAGAAAACGGGCATTGAGCTGGACGACCGGGACTGGAACCTGTCGCTGGCTTTGGGGGCTATGACCTACGGGGTCTCCCCCATGCAGCTGGCTGCGGCCTACGCGCCTTTCGCCAATGGCGGCACATACTATGCTCCATACTTCATAGAGCGCATCGAGGATGCGAACGGCAATATCCTGTATCAGCACGAAGTGCAAAGCCGGAAAGTCCTGTCCGAACAGACGGCTTACCTGATGACCAGCCTGCTGCAGACCGTCACCGCCTCCGGCACCGGGGCGAAGCTCAGCGGCGCGGGCACGCCGGTGGCAGGCAAGACCGGCACGGTGAACATGGTGGGCGGCGGCAACCGGGACATCTGGATGGCAGCGTACAACAGCGACATTTCCACCGCTTTCTGGATGGGCTTCGATCAGCCGGACACCAGGCACAAGCTGCAAAGCTGGGTGTCGGGCGGCGACTTCACTGCCGCCATGGCGACGCGGTTTTTCAAGAGCTATTACAGCGGGAAGGAGAAGCCCGCCTTTCTCAAGGCAGACGGGATGGTGTGGCTGAACATCGACCTGAAATCCATCGAATGGGCGGGCGAGCCTATGCTGGCCACCAAGATGACGCCCAAGCAGTACAGCGTTTCAGAGGTGTTTCTTGCCTCCAACCGGCCCACGAAATCCTCCAACGTGTGGAGCGCGCCGCGCACGCCTTCGGCTTTTTATGTGACCCACAACGGCCAGGGCAACCCGGTGCTGGTCATCACCGCCTCGGACGCGGGGCTCTACCGCATCCAGCGGGACGCGGTGGGCGAATGCTTCATCCTGGACGAACTGAACGGCAAGGCCGGGGAAACGCTGTATTACACCGACAAGAAAGCCCAGGTGGGCGTGGTGTACACCTACCGCATCATCCCCATCAACGCAGAGCTGCTGCAAAGCGGTATCCTGCTGGAAGGCAAGCAGGCCGTGCAGATCGCCCAGGCCAAGTCGCCTTCCGCTTCCTCACGCCTGTGGGAGGACATTTCCGGCCTGCTCTTCGGCAGCCAGATTCCCCAGGAAAACGCCTCCGACGCGCTATCGCTGTTCTGGCAGTCGGGGGAATAACCGCGCAAGCCCCGATGGAAGGGGCTTTTGGATTATTGGACACTTTAAATCACAAAGGGAAACGCTGGGGTTTCACCCCAGACCCCACCAGGGGGATGATCCCCCTGGACCCGCAACTGGCGATATTACGTTGTTGGGATAAGCAGACAAGCTTCGCCTGACGCGCTGGGGTTACGAAAAGTTTTGGGGCTTCTGGCCCAAGAAAGCCCGGGAACATCCGAAGGGAAAGTGAACTTTCCCCTTCGGATGATTCCCTGGCTTTCCCCGGATGCAAAGCATCCGGGTTGGCGGCTTCGCCGCCGGGCCAGAAGCACAACGACGTCAAGTCAGACTTCTGTGTCCTTTTCTGATACTGTGGGAACCAATTCGATTCCCTCAGTCAAGCAGTATCCACTAAATGGGTCCAGGGGGCGAAGTCCCCTGGTGCGGGGGTTCGGGGGCCGCACAGGCCCCTGCTTCGTTTCACTTAGTGAATTAATATGGTAAACTTAACCATATTCCTATGAAAATGGAGTGGAAGCATGAACGAACGCTTATGGAACATCCTGGTGGACTCCTTCCCAAAGCTTTTGCGCTACGGGGTGGAAGTGACCATCCCTTTGACCATTCTTTCTTTTCTGCTGGCGCTGGTCATCGCCGTGATCGTGGCCCTGATTCAGTACGCCAACGTGAAGGTGCTGAGGCAGATCTGCCGGTTTTATATCTGGATCATCCGGGGCACGCCGCTGCTGGTGCAATTGTATCTGGTGTTTTACGGGCTGCCCAGCGTGGGCGTGGTGATCGACGCCTTCCCCGCGGCGGTGCTGGTGCTGGGCTTTAACGAGGCCGCATACATGGCCGAAACCATGCGCGGGGCGCTGGAAAGCGTCAGCCGGGGCCAGATGGAGGCGGGCTACTGCGTGGGCATGAACTATGTGCAGATCATGATGCACGTGGTGCTGCCCCAGGCGTTCCGCACGGCCTTCCCGGCCCTGGGCAATTCCATGATCGCCATGCTGAAGGAGACCTCCATGGCGGCCACCATCACGGTGATGGAAATGTTCCGGCAGGCCCAGGTCATCAACGGGCGCGTGTATGAATCCCTGGCGCTGTACGGCGAAGTGGCGCTGATCTACCTGCTGTTCTGCACCATCCTGTCCTGGGTGCAGCGCTTTGGCGAAAAGCGGCTGGCAACGTATGGAGGGAACCGGTCATGATGCTGGAAATTAAAAACGTGCACAAGCGGTTTGAAGCCCTGGAAGTATTGAAGGGCATTGATTTGAACGTCAATAAGGGCGACGTGGTGGCGATCCTCGGCCCCAGCGGCTCGGGCAAAACCACCTTCCTGCGGTGCCTGAATTTCCTGGAACGCGCCGACCAGGGTGAAATGGTGTTTGATGGAGAGCGGTTTGATCTCCATGCCGCCTCCCGCGCCGACGTGGCCCGCATCCGGAAAAAGACAGCGTTTGTGTTTCAGAATTACAACCTGTTTCTGAATAAAACGGTCTTGCAGAACGTGACCCTGGGCCTGACCGTGGCGGGCAAAATGAAAAAGGACCAGGCCAACGAAATCGCCGTGGAGGCGCTCAGGCGCGTGGGCATGGCGGACAAGCTGAATAACTATCCCGCCCAGCTTTCCGGCGGTCAGCAGCAGCGGGTCGCCATTGCCCGGGGCCTGGTGTCCAACCCCGAGATCATTTATTTCGACGAGCCCACCTCCGCCCTCGACCCCGAGCTGATCGGGGAGGTGCTGGCGGTCATGCGGCAATTGGCCGAGGAAGGCATGACCATGCTGGTGGTCACCCACGAAATGGACTTCGCCCGCCACGTGAGCAACAAGGTGCTGTTCATGGCGGACGGCAACGTGGTGGAGTCCGGCCCCAGCCAGGAATTCTTCGAGCATCCCCAGCAGGAGCGCAGCCGGGAGTTTATTAAGTCCATTCTGGAAGCGCGGAAATAAAATCAGCAGTCTGTGTTTTCCTTGACGGTCGGCTTTCTTGCATTGTATAATGAAAAAGCCATCCGAGCAACATCGGATGACAGACAGGGAGGAAATACGCGGAGCTTTCGCCTGCCGGATACAAAGGAAGGCAGGTGATGGACATGGATGGATATCAAATCACAATGATTTGTATCGCAGCTATGACCCTCTTGCTGAAGCTGATTGAGTTCATTCTGAACCAGATCAAGAAGTAAGCGTATAAGAGAAGCCACCGCGTACTGCAATGCGCGGTGGCTTTGTAGAATGTATCACCGACAGGTGATAAGCTCTGCGGGCTACCACTCCCTGACTTTATTATATGCGTTTTTCTTTCCACTGTCAAGCACAGAATCATTTCAACCAATACGATGGAGGGCATTATGGCCCGGACATTTACTTATTTGGAGCAATTGGAGCGCGGCATCCTGACGGAGTTTCGGGAAACGCTGTGGCAGCCCTTCTGCCGGTCGGTGAAGCGGTACAGGCTGATTCAGCCGGGAGACAAAATCTGCGTATGCATTTCCGGCGGCAAGGACTCCATGCTGCTGGCGAAGCTGATTCAGCTTTTGCACCGCCACACGGAATTTCCCTTTGAGGCGGAATACCTGATCATGGACCCCGGCTACAACCCGGAAAACCGCGCAAAGGTGGAAAGCAACGCGCAATTGCTGGGCATTCCCTACACGCTTTATGAAAGCGATATTTTTGAGGTGATCGACACCCAGGAAAAGAACCCCTGTTTTCTCTGCGCCCGGATGCGGCGAGGGTGCCTGTACGGACAGGCGCAGGCATTGGGCTGCAACAAAATCGCCCTGGGCCATCACTTTGACGACGTGATCGAAACCACGCTGCTAGGTATGATGTACGGGGGCCAATTGCAGGGGATGCCGCCCAAGCTGAAAGCGAAAAACTTTCCGGGGATGGAGCTGATCCGCCCGCTGTACACCGTCCGGGAGGGCGACATCTGCGCCTGGCGGGACAGGAACAATTTGCGGTTCATCCAATGCGCCTGCCGCCTCACCGAGCAGGCCAGCCAGGAGGAGCACGTCAGCAAGCGGCTGGAGGTCAAGCGCCTGATCAAAGCGCTGCATGCGGAAAACCCCACCCTGGAATGGAACATCTTCGGCAGCATCCACAACGTGCAGCTGGACACGATGGTGGGGTGGAAATACAAGGGGAAGGAAGTTTCCTTCCTGGACGGTTACGACGAAGCCAAAGGAGGAGAAAACCATGGAATTCAATGAAAATACCAAGCTGGCTGACATTCTTGCTGCCTACCCCTGGCTGCCGGAAGCGGCGGCAAAGCTGGACAAGCGCCTGGAAATCATCAACAGCCCTCTGGTGAAAATGTTCATCAGGCGGGCTACCCTGGCGGACGCCAGCAAGCGCAGCGGGTATCCGGTGAGCGAAATCATCCGGCAGCTACAGAAGCTCATCGACGAGCACAACGCATGAAGCGGGAGCTGACCAAATGCCAGTTGGCAGAACGCAGCATCAGCAAGAAATACCGCAAGGAAATCTGGAACCCCTTCATTGCCGCGGTGAAACGGTACGAGCTGATTGCGCCGGGGGACAGAATCGCGGTCTGCGTGTCGGGCGGCAAGGATTCCTTTCTCTGCGCGGTGCTGATGAGGATGCTGCAGCGGTTCGGCGAAGTGCCGTTTGAACCGGTCTATCTGGTGATGGACCCCGGCTACAAACCGGAGAACCGGCAGAGGATCGAGGAAAACGCCGCGCTCCTGGAGCTGCCCCTGACCATGTTTGAAACGGACATTTTTGACGCCGCGGACAGCGCCGCCCACTCCCCCTGCTATCTTTGCGCCCGGATGCGGCGCGGGCACCTGTACAGCCAGGCGCAGAAGCTGGGCTGCAACAAAATCGCCCTGGGCCACCATTTCAGCGATGTGATCGAAACCACCGTGATAGCCATGTTTTACGGCGGACAATTGCAGGCTATGCTGCCCAAGCTGCAAAGCACCAACTATCCCGGCATGACGCTGATTCGCCCGCTGTACTGTGTGAACGAAAAGGACATTCTGGCCTGGGCGCGGTATAACGGGCTCGGCTTTATTCAGTGCGCCTGCCGTCTGACCGAACGGGAAGCGCAGGAGGAGCATACCGGGAAGCGCAAGGAAATCAAGCAGCTGATTCAGCAGTTGAAAAAGACCAATCCGCAGGTGGAAGAAAACATCTTTGCCAGCCTGCACCACGTGTGGCTGGACACCTTCCCCGGTTATCTCCACGCCGGAGAAGAACACAGCTTTTTAGAAAGGTACAAAGAGAATGAGTGAACAGGAACAGTGGCTCAAATGGGCAAGAGAGCTTCAAGCCCTGGCGCAGTCGGCGCTGTACTGGTGCAAGGACCCCTATGACATCGAGCGTTTCCAGCGCATCCGGGACATTTCCGCCGAAATCATGGCGGCGAAAACCGGACTGAATCTGGACAGAGTAAACGACCTGTTCTGCAATGAAACGGGCTATCAGACGCCGAAAATCGACACCCGGGCCGCCATCATCCGGGATGGCAAAATCCTGCTGGTGCAGGAAAAAAACGGCAGGTGGGCCATGCCCGGCGGCTGGTGCGACGTGGATCAAAGTCCCGCCGCCAACACGGTCAAAGAAGCCAAAGAGGAAGCCGGCATGGACGTGCGGGTCACGCGTCTGGTGAGCGCAGAAGACCAGGACATCCACAATTTCCCGCCCAACGCTTACAAGATCATCAAGCTCATGTTCCTGTGCGAACCGCTGGGCGGAGAATTCGCGCCCAATACAGAAACCGTCGCTTCCGGGTGGTATTCGGAAGGCGAACTGCCCGAGCCCCTGGCCAATGAAAAATGCACCGCCACGCAGATTTGCCTGTGCTTTGAAGCCTACCGCGCCAAAAACTGGGAAACGCGTTTTGATTGAAAGGGCCTTCGATCGCAAGGCCTTTTTTGTTCGTTTTACGTTTGATTCATACCCTTCATCTTTTAAAATACGAACAGTTATGTTATGAAGGGTGAAAAAACGACGAAGCGAGGGCCTGTGCGGCCCTCGTGCACCTGCACCAGGGGACTTCGCCCCCTGGACCCATTTAGTGGATGGTGCTTGGCTGATCAAATCAAGTCTGTTCCCGCTGATACGGAGAAGAACACGGAAGTCTGGCTTGGTTCCGTGGTGCTTCTGGCCCGGCGGATGAATCGCCGATGACCACCTGTGGCGGGAATTTCATCGGCGATGAAATCAGGCGAAACGAGCAATGTCCGCATGAAGCGGACTTGCGACGATTGAGCCTGCGGAGAACGCCGCCAAGGAAAGTTTACTTCCCCCCTCGGATGTTCCCAGGCTTTCTTGGGCCAGAAGCCCTCAATCTTTCCGTCACCCCAGCGCACCAGGCGAAGCTCGTCTGCTTTTCCCAACTACGTTCATTCGTCAGTTGCGGGTCCAGGGCGGTCACCGCCCTGGCGCAGGTCTGGGGCGAACAGCCCCAGCGTTTCTTTCTTGCTGGGTTGAATATTCACCCTTGAGAACGTAGTTGTTAAGAATTTAGAAGCGGAACAGTATCAGGTTGTCATTCAAACAGAATCATACCCAGCCGCTCCTGAAGCGCCGGGTCGGCCTGATCGCCGGGAGAAAGATTCAGTTCCTTCCGCGCGGCGACGACAGCCTTTCGGGTAGCTGGGCCAAACACGCCGTCCGCCCCGCCCCAAAGCAGGCCGCGCTGCATCAGGCGAAGCTGCAGCTGCCTTACGTCCGCGCCCCGGTCGCCTTCCCGCAGGGTCCGTCGCCCCCAGCCCAGGGGCCCATAAGGCCCGCCGCTGATCGCCACCTTTGTGCCGTTGGGCACTGCGGGAAACAGCGCTTCCATATCCTTCACCCGCATGCGGATGCAGCCGTGGGAGGCGTTGCTCCCGATGGATTCCGGCCTGTTGGTGCCGTGGATGCCATAGCTGCCCCAGGGGACGCTGAGGCCCAGAAACCGGGTGCCAAAGCCGGACATGTCGGGAATAAAGCGGCTGCTGACCCGGAACACACCGATGGGCGAAGGCGTGCCGCTGGCTCCGGCGGCGATGGGATAGCGCCGGATGGCTTCGCCGTTTTCGTACATTGTCAGGCTTTTTTCGTCCAGGTCGATCCAGAGCAGCAGCCGCGCCGGAGCGGCTGCCAAAGTGCTGTCCGGAACGCGGAAAATGGCCATGCATCCCACAGCAAGAAGCGGCAGCAAAAATGCCGCAAACGTCTTTTTCATGGCACCAGTGTATGCGCAGCCCGCGGAGAAAATGATTTTCCTTGCATTGCCCGGAAAACTGGCGTATAATGGCAAGGGTATTTCCCCATAATGATGATATGATTTTTTTCGGAGGCGGAGCATGAGCCGACTGACCTATGTGATCAAACGGGTTGGCAAAATGGATTTTTCCCGGATGATGGACACCGCGAAGATGCTGCACAAAAAAACGGGCAAGCCCACTCTGGGCCTGCTCATGGACATGGGCCGGTGCGCCGTCAAATACAACGCGGGCTACATGGACTATAAAATCGCCGAGATGTACCGGCTTTCCGACGCTCAGCGCCGCACGGTGATCACCCGGGGCATCTCCAACGAGATCGTGCGCCGGATGAACGACAAAGCCTACTGGCATTTCTTCGACGACAAGACCCAGTTCAACACCAAGTTTGCCAAGTGGATTCAGCGGGACTGGATCAAGGCAGACGAAACCCTGACTCCCGAGGCCCTGGGCGAATTTTTAAAGGATAAAGAACAGTTCATTTTCAAGCCTCTGGAGGGCTCCAGCGGCCAGGGCATCGAAAAATACGTGAAGCAGGACTGGAAAGACCTGGCCGCCTTCACGGAAAAGATCAAGCAGAACGGCCCGGCGATCCTGGAAGAAATTGTGATCCAGCATCCCGAGATGGCCCGGATGTGCCCCACGTCGGTGAACACGGTTCGTATCGCCACGCTGCTGGGCGACAAGCAGGAGGGCATCGTGTACGCTTTCCTGCGCATCGGCAACGGCAAGGTGATGGACAACGTGGACTGCGGCGGCATGGCGGCCCGGGTGGATCTGGACAGCGGAATGCTGCTCACCGTCGGGGCGGACAAGCAGGGCAACACCTTTGAAAAGCACCCCATCACCGGCACGTCCATCATCGGCTTCAAGATTCCCTATTTTGAGGAAGCCAAGCAGATGTGCCTGGAGGCCATGCGGGTGGTGCCCCAGGTGCGGTTCGTTGCCTGGGACGTGGCCATCACGCCCAACGGCCCCCGCTTCATCGAGGGCAATTCCTTCCCCAGCCACGCGGTGCCCCAGTTCGCCGCCCATTATCCGGACGGGATCGGCATCCTGCCGGAGTTCAGAAAGTTCCTGGATATTTGAATGAAAGAAAACGCGCCGCTGGTTCGTTTATTATAAGACCGGGTTTCACAAAGGAGGGTTCGTATGGATTTCATCAAAACGATGCTGGTGTATATGATGCTGGTCGTGGGTTCCGCCACGGAAGCCGCGCCTTCGCTGCCTCCCACCCAAGCGCCGGCGCCCGCGCCCACCGCGGCGGTGGAAACTGCGGCACAGCCGACGCAGCAGTCTGCCCTGACGGCAACGGAAACGCCTGAGGCAACAGAAACGCCGGCAGTCCCATACGCGCTGGTGGCGACCTTGCCGCCCACCCAGGCGCCGACTTCCAGCCCCGCTCCCACCCCCGTCCAGTATACCGCGCTGTACGTGGGCGACCGCGGCGAGGATGTGCGCCGCCTGCAGCGCGCTCTGACCGAGCAAGGGTATCTGAACGATAAAATCGACGGCATTTTCGGCCAGAAAACCCGGCGCGCCATTGAAGCGTTCCAGCGGGCCAACGGCCTGACGGTGGACGGCGTGGCGGGCCAGGCCATGCTGAAGCTGCTGTACGAAGGCCCCGAACCCGCGGCCACGGAACAGGCCGCCGAACCCACCGAAACCCCTGAGCCCGTGTTCCGGGGGGTGAAGGTGCCGGTGTATTATGTGGATGAAAACGAAAAGCTGCTGGCCCAGGGCGAAACCACCTGCTTTACCACCACGACCATTTACGCCAATTCCGCCAAGGTAGGTTCAGATTATGTGCTGGCGGGCGAAAACTCCGCCACCGTGACCGTGCGCGACGGAGTAGCAACGCCCGCGTCCATTACGTTCCGTTACGCGCTGAATGCTAAGCCGACCGAAGCGCCGAAGGCATTCCCGGTGCCTGTGTACTATATGTCGGATACCGGCATGATCCTGTACCAGGCCAGCGTGGAGATGACCCCCGGCAGTGAGATGGATATTGAAGCCGACCCCAGTCTTGTGCCTGCGCATTATACGCTGAGCAGCGCTGAGAAGGTGCGGGTTGCCATGGATGAGGCAGGGCTGGCCTTCCCTTCCGCCGCGATCTTTACCTTCCGAGGCAGCGTGCCAACCCCCGCGCCCGGAGAACAGGTGGCGCTTGTGCCTGTGCGGTACATCAACGAGGCGGGCGTGCTGCTGAATGAGTCCGTCATGCGCCTGGGCTACGGCGAAAGCTGGGACGTGGAAGCCGACCCGGAAATGGTGGGCGAAGGAGAAGAACTGGTCAGCGAAAGCCCGGTCACGGTGGCCGTAGACAACGAAGGCACCCCCGTGCCCGCGGTCGTGGTCTTTACCTATAAGGAAGCGGAGGCCGCCACCGAAGCCCCCACCGCCGTGCCCACGCGCACGCCGTCGCCTATGCCTACGGAAGCGCCGACTGCCGAGCCAACCGCAGAGCCCACCGTCCCCGCGACAAAAGAGCCCACCGAAAAGCCTACCGAACAGCCTACCGCCGAGCCAACGGCGGAGCCCACGGCTGAACCGACAGCTGAGCCGACGGTTGAACCCACTGCCGAACCGACAGCGGAACCGACGCCTGAACCCACTGCCGAACCGACGGCGGAGCCCACCGCCACCCCCGCGCCTACGGAAGAGCCCATCCAGCTGCCCAAGGAGGGCGTCGCTCAGGCGGGCAGTATCGTTCAGTTTAACGGCAAAGCGCTGGATTGCCCCTGGTATTGGGACAGCGAAGGCCGCGCCATGGTTAATATCAAAGAATTTGCCAGCGCGGCGGAAATCCGGGTGGAGCCCGACGCGGAATTCTTCCTCCTGGGCGCGTTCAGCAGCGTTTCCTATCAGAATGGCCGTCTGGAATCCCTGAAAATCGCCGGCAAGGACTGCACCCGGGACGCCCTGTACTGGAAGCAGAATCTGTATATTGGCGAGCAGGTGTTCAGCGTGCTGGGCTGCACCTTTACCGTGGAAGGAGATACCCTGTCCATTCGTTACAAATAATGGATTTGACAGCCGTTCTGCGGACAGCGGCCCCTGTATATCCTCCGTTCTTTCAAACCGTATCCGGCATTTGACCATGCCGGATACGTTCTTTTTTGGCGGCTTGCCGACCGCGGTGAGCGTGGCCAAATCTCAGTTTGGATACCATTCGTCTTCTAATACTATTTCTCGTCTAAAAAATTGAAAGATTCGGGATGGATTTTTCGTTCTGGCAAAGCTGAATGAAGGGAGGCGTAGCAGCGCTACGTTGACCGGAATGAAGCACAGCCAGGACGGAAACAGCATGAGAAAGCGACCAGCATCGTGTTTTTCCTTTTTATATTTGGCTTTTCAGGAAGGTGTGGTATAATAAAGCAGGTGACCCGACACACAAAGAAAAAAACGGTTCGCCGTGGGCAGATTTACGCGGGAGAACCACCGCTGAAAGGGAGGCATGAAACATGATTGCGGGATTAAGCCATATCGCCATTCGCACAAGCAATATTCTGAACAGTGTTCGGTTTTATACGGAGGTGCTTGGCTTGCGGGAAGCCTTTCGCATGTACGGAGAGGACGGCGCGCTGTCCACTGTATATATCTACATTGCCCCCAGCCAGTACCTTGAATTGTTCCCCAATGGAACACAGCGCGGCGAAACGGAGCGCGATGCCATCGGGATGTGCCATATCTGCCTGGAAACGGAGGACGTGGAAACGGCCTATGAAACGGTAAAGAGCAAAGGCGGACCCCTGGATTCGGACATCCGATGGGGTAAATCCAGATGCCGCATGTTCTGGACCCACGATCCCGACGGCATCTCCCTGGAAATCATGGAACTGACGCCGGAATCACTCCAGTTCCAGGCCAACAAGCGGTTTGAAAAGGCAGAAAACTCATTGGAAGGTTTACAAAAATGATGATGAAAGCAAACTACCATACCCATACAGCCCGCTGCATGCACGCGGAAGGAACGGAGAAGGAATATATTGAGCAGGCGCTTGCCCGGCAGGTGCGGACGCTGGGCTTCTCGGATCACGCGCCGCAGGTGTTTGACGGCGGCTATGTTTCCGGTTTTCGGATGCTGCCCGAGCAATTGGAGGATTACGTGCTGACCCTGCAAAGCCTCAGGCAGGAATACGCGGGGCAGATCGAACTGTATATCGGCCTGGAAGCGGAGTATTATCCGCGGTATTTCGACCGGCTGCTGAAGCTGATTCAGCCCTTCCGCCTGGATTATCTGATCCTGGGACAGCACTTTATCGGCAACGAGGGGGACGGCGAACCGTCCTGCCCGCGTCCGACGGAGGACGAGAGCAGGCTGGAGCGCTACGTGAAGCAAACGATCGAAGCCCTGGAAACAGGCCGGTTCAGCTGCTTCGCCCATCCGGATATTTTCAATTTTACAGGCGATGCAAAGATCTATCGCAAATGGTATGAAAAGCTGTGTCTCCGGGCGAAAGAGCTGAGCATTCCCCTGGAAATGAACATGCTCGGCCTTTCCACCGGCAGGCATTATCCCAGCGAAGCGTTTTTCCGAATCGTTCGGGAAGTGGGCAATGAAGTGATTTTGGGCTGCGACGCACACGCCCCGGGAAGGGTCGCTGATCCAAAGGAAATCAATCAAAGCCTGCGGTTCCTTCATGCCTGCGGCATCGATCAGACAGCAGACCGCCTGGAGCTCAGGCAGCCGTAAACAATTGCAATGAAAGGCGAAAAATCACACAGATCAAGCAGCATCGTCTCCGCGCTTTTGCCGGCCGGAGACGATTTTTTCACAAAGCAGCGCCAATTTCCGGCATTACCGGAAGAATTGCGGTCAATTGAAGTATTTCGTTCAAGAATTCGTAAAACATTGAATATAATTATCATAGATTCATTGAGAAAATTCACACATCCCGTTACGGTTCCCTTAAAAAACCCGGGGAGGGCCAAATTCGGTTGATTTTGAAAAAACCATGGATTATAATAGCATTGCTTCTGAGGAAAGGAAGCCATGCCACAGGCTGGCAGGGCTGAAAACGGAAGCGACATGAATTCGATCTCAAATGATTTTGTACGTTAACGCCGACGAGGAGGTGAGGCCAATTGATGGGCCGTATGAGATCGAGGGACCCCACTGATCGCTGCCCGTGCGGGCCGCTCGATTTAAACTTTGGATTCAAAAAGCAAATTTTTAGGAGGATAGAAACGTGAAAAAGTTTTTATTGGTTCTGTGCGTGGCGCTTCTGCTGACCGCGGTGTGCACCAGCGCGATGGCTTGGGTTACTGACCCTAATCTCAAGTCTGCCGGCAAACGCCTGAGCGACTATAACACCTCTTCCACTTATAATGGACATTATGTCCGCGATGTGGTGGTCCTGGAGAATCCTTCCTGCACCAAGGCCGGTTCTGCCCGGATTGACACCTGGTTCACCGAGTATGATCCTGGCACCGGCATTTATACCAAGACCAGTGATCCCGGCCCTTCTTCTATTGTCAGCATCGACGCTGGCCATAAGTACTCCGGCGGCGAAGACGGCGAAGGCTGGGTGAACATGGATACTCCCACCAAGGATTGCACCAAGGTTTCCCAGAAGCGCGTCTGCGAAGTCTGCGGACAGGCTGAAACCCGTGAAAAGTCCATCGCTGCCAACCACATCTTCGTGATCAAGGCCGTTCCCGGCAAGGAACCCACCTGCACCACCAAGGGTTGGGCGCAATCCATCTGCGAAGTCTGCGGCGCTGTGAATCCCCAGAACCCCAATCCTTTTGAAATGGATAAAACCGATCATGTGTACAGCATCAAAGTGACCGATAAAGCTGAAACCTGCGAAACCGAAGGCAAGGGCCACTATGAATGCGAATTCTGCGGCAAGCCGAAGCCCGGCCTGGATGGCAAGACCGAATACTTCACCATCCCTGCCCACACCTTCACCGCCGCTTCCAAAGAAGTGATCGACGAACCCGCCACCTGCTTCAAGGCTGGCAAGAGTCACAAAGTCTGCGCCTTGTGCGGCCTGTCCGAAAAGGATAGCAGCGGCAACGTAGTGTACAACACCATTCCCCAGCTGACGCACGAATATGGCAACTGGGTCACCAAGAAAGCCGCTTCCTGCGTGGACGGTCTGGAACAGCGCGTATGCTCTCTGTGCGGCAATGTGGAAACCCGTACCATTCCCAAGAATGACGAACATACTTGGGTGGAATACTTCAAGAACGATGGCAACTGCACCAGAAACGCTGCCGGCGAGGCCGTTCCGAGCACTGTTGAAAAGTGGCGTAAATGCGCTGTTTGCGGTGCGGATGAATATGTTGCCGATGAGAGCACCATGACCGTTCACCAGTTCGTGTCCGATACCAGCAAAGCCGGTTCCAACATTCCTCCGGAATGCGTCGGCGGCAAGGCTGGCAAGGAATACCTGAAGTGCTCTTTCTGCGGCGGCACCTGGGAACGCGAAATCCCCGCTCTGAAGGAACACAACTTCGGCGCTTGGGTATGCGTGGTTGCTCCCGGCAAGGATGGCTCTGAGAACGGTGTTTGGGAACGCACCTGCACCAACTACCACTGCATCGAAAAGCAGACCTATGTTGGCAAGACTGCTCCCCAGGGCGGCAGCACTCCTACCACCGCTCCCACCACCACGCCCACCGATACTCCCACTGGTACTGAAAACTACAAGTTCACCAGCTGGAGCTTCAACGGCAGCAGCGTCAGCGGCAGCGTGGCCGGCAACGTGAGCTATCGCACGCCTGGCCTGTCCGTGAACGTGATCATCTACACCCCCAACGGCACTTTCCTGTCCGTGAACGCGCCCGTGGATGAAAACGGCAAGTTCTCCGTGTCCGCCGGCGGCGCCGTGTACGCGGTCTCCGTGCAGCTCAAGGACAACAACAAGACCTACGCGACCGAAGGCAAGTACGTGTAATTCCAATTACTGACCGACATTTCACAGCATAAAGGGGAAGGGTAGCATTTGTGGAAGGGCATGGCTGAATCGTGCCGTATGCTATCCACAGATGCCGCCCTTTCCCTTTATGGAAATGGATTCCGCCCAATGAACAATTTGGAGGAAAAAATGAAGAAAATTGTTTGCTTTTTGCTGTTGACCGCTTTGCTGGTCGGCTGTGTCAGCGTCGGTTCCGCTTCGCTGAACGCCACCTACAGTAACGGCAAGATTTACGTGACCAACTCCGGCAGCGGCATCACCCGGATCAACATGAACGGGGCCAGCACCGGCTACTATCTTGGCGGCAGCAACACCACCGTCGTTCTCACGCCTCCCGCAGGCGCCACCTCTGTTACCATCAGCGGCGTGGCTGACCCCGCTTTCGGCGGTGACGGCGGCTCCGTGACCGTGCAAATCGGCGGCGGCGGTAATCCCCCTGTGGTGCAGCCCACCCAGGCGCCCGCTCAGCCCACCTACAATCCCGGTTCGTCTACCTATCCCCCGGTCATCCAGCCCACCGCCGCGCCCGCGCCCTCCGGCGCTTCCGTGTACGCGGGCAACTATAACAACGGCACCGTGACCGTGAGCGTCGCCGGCGTTAGCACCGTATCCGCCATTTTCATCGACGGCGTGCCCACCGGCGTCTCCATCGAAGGCGCTGGCGCGAAGGCCGTGAAGGTTGGCAACCTGACTCCCGGTGTCCACACGGTTGAGCTGCACACCTTCAACGGAATTCTGAGCTCCAGCTTCACCGTGACCGCTCAGAACGTCACGCAGGCCCCGCATGTCCATTCCTGGGGCGGCTGGGTCACCGTCAAGACGCCTTCCTGCGAAGGCGCCGGCGAACAGACCCACACCTGCACCGTGTGCGGCCAGGTTGAAACCAAGCGTATTTCTCCTCTGGGCCACCGCTATGTGGTGGAAAGCGAGAATGAGCGTTATACCAACTATCGCTGCTCCAACTGCGGCAAGCATAAGCAGGAAGAAAAGATCGTTTATGCCACCCCCGCTCCCGCTGTCGGCCCTGTTGCCACCATGAGCCCCAACCTGGGGTCCGGCGTGTCCACTGTGGATCGCAACAAGTATGGCCGCATCCTGTGGGACAGCAGCGCGCTGGCCGTGGATTATGACGCTTACCGTGATGTGCAGGATGCCAAGACCGTCATCATCGAAGTGGCGCAGGATACCCGCACCGGCAAGCCCACTGAAATCAGCCTGTACATGGACGGCGACCTGAAGAACACCCTGAGCGGCGAAGGCTATTCGGCCATTCGCTACATCAACGGCAACGCCATTCTGACCATCGCCCTGGCGAATGCCAACGACGCCTGGTTCACCGCGGATGAAAACATCAACTTCCGCGTGTTCACCACCGACCCCAAAGCCGCTGGCGGCACCATGGTGAAGGTGGAAGCCGAACTGGCCTCCGGCAGCATGGTTCAGCCCAGCGCCAACCTGACCGGTATCGTGCTCAAGGGCGTTTCCGACATTCAGGTTACCCAGAACGGCGTGTATGACATCAGCCGTTAATCCCAAAAACAAGCAAGCTCAAAACCAAAGCCGCGGATTTCACGAAAATCCGCGGCTTTTTGCTTGACAAACGCGCCGGAAACGGCGATAATGAAGCGTACATTTTCAGGAAGGAATGATGAAGAGATGGCTCAATTGACGATGGACAAGCTGGTGGCCCTGTGCAAGGTGCGCGGCTTTATTTTCCCCGGCAGCGAAATTTACGGCGGCCTGGCCAACAGCTGGGACTACGGCCCCCTGGGCGTGGAATTCAAAAACAATGTGAAAAAAGCCTGGCTGAAAAAATTCGTCCAGGAAAGCAAAACCAACGTGGGACTGGACAGCGCCATCCTGATGAACCGGATGGTGTGGGTGGCCTCCGGCCACGTGGGCACCTTCAACGACCCGCTGATGGACTGCCGCGCCTGCAAGGCCCGCTTCCGCGCGGACAAGCTGATCGAGGACTGGGGCAAGGCCCACGGCGAAGAAATCCAGGCCGACGGCTGGACCAACGAACAGTATGAATCCTTTATCGCCGAGCATGACATCGTGTGCCCCACCTGCGGCAAGAAGGACTTTACCGGCATCCGCAAGTTCAACCTGATGTTCAAAACCCACCAGGGCGTCACCGAGGACAGCGCCAACGAAATTTACCTGCGCCCCGAAACCGCCCAGGGTATTTTCGTGAACTTCAAGAACATCGTCCGCTCCACCCGCCGCAAGCTGCCCATGGGCGTGGCCCAGGTGGGCAAGAGCTTCCGCAACGAAATCACCCCCGGCAACTTCATTTTCCGCATCCGCGAATTTGAACAGATGGAGCTGGAATTCTTCTGCAAGCCCGGCACCGACCTGGAATGGTTCGATTATTGGCGGGGCTACTGCCGCGACTGGCTGCTGAAGCTGGGCATCAAGGAAGAGAGCCTCCGCCTGCGCGACCACAGCAAGGAAGAGCTGGCCTTCTATTCCAAGGCGACCACGGACTTTGAATACCTCTTCCCCTTCGGCTGGGGCGAGCTGTGGGGCATTGCCGACCGCACCGACTACGACCTGACCCAGCACCAGAACACCTCCGGAGAATCCATGGAATACATCGACCCCGTCACCAACGAGCGGTATATTCCCTACGTCATCGAGCCCTCCCTGGGCGCTGACCGCGTGACCCTGGCCTTCCTGTGCAACGCCTATGAGGAAGAAGAGCTGGAAGGCGGCGACGTGCGCACCGTGCTGCACCTGCATCCCGCGCTGGCTCCCTTCAAGGCCGCTGTACTGCCCCTGCAGAAGAACAAGCTGGGCGGTCTGGCCACGCAGATCCATGAAGAACTGAGCAAGTACTTCATGGTGGATTACGACGAAACCGGCTCCATCGGCAAGCGCTACCGCCGTCAGGACGAAGTGGGCACCCCCGTGTGCATCACCGTGGACTTTGAAACCGAAGAAACCGGCACCGTTACCGTCCGCGACCGCGACACCATGGAACAGAAGCGCATCCCCGTTTCTGAACTGAAACAGTACATCGAGGATATGCAGCAGTTCTGATCAATTCAAAAAACACGCTGCCCGCGAAGCAGATCAACGCTTTGCGCGCAGCGTGCTTTTTTTGTTCATGCTTGCGTCAGGCTTTCGCCTGGCTCAGCATCAGCTTGATGCGGTTCAATTGGTTCACTTCGCTGGCGCCGGGGTCGTAATCCACGGCGGCGATGTTGGCCTGGGGATAAGCGCGGCGCAATTGCTTGATCACGCCCTTGCCCACCACGTGGTTGGGCAGGCAGCCGAAGGGCTGGATGCAGACGATGTTGGGAACGCCGTGCTCCAGCAGTTCGGCCATTTCGCCGCAGAGGAACCAGCCTTCCCCATACTGGTTGCCCAGGGAAAGGAATGGCTTGGCCAGCTCGCCGATTTGCTCGATGGGCATGGGCGGGGTAAAGCGTTTGGACGCCCGGAGCGCGTCGGAGGCGGGCTTGCAGAAGGCCCGGATGAAGGGTACGCCCAGGCCGCTGGAATACTTGCCCGTCCAGCGGGTGCCCAGGTATTCGGTCTTGTAACTCTGATTGTACAGCGTGTAATAGGCAAAGTCCATAAAGTCCGGCACCACGGCCTCCGCGCCTTCCTGCTCCAGCACCTCCACCAGGTGGTTGTTCGCCAGGGGCATGTACTTGACCAGGATCTCTCCCACGATGCCGACGCGGGGCTTTTTCATGTCCTCGTGAATGGGCAGGGTGTCAAAGTCACGCACCAAATCCCGGCACATGGAGGCGAAGGAGCGCTTCTCCTGACCCAGCATCACGCGGCAAATGATCTCCTTCCATTTCTGATGCAGGGCGTTGGCGCTGCCTTTTTCGATTTCATAGGGCCGAACCCGCAGCAGACACTTCATGATCAAATCGCCCAGCACAAACACCTTGCCCGCGTCCAGCAGCATGGGCAGGGTGATCTTGAAGCCCGGATTGCTTTCCATGCCGTTGAAATTCAGGCTGATGACGGGAATCTGGGGCAGGCCCGCTTTTTCCAGCGCCCGGCGGATGAAGGACACATAATTGCTGGCGCGGCAGCAGCCGCCCGTCTGGCTCATAATGAGGGCCAGCTTGTTCACGTCGTATTTGCCGCTGAGCACCGCTTCCATCATCTGGCCCACGGTGATGATGGAGGGGTAGCAGGCGTCGTTGTTCACGTATTTGAGGCCGGTGTCGATGGCGCTGCGGCCGTCGTTATGCAGCATGACCAGATGATAGCCGTGATGCTCGAACACCTTTTCCAGCAGGTCAAAGTGGATGGGGCTCATGCGCGGAGCCAGGATGGTATAGCCCTGAGCAAGCATTTCTTTGGTGAATAGCTTGCGCTCATACGCTTTCGGTGCGGCGGTGGGGCAAACGCCCTTTTCCTCCCGCATCCGCATGGCGCTCAGCAGCGAACGCACCCGGATGCGGGCCGCACCCAGGTTGTTCACCTCGTCGATTTTCAGTACCGTATACAGCCTGCCGCTGCCCTCCAAAATGTCGGCCACCTGGTCGGTGGTCACAGCGTCCAGGCCGCAGCCGAAGGAATTGAGCTGAATCAGCTCCAGATTCTCCCGCTCCGCCACGAACTGAGCGGCGGTGTACAGCCGGGAATGGTACACCCACTGGTCGTTGACCCGCACCGGGCGGATGGGCCGGAAGTCTGCCGGAATGCTGTCCTCCGTCAGCACGGCCAGGCCGTAGCCCGCGATCATCTCCGGGATGCCGTGGTGGATTTCCGGGTCGATGTGGTAGGGCCGTCCCGCCAGCAGGATGCCTTTCTTGTGGTTGTCCGCCATCCATTGCAGGGCCTTCTGTCCTTCCTTCCGCACGTCCTCCTTGGCCTTTTTCTGCTCCTGCCAAGCGGCGTGCACGGCAGCGCGCACTTCCCCGGCGGGAATGCCCCATTCCTCTTTGCACAGGCGCACCAGCCGGTCGGCGGTAATCTTTTCGCTGGTAAAGGCCATGAAGGGGCGGATGTAGCGCACCTTGCCCTCCGTCACGTCCTCCACGTTGTTTTTCAGGTTCTCGGGATAGGCGCACACCATGGGGCAGTTGTAGTGGTTCTGGGCGGCGTCCACCTCCTGATGCTCATAAAACACGCTGGGGTGAAAAATCGTTTTCACGCCCTGGTCGATCAGCCACTGCACGTGGCCGTGGGCCAGCTTGGCGGGGTAGCATTCGCTTTCGGAGGGAATGGACTCCATGCCCAGGTTATAAATTTTGCGGGTGGACACCGGCGACAGACGCACGGCAAAGCCCAATTGGGTAAAGAACGTATGCCAGAAGGGATAGTTTTCCCACATGTTCAGCACCCGCGGAATGCCGATTTCACCCCGGGGAGCGTTCTCCAGGGGCTGATAGTCGAACATGCGCCGGAGCTTGTACGCGCTCACGTTGGGGCCCTTGTCCCTGCTAGCGGCCTTGCCCAGGCCCCGTTCGCAGCGGTTGCCGGTGATATGGCGGCGACCGCCGGGGAACAGGTTCACGGTGAGCATACAATGGTTTTCACAGCCCTGGCAGTGGGTGGTGCTGGTTTTCCATTGCAGGCGCAGAATTTCATCCAGCGGCAGCATGGACGAGCCCTGGCCCGCATCGTGCCGCCGAGCGATCAGCGCCGCGCCGAAAGCGCCCATCATGCCCGCGATGTCGGGGCAGACGGCTTCCGCGCCGCTGATCTTTTCAAACGCCCGCAGCACGGCGGGGTTGTGGAACGTGCCGCCCTGCACCACGACGCGGCGGCCCAGGTCGCTGGCGTCGGCCAGCTTGATCACCTTGAACAGCGCGTTGCGGATGACGGAATAGGCCAGGCCCGCGCTGATGTCCTGCACCGACGCGCCTTCCTTCTGTGCCTGCTTCACGTTGCTGTTCATGAACACGGTGCAGCGGGTGCCCAGATCCAGCGGCGACGGGGCGAACAGCGCTTCGGCGGCGAAGCCCTGGGCGGTGTAGCCCATGGAGTTGGCGAAATTTTCCAGGAAGGAGCCGCAGCCCGAGGAGCAGGCTTCGTTCAGCAGGATGGTATCCACCGAGCCGTTTTTCAGCTTGATGCACTTCATGTCCTGCCCGCCGATGTCCAGCACGCAGTCCACCTGCGGGTCGAAAAAGCTGGCGGCGGTCACGTGGGCGATGGTTTCCACCTCGCCCTCGTCCAGAGAAAAGGCGGATTTCATCAGCTCTTCGCCGTAGCCCGTGGAGCAGGCCCGGGCGATGAACGCGCCTGCGGGCAGTTTTTCTTTCAATTCGCCCAGGGCGGCAATGGCGGTTTTGAGGGGATTGCCCTGGTTGCCCGCGTAAAACGTCCAAAGCAATTCGTCGTCCTGCCCGATCAGGGCCAGCTTGGTGGTGGTGCTGCCCGCGTCCACGCCCAGATAGCAGGGGCCGGTATAGGAGGCTAAATCGCCCCGCTTCACCCGCGCCCGCTTATGGCGTTCGGTGAATGCCCGGTACTCCCTGTCGCTGGCGAACAGCGGCTCCATCCGCTTTAAGGCGAAGGTCAGCATAACGCCCTGGCTCATGGCGTCGATCAGGGCGTCGATCTCCCGGGCCTTGCTCTCCCCCGCGTTCAGCGCCGCGCCCAGAGCCGCGAACAGGTGGCTGTGCTTGGGGATGATGGCGGTTTCGTCGGTGAGCTTCAAGGTACGGATAAAAGCGTTTCTCAGCTCCGGCAGGAAATGCAGCGGCCCGCCCAAAAACGCCACATGGCCCCGGATGGGCTTGCCGCAGGCCAGGCCGGAAATGGTCTGGTTCACCACCGCCTGGAACACCGACGCGGCCAGGTCGGCCTTCGTCGCGCCGTCGTTGATCAGCGGCTGAATGTCGGACTTGGCAAACACGCCGCACCGGGCGGCGATGGGATAGATTTCCCGATAGTTCGCCGCCTCCCGGTTGAGGCCCAGGGCGTCGGTCTGCATCAGCGCGGCCATCTGGTCGATAAAGCTGCCGGTGCCGCCGGCGCAGACACCGTTCATGCGCTCTTCCAGGCCGCCGGTAAAATAAATAATCTTGGCGTCCTCGCCGCCCAGCTCGATGGCCACGTCGGTCTTGGGCGCTTCCCGCTTCAGCGCCGCCGCCACCGCCGCCACTTCCTGCACAAAAGGCATCTCAAGCGCACGGCTCAGCCCCATGCCGCCGCTGCCCGTGATGGCGCAGCGCATGCGAAAAGAGCCCAGCTGTTCCCGGGCTTCTTTTAATATTTCAACCAGTGTTTCCTGGGTGTGGGCGTGATGCCGCCGATACGCTGAAAAAGCCACGCTGCCGTCTTCATCCAGCAGCACGGCTTTCACCGTGGTCGAGCCCACGTCCACGCCCGTTAGATAGGTGATCATTTATGAGTATACTCCCGAAATTGTTGTTTCCGTTTTGCAGATGGTTTTGTAATATGAAAAAGCGTTATAAATCACTAAGGGGATACGCTGGGGCGATTCGCCCCAGACCCCAACCAGGGTCCTGAGGACCCTGGACCCGCAACCGGCGAAATAGCGTTGTTGGGAATATCAACGACCTCCGCCTGCCGCGCTGGGGTTACGGAAAGTTTGAGGGCTTCTGGCCCAAGAAAGCCTGGGAAAATCCGAGGGGGAAAGTAAACTTTCCCCTGCGGATAGAAGCACAACGGCGTCAAGTCAGACTTCCGTGTTCCTTTCTGCTACAGTGGGAACCAATTCGATTCCCTCAGTCAAGCAGTATCCACTAAATGGGTCCAGGGGGCGAAGTCCCCTGGTGCGGGGGGGGGCGGGGGCCGCATAGGCCCCTGCTTCGTTTCTCTCAGTGTATTAAAGTGTTCTTGAATGAACCACAATATGTAGGCATCGTACTTTACAGGCGCCTGCAGCACATATTGCAAATCAGATTTGCGATACAAATGCGTATGCACCAGCGGGAGGGATCGGCGGCGGACATATTGAAGCCCCGGGCGCGCTGGGTGTAGGCCTGTCCCGCGGACTGGTACTGGCGCAGCAATTGCTGATAGACAGGGTTGCCTGGCTCCATCTGGGCGGCGCGCTGCATCTCCTCCAGGGCGGTCATGGTGTTGCCCGCGCCCTGCTGGGCCAGGGCGAACAGGTAATGCCAGCGGGCGTCGCGGCCCATGGCATTCACCTGGGTCAGCGCCTGGATGGCGTCGGCGTAGCGTCCGGCGTTGATGGCCTGGATGGCCACGCGCACTTCCATGGAATCATAGTTCATTTCCTGAGGCCGGGTGTCCGCATAGCCCGCCTGCCGCCGGAAAGCGCCGCCGAACAGATCCTCAAAATCCACCCATTCCACATTGCTCCACCCGCCGTAGGGATTGCCGCCATAACTGCCGCCATAGCCGCCGCTTGGACGCTGCGCCCCCTGGAAGGGATTGGAATAGGGCTGCTGACGGCCCTGGTATTTCTCCGGGTGCATCAGCATGTCGTAGGCCTCGTTGACCTCGTTCATTTTTTCAGTGGCGTGCGGGTCGTCGGGGTGCAGATCAGGATGGCACTCCTTGGCCTTCTGCCGGTACGCCTTTTTGATTTCTTCCTGGCTGGCATCCGGGCCGACGCCCAGCACCTTGCGCGGATCAGTGACCATCCTTCCCGCCTCCTTCGTTTTCGACGTCCGCTGCGTTCGCCGTTTCGTTCTTCTTTTTCATCTGATAATTATAAGTTTGCCACACCCCGGAATAGAGGATATTCCGCATCAGGTTGGCGTCCTGGATCAGCGGCAGGGCTTCAAACGCTTCCGCCGCCTGGCCCATGGGCTGGCGCAGAATTTCCAGCGCTTCCTCCGGCGTCACGTTCATGCCGTTCAGCGGATTGTAGCAGCCCTTTTTCCGGTCGTCCTCATAATCAATGGCCGCGTCCATCATGTAGATGAACTTGCCCAGGAAGTACCCCAGGCCCGCCATCTGCCGCTGGAAGAAGTCCTCCTTCACAGCGAAGATGTCCGCCAGCATCCTGCCCGACAGATCGGCGGCGCGCTCGGGCTGGGCCGCTTCGTCCTTCTCGACCTCGTGCAGAGCGTCCAGGCTTTTTTCGATCGCCTCGCACTGCCGGGGCCAGCGCTCCTTCACCTGCTGGTAGGAGCGTTTCAGCAGCCCGGAATATACCTTGCCGGTTTTGCTGCCTTCGTCCATCCAGTCGTCCAACGCCTTGTAATAGGTCAGCGCCACGGTCATATCAGCGGCGTAATCGGTGAATTCCGATTTCGTTTCCCGGTGCTTCTTCACCGGATGCGGCGGGCAGAAAGCATCCTTCGTCTGTTCCTGCGGCTCGTACAGAGAATCCAGCAGGATAATCAAAAACGTCATATCGTAGTTGAGTCCCATGCGCCCGGCCAGGCCGTACTTTTCATTCAGCGCCCGGCACAGCCCGCAGTACACCGCCTTGTACCGCGCCTTTTCTTCCTCGGTCAGATCGTTCATATAGGGGCGAACCAAGCCAAACATAATCGCAAATCTCCCTTGCTAAGTGTGGGGGTAGTTCTAAGTTCCAAGTCCGAAGTTCTAAGCGAATAGCGTCCGGAACAATGAGTCTCAGTGGTCAGACTATATCACTTAGAACTTATAACTTAGAACTTGGAACTTTCATCTTATCTCACGCCTTCATCTTAAATCTGTTCTGGCACTTGGGACAGCAGATTTCCTTCTCCCCCGCGCCGCGGCTCATGCGCAGCAGGGATTTGCACTGAGGGCACTTAAAATATTTGTACTGCTTGCGCAGCTTGAGCCGCAGGAAGAACTGGCGGATTTTCGTGCCGATGGGCGTCCACCAGGCGAGAAACTTCTGGTTTTCGGCGGCGCGTTTAGGGTCGCGCTTGCTGAACACCCGGAACAGCGCCCAGCCATACAGGGCGATGCTCAAAAACAAAATCACGTTCAGGCCCGTGACCGACCCGATGATTTGCAGCAGCAGGCTGCCGATCAGGATCGCCATGGACAATGGATCGAAGCCGTTGCGCGTGCTCATGAACGCCATGAAGCGGCGGCTCAGCATTTTGAAAAAGGACACGCATTTCCCCCTCCTCTGTCCTGGGATGAGTGGGCGCCGTAAAGCAGCCCATCCCTTATTATAAACGCAAACGCCGATTGTTTCAAATCCTTTTTTCCAAAAATCGGGGCAGAATGATGGCAGGATGCGCACGCGCCTTCTGGACGCTGCAAGTCTGAACAGATACAACGCGAACCGTGTTGTCAAATCATATAAAATATGTTATAATACAGCCCAGAGAAAACATATGAAGCCGGGCGGGAGGGATGGCCGTGCTGTTGATTGCCGTTGTGGATGACGACCCAAAGGATGCCGAATTATTAAAAGAGTGCGTGGAAAATTACTGCAAGCTGAACGATCACGCCGCCATGATCCACGTTTTTTCCGATGGACTGGACCTGATCCGCAGCACGGAGAACCACGACATTATTTTCCTGGACATTCAGATGGGCAAGCTGGACGGGTTGGAAACCGCCCGGTTCATCCGCAAAATCAACAAAGAAAACATTTTGATCTTCGTGACCAACATGGCCCAGTTCGCCATCAAGGGCTATGAGGTGGACGCGCTGGATTTTATTTTGAAGCCCGTATCCATGGCCTCCATCGTGTATGTGCTGGACAAAGCCATGAAGCGCCTGGACGGCAGCGCTCGCGCGCTGTTTTCGCTTAAAACCTCCGATGGCACCATCAGCCTGTCCGCCAACGATATCACCTATGTGGAAGTGTTTGACCACAACCTGGTCTACCACACCACCCGGGGAGACTACACCGTGCGGGGCCGCCTCAGTGATGTAAGCGAAAAGCTGAGCCCCGACCGGTTCGTGATGTGCAACCGCAGCTTCATCGTGAACCTGCGCCACGTGTCCAACGTGACGTCGGACTATCTGCTTATCGGTGATACCCGCATCTCCGTTTCCAAATCCCACCGCAAGGAGCTGATGAAGCGGTTTTCCAGCTTTTTGGGGGACAGCTTATGATTAACAATCTTTCCTGGATCGGGGCCGTCGATCACCGGATTTCGGCGGCCATTGTGTTTTTTATTCTGCTCCTGCTGCTGAGCACAGGGAAAAAGCGCAGATTTTTTCCGCTGCGGGCGGGACTGACGCTCATGGTGATGGTTTTAGCCAGCTGGGGCCTGCGCACCCTGTCGGATGAAATGATCACGGATATCCGGATTCAGGGCCTCTGCTACAGCGCGCAGATCATGGCGCTGCATCTGCTGTTCCTGGGGGGCAGCTTTTTCTGCTACCGGGAAAACAAAACCGTGATGCTCTATAACGGGCTGCTGGGCCTGACGATCTTCAAAATCGCCTGGAACACGTTTAAAACCGGCTCCAGCCTGATGCTGATCAACAATGTGGAAGCGCCCTGGGGGCAATACAGTATCGCCGGTTCGCTGGTTTCCTACCTGGTGTATTTCGGCGTTTGCCTGGCGCTGTTCGTCCTATATAAGTATCTGGTGAAGGACCCGCCCTACCACGCCCCCGCCCGGCTGATGACGGGACTGACGGCGGTGTTCGTGCCGCTGCAGATGGTGCTGGAATACTGCGGCCATGTGTTCACGGCCGAGCGCGCGGCGCTGTTTCTGTACTATCTGTGCGCGCTGTTGTATACCGTGCTCAACTACGCCGCTCTGCTCATGATTGCCCAGCTGGACAGCTTCCGCCACGAGAACCGCACCATGCACGATTTCATCAGCAACAAAATGCGGTATTACGAAATGAGCCACGACGGCATCGTGCAGCTGCAAACCAAGTGCCACGACCTGAAACACCAGATTCACGCCATCCGTTCCGAGGCGGGCAAAGCCCGGTTCGACGAGTACCTGAACGAATTGGAGGATTCCATCAACGAATATTCCACCGTGATCGAGTGCGGCAACCCCACCGTGGACATTGTGCTGACGGAAAAGAACATCCTTTGCTATTCCTTCAAGGTGAAGTTTTCCTACATGATCGATGGGGCGATGTTCAATTTTCTCACCGAGCGGGAGATTTATTCCCTGTTCGGAAACGCCCTGGACAACGCGCTGGAAGCTGTCACCAAGATCGAGGACCCCACCCGGCGGATGATCACCCTGAAAAGCAACAAGCGGGGCAGCATGGTGGTGCTCCAGGTGGAGAATACCTTCGCGGGGGATATGACCCTGTCGGACAATGCCCTGCCTCATACCACCAAAACCGGCTCCGGCCACGGCTTCGGTCTGCGCTCCATCAGCCGCATCGCAGAAAAGCACGGCGGCGTGATGAGCCTGCGCACCGAGGGCGGGGTGTTTAAGCTGAGCGTGGTCATGCAGGGGGAGGGAGAGACGAGGGATTAGGGATTAGGGATTAGGGATTAGGGGTTAGGCACAGAAAGAATGTCGAAAACTAAACTCCCATGTCATCCCGACCGAAGCGTAGGCGAGAGCCGAAGCGAAGTGGAGGGACCTGGGAGCTGGGTGTCATGTTGCTTGGTTGAATGCGTTTCTCTCAGATTCCTCGTCCTTCGACTACGCTCGGGATGACAAAGCTCGCCTCTTGCCCGCCTTCGCTCGGGATGACAAAGATGATTGAATGTCAAGAGGTTTGTCCGTTCATTTCAAAGCACACTATATTGATCTGAACTTCCTTATTCCCTACTCCCTCATCCCCAAACCACCATTCGCGCCGTTTTTTTGTCGTGAACAGACACATCTGTACTTTACGGTTGAATCAAAGGCGTTCATGCCAAACGCCTTTTTCTTTACCCGGAATTATGATATGATGGACGCAGGAAAAAAGGGCTGTCCAAAGACGGCCCGACGGCAAATCAACAATGAAAAGGAGAATGGAACATGAAAAGAATCGTCAGCATTCTTGCCACCCTGGCTCTGATCCTGAGCCTGGCACCTGCGGCGTTTGCCGAGGACAGCTACATTCCCGCTCCCTACGATCCCAACGCGGTTGACCCCACCGCCACTTACCTGGAGCCCGCGTTCTATGAGAACGAGAACGGCCCCACCATCGGCGTGACCACCGTGGGCGTCATCGTGAAAGACGGCCTGTATTTCAAGGATCTGAACAACAACAAGGAACTGGATCCCAGCGAAGACTGGCGTCTGGACGCCAAGACCCGCGCCGCTGATCTGGTGAGCAAGATGGAACTGGCCGATCAGGCGGGCTTCCTGTTCAACGCCCTGGCCATCACCCCCAACGCGCCCAAGCTGGACATGGTCAAGAATGAAGACGGCACCATCAATCCCGCAGCCGTCGTGACCATGATCGCGGAAGGCGAAGAATCCAAGAACGCTTTCGCCAGCGGCTTCGCGGGCCTGGATTCCTTCGTTATCAACACCCAGAAAGTGCGCGCCGGCGTGTACCGCGGCGGCCTGAACTTCGACGCCTCCACCGTGGCGCTGTACAACAACGTCGTCACCGAAATGGCTGAGGCCGATGCCGCCGTGCGCGGCGTGCCCGCCATCCCCATGACCATCCTCTCCAACCCCATTTCCGCCGGTTTCCCGGATTCTCAGGGTCTGGCCGCCGCCGTGCAGGGCGATGGCAACTATGACGCCATCCGCGAATATGCCGAAGTGGACCGCCAGATGTGGGTTGCCCAGGGCATCAACGCCATGTACGGCCCCCAGGTGGACCTGATCACCGATCCCCGCTGGCCCCGCAACTTTGAAACCCTCACCGAGCGTCCCGAAGTCGCCGCCGGCATCATCACCGCGCTGGTGGACGGCTACCATATGGGCACCGACGGCCTCAAGCCCGGCGCTGTGGCGCTGAGCGTCAAGCACTTCCCCGGTGACGGCGCCGCCGAAAACGGCTTTGAATCCCACACCGCACAGGGCCAGTGGCGTCTGTATCCCACCGAAGGCTCCCTCGAAAAGTACCAGCTGGTTGCCTTCCAGGCCGCCATCGACGCCAAGTGCGGCTCCATCATGCCCTGCTACTCCCGCGACGCGGCGGACAGCCGTTCCGTCAACCAGAGCTATCGCGGCCACGAAGTCAAGGTCAACCAGCTTGGTTCCGCCTACAACTATGAAATCATCACCACCCTGCTGCGCGACGTGATGGGCTTTGACGGCTACGTGAACACCGACTCCGGCATCGTCACCGGCCAGACCTTCGGCGTGGAAGACCTGAGCCTCACCGAACGCTACGCCAAGCTGGTCGCCGCGGGCAGCGACGCCATCGGCTCCGGCCTGCGCACCGACCTGGTGATCGAAGCCGTGGAAACCGGCATCCTGGCCAAGGAAGACCTGGACCGCGCCAACATCAACCGCGCCACCGCCATCTTTGAGCAGGGCCGCTTCGATAATCCCTATCTCGATTACAACAAGGCCGACGAAGTCCGCGCCACCAACCTGCAGACCGCTTCCGCCCAGGCCTATGCCCTGCATCAGAAGGCCGTCGTGC
Source organism: uncultured Eubacteriales bacterium (assembly GCA_902801765.1). Lineage (GTDB taxonomy): Bacteria > Bacillota > Clostridia > Christensenellales > Aristaeellaceae > RUG563. Next base: position 65,299 of record CADCJO010000026.1, read on the forward strand.
TCATGAAGAACCATGAGAACGCGCTGCCTCTGGCCGCGAATGCCGGCACCAAGCTGTATATCGCTTCCTTCACCGGCTCTGGCGAAGACGAGGATATGATCGCCGCGCTGAGCGAACTCTTTACCGCCCAGGGCTTCGAGATCGTTGACAAGGCCAAGGAAGCCGAAGTCGCTTACTTCTATGTCCAGCCCAAGGCTACCACCTCCACCAACGGCACCGACGCCGAAGGCATCCTAGAACTGGTGGAAGATTACGAAGTGGACGAACGCGAAATGTCCGGCGGCGGCCAGGGCTTCGGCCAGGGCGTCGTGGCTTCCCAGAAGAAGACCGGCGAAAAGATCGAAAAGACCACCCTCGCCGATGTGGACAAGCTGGCCAAGGCTGCGAACACCGTTCACGAGAACGGCGGCAAAGTCATTGCCACCATCGTCTGCTCCTCTCCCTGGATCCTGACCAACCTGGAGCCCTACTGCGACGCCCTCCTGGCCCAGTACACCACCTCCGGCGCTTCCCTGGACAACGCCCGCAAGGCCCAGGTTGACGTCATCACCGGCGCTTTCAACCCCACCGGCAAGCTGGCCGTGACCATGGTGTCTTCCCCCGACGTGATCGCGCTGACCTACACCGAAAATGAAGACGGCACTTTCGTGGAAACCTGCGCCTCCCCCAATGACGTGCCCGGCTATGACAAGGATCAGTATATCGATCCCGCCATCCTGGCCAATGTCAAGGGCGGCAGCTACGCCTATCAGGACGCCGACGGCAACTACTACCTGTCCGGTTTCGGCCTGAGCTACTAATTTGATAATTTTTCTGAGGGGAACCGCTCTTTGCAAGCCAAAGAGCGGTTCCCCTCAGACTCCCTTCCGAGAAAGCTGAATAAAGTAATAATTCTTATTTCCAGAAGAATATTGCTTTTTCAGGAAAAGGAAATTCAGTGATCTGTGGCGAACAGTAACAGCGGTAAGCAGTGCTGTTCGCCGCTTTTATGAATGTTGATAGTTCTAAGTTTAAAGTTCCAAGTTCTAAGCTGATGTGGTATGATTCAACAGGATTGCCCCGTGGCTCTTTGGCAAATTAAGAACTTGGAACTTAGAACTTGGAACTAAGAACCTAAACGAATACTCACCCGGAGGAAATGAGAATATGGCCCTGCACGTGATGGAAGAAGCCAACCGCTGTCTGCAATGCAAAAAGCCCCGCTGCCAGGAGGGCTGCCCCATTCATACCAACATCCCGCAGGTGATCCGGCTGCTCAAGGAAGGCAAGCTGAACGACGCGGGCTGGATGCTGTTTGAAAACAACCCGCTCACCACGGTCTGCTCCCTGGTGTGCAACCATGAAAACCAGTGCGAGGGCCACTGCGTGCGCGGCATCAAGGAAGCGCCGGTGCACTTTTCGATCATCGAAAGCTACATCTCCACCACCTACGCCAACCAAATGGTGAAGGGCCCCGCCCCCTCCAACGGCCGCAAAGCCGCCGTCATCGGCGCTGGGCCGGCAGGTCTGACCGTGGCCATCATCCTGGCCCGGTACGGCTACGGCGTCACCATCTTTGACAGCCGGGACAAGATCGGCGGCGTGATGCGCTACGGTATCCCGGATTTCCGCCTGCCCGATTCCGTGCTGGACGACATGGCTTACCGCCATCTGGAGTTGAAGGGCATCCGGTTCCGCCCCAACACCTACATCGGCAGCGCCATCACCATTGACGATCTGTTCCGGGACGGCTATCAGAGCGTGTTCGTCGGCGCGGGCCTGTGGAAGCCCAGGAAGCTGAACATCCGGGGCGAAAGCCTGGGCCATGTCACCTACGCCATCAACTACCTGGCCAGCCCCGCCGCCTTCCGTCTGGGCGAACGCATCATGGTGATCGGCACCGGCAACAGCGCCATGGACTGCGCCCGCACCGCCATCCGCCACGGCGCGCGCTATGTCAGCTGCGTGAACCTGACCGACACCCTCACCGCCAGCCAGTATGAATCCAGCTACGCCAAGCTGGAGGGCGTGGACTTCATTTACAACAAATGCACCCTGGAAATCCGGGAAGACGGCGTGATCCTGGCCGACAGCCAGAAGGACGAAAACGGCAGGATCGTTCCGATTCCCGGCACCGAAAAGCTGTATCCCTGCACCGGCGTGATCGTTGCCGTGAGCCAGGGCGCGGAAAGCAACCTGATCGCCAGCACCAAGGACATTGACACCAGCAAGTCCGGCCTGCTCTCCGTGGACGCGGACGGCCACACCAGCCGCCCCGGCGTGTTCGCGGCGGGTGATGCCGCCAGCGGCGCGCGGACGGTGGTGGAGGCCGTGGCCAACAGCAAACGCGTGGCCGAGGCCATGCATGAATACATGCAGTCTCTCCCCCTGCCCGTCACCACGGACTATCCCAACGCTCCCATCGTGGAAACCATCGACGCCGCGGCCCAAGCGGAACAGATGCTGTAATCCTATCGGATGGAAAAAAGCCCATACCTTTGTAAGGGATGGGCTTTTTATATATCGAAGCGCAAAAGCTGCTCAGGTTTTCCGGATTTTTGCCACCGCTTCCACCAGCGCGTCCACGTCGCGTTCGGTGTTGAAGGGGCCGACGCTGGCCCGTACTGCGCCTGGGGTGCCCAGCCAGGCGTGGATGGACGGCGCGCAGTGCAGGCCGCCGCGCACAGCGATGTCCGCGCGGTTCAGGCGATCAGCCGCCTCCCCGCTGTCCATCCCCCGCAGATTGAAGCTGACCACCCCCACGCGGGGCAGATCCGCCAGGCCGGTGTACAGCGTTACGCCGGGAATTTGCTCCAGTCCCCGCCGTAACTGTTCAGACAATACATACTCATACTCCGCAATGGCCGCGCGATGGGACAGGACAAATTTCAATCCCTGCACCAGTCCCGCGATGCCCGGCAGATTCGCCGTCCCGCTTTCCAGCCGGTCGGGCAGCATAGTGGGCTGACGCAGGCTTTCTGACGCTGATCCTGTGCCGCCCTCCCGCAGCGGCCGGGGCAGCATCTGATCGCCCAGCAGCAGCATGCCTGTTCCCATCGGCCCAAGCAGCCCCTTATGCCCCGGCATGGCGACCATATCCGCGTGGATGGACGCGAGGTCCTCCGTCCCGGCTGTCTGGGCCGCGTCCAGCAGCAGCGGCACGCCCTGGGCATGGCAGGCCCGTGCGATTTCCCGCGCGGGCTGAATCTGGCCGGTGACGTTGCTGGCATGGCAGAGAATCATCAGCGCTGTTTTCGGTGTGATGGCGGCGCTGACCGTCTCCGGCGACAGAATGCCCCGGCTGTCCGGCGGCAGAATGCGCACGGTGATTCTGCCCGCGTCGTGATAGCCCATCAGCGGCCGCATCACCGCGTTATGCTCGGCATGGCTCACCAACACCTCGTCGCCCGTTCGTAAGGTTCCGCGAATCGCCATGTTCAGGGCGTCCGTGCAATTCAGGCAAAAGATCACGCGATCCGGCGATGACAGCCCGCCGTACTCCGCCGCCAGCTCCCGGCAGCGGTTCAGGATGCGTCCGCCGGCCAGCGCGCCTCGGTGCCCGGCCCGGCCCGGATTGCCGCCGATCTTTTCCATCACCCCGGTCACGGCCTTTGTGACGGACGGCGGCTTGGGAAAGGTGGTGGCCGCGTTATCCAGGTAAATCACGAATAATCCCTCCTTCGCCGCACGGTGGCAGGCCGATTCTCATAGAATATATGAGGAAGGAGGGAAAACCATGCAATTTCTTGAAAATAACGGCATCGCCGCGTTCCGCTCCCGGCAGCAGGTGATCCGTTTTGACAGCGCCCTGCGCCGGGCGGGCATCCATTCCGAAATCGTCTCCACCCCGCGCGATGTATCCGTCGGCTGTGGGCTGAGCGTTGCCTTTGACCTGCGCGACACCGCCGCGGTGCTGGCCGCTTACCGCCAATCCCGCCCCGGTAACCTGATCGGGTTTTATGAGGTTCTTCGTACGCCGGGCCAAAGACCGCAGGTCGTGCCGATCAGAATTAACTGATATTGCTAACAGTCATGTTCCCAAGGGTGATTTTCAAGGCCAACATGGAGGAGACGCTGGGGGCTGCGCGCCCCCAGACCTGCGCCAGGGTCCTGAGGACCCTGG